>QIAL01000324.1 GCA_003225535.1 Acidobacteriota bacterium | reverse complement strand
TCAGAGTCCAGCTATTGCCACCGTCGGCGGATCGCAAAACGCCCAGTCCGAAGTAAGAATCGCCCGAGTTGTTCGCCTCGCCCGTCGCGGCAAGAATCAGACTCTTCGCCGGATCGTTGTTGCCCGGCTGAATCGCAATCGCCCCAATCGAGAGCGTCGCCTGATTGTCCGTGATCGGAGTCCAAGCAACGTTATTCGCCACGGCATTCGCCCCGTTGGTGGACTTCCAGATCCCGCTTTGCGCCCCGCCGATATAGACCGTATTGCCCGTGGAATCCGCAGGATCGATAACAACTGCCGTGGCTCGGCCTGCCACCTGGTGATAGTCCTGCGTGCCATTGCCGCTCGCATCCGACGCCAAGGGCACCGGGCCCAGGGGCAGCCACGAACCCACAGAAAACGAGACAGCTGGGTTCGTGTGTGGAAGCGCTGTCGCCCGCTGCGCGCGCAACTGAAGCTTCGCCTGATACGCACGCCGTCTCCACTCTGCAGAAGGCAGACCGCGTACCACTCGTCCTCGGTAGAACCATTCGTTGCGTTCCCTGACATGGTCCGCATCGGGATCGGAAATGGACACCTCAGCACCAGTCTGCTTTGCACCCTGACCTTGCGCTGTAGAAGAGAGGAGAATAAAGAAGGTCGCTGCCAGTACGAGAAAAGGCAGGGGCCGAACTTGCCATCGGCTTGGCCCGTCACGCTTACGCACCTGCCAGTATCAGAAGGAAAGCCGGACGATTCAATGTAAAACCGCCATCGCGCAACGATGTTGGCCCACTTTGGGAATCCGTCGCTCGTGCTGTAATAGAAAAGACTGAAAAATGCGGAGGCTTAGATCGATGCTGCGGTTCTGCGTTGCGGTAACAGTCTGTCTTGCTCTGATTCCCACCCACTCATGGACGCAAGAGAAAGCAGAGCCCGAGCTGCTCGTAGCGGCTGCTGCCGACCTGAATCCAGCCCTCCACGACATCGCCCAGCAGTACGAAAAGAAGACCCGTATCAGAATCAAGCTTTCCTTCGGAGCGTCCGGAGCGCTCACTCAGCAAATTGAAAATGGAGCCCCCTTCGATCTGTTTTTCTCGGCGGATATGGATTATCCCAAGCGATTGATCGCCGATGGCCAGGCCGACGCCCCCAGCCTCTACCAATACTCTCTGGGTCAGTTGGTTCTGTGGGTTCCCGCCAGCTCGCCGCTTGATGTCGAACGCCAGGGCATGGCAGTTCTCCTAGACAGCTCGGTCAAGAAGATTGCTATCGCCAATCCTGAACATGCGCCCTACGGCCGCGCTGCAGTCGCCGCTTTAAAGCATGCTGGACTCTACGACCGCCTGTCAGACCGGTTTGTCATGGGCGAGAACGTCTCGCAGGCCGCGCAGTTTGCCGAGTCAGGAAACGCCCAAGCTGGATTCGTCGCCTTGGCGCACGCTCTATCGCCCGCGGTGAAGAGCCTGGGAAAGTTCTGGGTGGTTCCTGCGGATTACTATCCCCCGCTCGAACAGGGCGTAGTAGTTCTCAGCAGGTCACAACATAAGAAGGAAGCAGCAGATTTCTTGCAGTATCTGAAAACGAAGGACGCGTCTGAGACGCTTCACAAGTACGGATTTACGCTGCCACAGAATTAGAGGAACCGGCGAAGCTTAGCGCGAGCCAACTCGAGCGGCTCTCGCCAAAGGCTGTGATGCGTCGCGGCTAACGGGTCCCATGAGGCTAACGTGGTGCTCTTCGAAAGTGACTTTGGGATCACTGGCAACACGATCCGCGTAAGAGGCGAGCGCCACAAGGAAAGTCTGGATCTCCACAAGAACCTGTTCGTTCCCCGACATGCGATGGCCCCTCCTTCGTTGAAGCCTTCTGGCACTCATTACAGCTCACCTGCCCGCCGGAACAACTAAACTCTGCCTGTTCTTAGGTCGTACATCCGCGATTCTTAGAACACTTTCGGCACAAATTAGTTGTTCGAGGGGGAAGTTTCAACGTACTCCACAGGCTGCCAGTGGTAAATGGCACATTCAGGCTAGGAACAATACTTGAAAACACATCGTTGTGAGCTAGGACCGCCCACCCCGCGAGGTGATCGAGGTTTCGAGTAGCTCTGCAGTAAGACCCCGATTGGCAATATAGGCGGCGATGTGCTTTCGTGCTCGTGACACCACAGTGCGCGGATCGAGGAACACCAGCACAGACGGCCCAGCTCCGCTGAGCACGGCTCCCAGGATTCCGTCCTTCCCTTTTAGTTCCTGCAAGCATGGCAGCAGCGGGCATAGGGCTGCCCGATAAGGCTGGTGGATGCGATCGTCCAGCGCTGCGGCCAGGAAATCCGGGCGGCCCTGGGCGAAGGCCGCTAGCAGCAGCATTGCGTTCTGCACGTTGGTCACGGCGTCCGCCCGCGAATACTGGGCCGGAAGCACGCGGCGGGCTTCCTCGGTCGACAACGGTTGATCAGGAATGGCCAGCAATAGAGGCCACTTCCCTTTCGGCCGGATGACCGCGACCTGTGCCTCTGCCTCCCCAGACATCCGCGCCACGGTCAGCCCTCCCATCCAGCAGGCCGACGCATTGTCGGGATGGTGCTCGCGCCGGGAGGCCTCGCCGACAATCTGCGCATCAGTCCACTTGAGCCGCCCGAAACGCACCGCGAGAGCAATCCCGGCCAGTCGCGCAGCCGCCGAAGAGCCACACCCTTTCCCGATAGGTATGTCATTGTCAATGCGGAGCGAAAGTGGTGTGATCACCCGACCGGTTCCGGACAGTACTTCCCGGTAGGTATTCAGGATGAGATGGTCTTCCACTTTCCCGCAGATGCCCTGATCGCGTCCCTTGGCCACGATGGAAAAAACATCAGCCGGACGCGCATCAATCCTGATGTAGAAATCCATTGCCAGCGCCGCAGCATCAAACGCCGGCCCAAGGTTGGCCGAAGTAGCAGGGAGTGCGATTCGGTAGTTGGATCGTCGCGATCTCTTCGCAGGCATCAGAGTAGTGCCGGCGTCCCGCCGGCTGTGGCGAACGCATCTTGCGCTCGCACCATCGGGCGAGATATTTCTTCGCCTCTAATCTCGAAACTCAGTTGAATCGCTCCAAAGTTCGCATGACCGCATCAAGAGACGCGTCCAAAACAATCGGCGGATGGCGCAAGGAATCCACTGCCCCAGATTCCGGTCCGCCGCCAAACATCTCACCGCGATGGAAATCGATGGTGAAATCCGGATCTTTCAGCAGATTCCCCGTCAGCACCAGCACCACGGTTTCGTCTGGCTTCACAAACCCCTGCTTCACCAGCTTCTTCATCCCAGCCAAAGTAACTGCCGAAGCCGGCTCGCACCCGATGCCTTCCGCGCCGATCTCTGCCTTGGCGTGCGCGATCTCCAGTTCGGTTACCTGTTCACACGCGCCACCAGTAGCTTCAAGCACGTGCGCAGCCTTCTTCCACGACGCAGGATTGCCGATGCGGATCGCAGTCGCTCGCGTTTCCGCGGGAACGCTGATGAGGCGCTTGCCGCCTGCCTCCCGAAGCGTTCGCACCAACGCATTGGCTCCTTCCGCCTGAATGACCGACAGCTTCGGCAAGCGCGAAATCAGTTCCAGCTCACGCATTTCCAACAGCGCTTTGCCGATGGCGGAACTATTCCCCAAATTTCCGCCCGGAACGATGACGTGGTCGGGCACCTGCCAATCCAGTTGCTCAAGCAATTCGATCGCAAGCGTCTTCTGCCCTTCCAGCCGAAACGGATTAATTGAATTGAGCTGGTAAACCGGCGCCTGCCGCACAAGCTCCTGAAGCAGTTTCAGGCAGCCATCGAAGTCGGTGCGCAACTGGCAGGTGACCGCGCCATAGTCGAGCGCCTGCGAAAGCTTGCTCCAGGAAATCTTCCCCTCCGGAACCAGCACCAGGCCGCGCATCCCGCCACGCGCCGCATAGGCCGCCATCGATGCTGACGTGTTTCCCGTCGATGCGCACGCTACCCAGCGGAATCCCGCACGACGTGCAAAGGTTGCCGCAACCGTCATCCCGGCATCTTTGAACGATCCCGTCGGATTCATTCCCTGATGCTTGGCAAAAAGGTGCGGCACACCTGTGATGCGCGCGCACCGCGGCAACTCGTAAAGCGGTGTATTCCCTTCCCTGAGCGTAATGACCTGCTGCTCGTCATCGAGGGCGGGCAGTAAATCGCGATAGCGCCAAACACCGCTCAGGTCTACTGCGCTCGACGAGAGGCGCCGCTTCTGCCACGCAGACTTTAGCATCGCCGCGTCAGGCTTCTTCTCATTCCAGGTGGGATACGCGATCTCGAGCAAGTCTCCACATCGACCGCAGCGAAAGTCCTGGCTCGCGGCATCGCTGAGATCACCGCAGGCAATGCAACGGAATCGGAAGTTTTCCTGGCGCACACCCGGAGTGGAAGTGGAGACCGATGACATGAGGGCGATCTATTTCTCTCTCCGCAGGTATTGGTCGGTCTTGTTGATCCAGTCGGCGCGCGGCGGAGCGAACACATCGAGGTCCACCGTATCTTCCATCGCCTCGGCCTTGTGCGGCATGTTCGATGGGATGCACAGCACTTCGCCCGCATGCACCACGATCTCCTTGCCGTCAATGTAGAACTTAAGCGCGCCTTCGACGATGTACGTCAACTGCTCGTTGTGATGGCTGTGTTCGGGGACGATGCATCCTTTCTTTAGCAGGACGCGCGCCAGCATGATCTCCTGACCGACCACGAACTGCCTCTGAAGGAGTGGGTTGAGATCCTCGAGCGGAATTGTATGCCACGGGATGTATTGCAGTGCGGCAGAAGGGGCAGCCTGTTTTGCGACCACGCGCTTCGCGGGCTTGGACTTCCCTTTCGCGAGCGATGTTGATTTGGATTTTGGTTTCGATTTTGGCATAAACTTTTTGTGCAGCGCTTCGCTGTCGACTGTCTTCAGCTGCCCTCCAGGATGCGAATGTCCCGTTCCGCAGCACTTCCCAGCACCTTCAGAGCCGCCTGATAAGCAGGACTCTCATAGGTGGCGACGGCGCTCTGCACACTATCGAACTCGATCACCACACTCCGTTGGTCCAGTCCCGCTTCATACCTTCGGTAGGGAGTACCGCGTGCGATGAAGCGTCCTCCTCCAGCCTGAATCGCAGGAGTCGCCAATTTGGCATATTCCGTCAGCGCAGCCGGATTCGAAACGGATCGGTAGAATGCGATCCAGTATCCCTTCGCCATATAAGAGTTCCTATCAGTGCACCCTTCCGTTGTACAGCTTCACCGCCGTGTCATGAAGGTAGGCGTGCGCCAGCTCGAGCGCACGGGACTCGCTGACTTCTCCTTCAGAAATCATCTCCGCTAACGCCGCAGCCAATGCGGTTCGCGATGAATAAGCGCCCAGCCAGTAACTTTCTTCCGCGCCCAACACCTGATTGTACGGGAAACAGTCCGTGCCAAAGGTGATCTTGTCGGGAAAAGTTTCCAGCCACATTTTCAGCGTGTGCTTGAATTCCGACGGATACTGCGCGAGCTCCCCAAACGAAGAATCCAAGTACACGTTCTTCATCGCCGCCAGCCAGATGGCCTCGCGCTCCAGCGGATAACCCCCGTGAATCATGACGAACGTCGTCGAGGCATATCGCGGATCGCGCAGCACGGTTTCGAGGCTCATGATATTGCTCTGCGAGAGATTGAAATAGTCGCCGATGCCGATTGCCGTGTGAATATGCACCGGCAGATGCAGGCGACCGCCCTCCTGAACCAGGTAGCGGAAAATGTAATCCTGAAACGTTCGATACTCCTTTTCCGTCGGTATTCCACCCGTGATGAACCTGCGATAGATGTCCTCAGCCTGCGAGCTTGTCGGATCGCTGAACGACATCGGCCGGAAATAGGCCACCTCGAACTTCATGGCAATGCCGCCGCGCCGGGAATTGTCCTCGAGCACCCGGCTGATGAAGCTCAGATAGTCGGCGAATGACGCCGGGAGCTTCGTGACGTTCACCTGCTGCATCCAGCGGTGGAGCATTTTCTCTTGCAGCGGAATGAAGACTCCTTCATCGGGATTTCGCCCGGTTTCGCGTTCATTATTAAACGGCCACATGAACGAATCCGCGAAGAATACCCAGGGAAAGCGCTTGGCGTCGAGATAGTCCGGCATCATCGCGCGATTCGCCACCGAGGATTCGATGTTGATCTTGTCGAGAATGGAGTTGAAATATGTGCTGCCCGAAAGCTGCTTCTTCAGCTCCGTCTTCTTATTCAGCAGCCATTTCGCGTGCTCCTGGGAAAGATCGTTGTACGGATATCCGAATAACGCCTTGGCTGCTGCTGCCAATTCAGGGTTATCGTCGCGGGTTCGCAACGCCTCGCTCGCATTGGGAGGAGCGGCCATGGCGTCAACATCTGGATCGTCAGCATAGCCAGGATGGGCGTGATGGTCGAAGGCTGCGATCTTTTCGATCTGGGGAAGCAGGCGCTGATAGATCTGCTGCACATCTCCGCCTGGAAACGGGCGGGCCTGCGCCACACACAAGCCAGCTAACAATAAGATAACCACAACAATTCGGATTCCATCTCGCATGGGATGCCTCGAACACAACTTAGAATCTGGGACTGCTCACCGAACTGCAGTTGTCTGCCACGCCGATGAGACTTTCTGAATGCGCTGGACCGCTTCCTGCAATGTCGCCATCGACGATGCGAACGAGAACCGGATGAAGTCTTTGCCGGAAGAGCCGAAGGCTGCGCCAGGAATGGCAGCGACACCAGCGTCCTCGAGCAGAATTCGACAGAGATCCTCGGCACTCATGCCGGTTCCGGTAATTTCGACCCACGCATAGAACGCGCCATCCGGCGGCACGCAGCGGAAACCAGGAACGCGATTCAGGTCCTGCGCGAACTGAGCTCTTCGGCGGGTGAACTCGGCGACCATGCGCGGCGTGTTGCCTTCTCGATCGCGGAGCGCTTCAATCGCCGCGTACTGCGTGAACTCGGCCACGCAGGTGTAGGTGTTGACCACCATCAGATTCAGCGCGGGCACGACTTCGGGCGGAGCAACCGTGTAACCGAGACGCCATCCTGTCATCGCAAAGCTTTTCGAGAATCCATCGATGATCAGCGTGCGATCGGCCATCCCGGGATAGCGCAGCATCGAGAGATATTCCCCGCCGTAGATGATGCGAGCATAAATCTCGTCCGAAAGCACCCAGAGATCGTGCTTGACTGCAAGTTCTGCGAGCGCGCGCTGCACGGCATCGGTGTAGACGGTTCCCGTCGGATTCCCCGGAGAGTTCGTGAGGAGCATCCGCGTCCGCCGAGTAATCTTCGAAGCAACTTCATCTGGATCGGGCTGAAGTTGATTCCGCGCTGAGAGCGTGTAAGGTACCGGCACGGCCCCGAGACCGAGTGAGATCGAGGCATATCCAGGAAAACCAGGATTCGGGTAAAGAACTTCATCGCCCGGCTCCAGCAGCGCCATCATCGACTGGAAAAGTGCGATCTTGCATCCGGGAGCAATAACAATGTTATCGGGCGAGACTTGAATGCTGCGCGTGCGGGCCAGATATGCAGCGATTTCGTGACGCAGTGCTGGAACTCCGATCACGTTGCAATAGCGGTCCTTGCCCTCGGCCAGCGCGCGTGCGGCTGAATCGATAACGGACTGACCCGGATGGAAATCAGGCTCGCCGAGCTCAAGATGAATGATCGAGTGGCCCTGCGCTTCGAGTTCCTTGGCGCGAGCAAAAACCGACAGCGCGCCTTCCCCACTCATGACTGACATCCGTGATGCAATCGATCGCATGAATCTCCTGAGAGCTTCGAGCTGTGAGCTTCGAGCTACGAGCTACGAGAAAACCAGAACTACGCGTAGCTCGTGGCTCGAAGCTAGTAGCTCGTGGCTCACTGCTCTTCACAATCCTTTATACATTCCGCCGTCGACCAACACCGTTTGCCCTGTGATGTACGACGCGCGATCCGATGCCAGCCAGACAATTGTTTCCGCCACTTCGCGAGGATCGCCTAAGCGCTTCACCGGAGCATCAGCGGCCCACGCATCGAGGAACTCCTGCTCCGGCTTTCCCGTCGTTGCGGCGCGGGCTTTCGCCAGCTCTTTCAATCGATCGGTCGCGGTGAATCCCGGTCCGACGTTATTGACCAGTATTCCGTCTTTCCCGAACTCGTTCGCCAGGCTTTTCACCAGACCAACGACCGCCGCGCGGACCGCATTCGACAGGACCAGATCGGTGACCGGCTGCTTCGTCGTAATCGACGTGATCGTGATGATGCGTCCCCACTTCTTGCGCTGCATGTGGGGAATCACTTCATGGGCGAAATACACGTTGCTGAGAAAGTTGGCTTCGATCGCCTTCTTCCAGTCTTCGAGCGATGCGGCTAGAAAACCCTTCGCCGGCGGACCGCCTGCGTTGGTCACGCAGATGTCGACACTGCCAAACTTGGTTGCCACCGCGGCAACGAAGCGCGTCACAGCCGCGAGATCGGTCACGTCGAAGGCCTCGGCGTAGACTTCGGCCGCGTGCTGCCTGCGAATCTTTTCGGCGGCGGCTTGCAACGTACGGTCGTTGCGGGCGCACATCGCGACGCGGCAGCCTTCGGCGGCGAACGCCTCGGCGGTGGCTAGTCCGATTCCCTGACTGGACGCAGCCACCAGGGCTACACGACCTTTGATCCCCAGATCCATGGCGGAGTGAAGGCATTATAAATGGTGGCTGGGAAAGCTCGAACCACAGAGGACACCCTTCGACTTCGCTCAGGGCAGGCAGAGGTTCACAGAGGCTTGGCTTGCAGCGCTCGAATCACACCATTAGTCTTGACGTCAGAGGAATCTATGAAACAGCGCAAACGTCGTCCTGAAACCGCCGCGGTGCGCGGCGCGTCAGAAATGCAGAAGAAGAACGGACCGGTCGCGCCAGAGATTTATCAGACTTCGACATTTGAGGTCGCCGACAACGAAGAACAGATCCGCGTAACCACGACGGACCGCTACTACACGCGCTGGGGAAATCCGACGATCACGCTCGCCGAGCAGACCGTGGCAGCTCTTGAAGGCACCGAGGCTGCGCTGGTGTTTGCATCCGGAATGGGAGCGATCACAACCACGATTCTTTCTCTGCTCAAAGCAGGGGATCACATTGTCGCGCAGCGCGACCTTTATGGCGGCGTCACGAAGTTCTTCTCGGGATGGCTGCCGAAACTAGGGATCGAGACCACGCTAGTCGACACGACCGAATACGAGCAGTATGAGCGAGCCATTCGTCCGAACACGAAGCTGCTGTATCTGGAATCGCCGACGAATCCTGCCTTGCGCATTATCGACGCGAAGAAGATGGCGGCGCTCGCCAGGCAGCACAGGCTGATCAGCATGATCGACAGCACGTTTGGCACGCCGATCAATCAGCATCCCGCAGAATACGGAATCGACCTCGTGATGCATTCTGGCACGAAATATCTGAGCGGACATGCAGACCTGACTTGCGGGGTGATCAGTGGGCGGCGCGACTTGATCGAGCAAGTCGGCGAGACGCGAAAAACTTTGGGGAACTGCATGGATCCGCACGCGGCGTGGCTGCTGATCCGCGGATTAAAGACGCTGGCGGTGCGCGTAGCGCGGCAGAACGAGAACGCGCTGCGCGTGGCGGAATTCCTGGAACAGCACGCGAAGGTACGGCGCGTGCATTATCCGTTTCTGAAGAGCCATCCGCAGTACGCGATTGCCCGCGAGCAAATGTCGGGGGGGAGCGGAATGGTCACGTTTGAGGTCGATGGATCGGGCGACGACGCGCGGCGCGTGAGCGAGGCGATGAAGCTGTTCACCCTGGCAACGAGTCTGGGTGGAGTCGAGTCGCTGGTTTCGATCCCGGTGCTGACATCACATGCGATGATCTCTGCCGAGCAGCGCGCCGAAATGGGCGTAACCGAGCAGATGGTTCGACTGTCGGTTGGAATCGAGAGCGTGGAAGATCAGATTGAGGATCTGGAGCGGGCGCTGGAAGCGATAAGTAGCCGAGTCGGCGCTTCTGTGGGTTCGAGTTCCCGTTCGTAGGGCGTTGACGTTTTATTTCAAAAAAATCTTTCGGGCGACTTTCCCGAAATGGGACTGGCAGGCGAGTGATGTGGGTACCCCCTCCCCCTGGATCCTTCCCATCAAGGAGTTAGCGCAAACTGCGGAGGTAATCTATGGGGCACAATCACTTGCGGGCAAAATCTTGATGTCAAAGAACTTAGGAGCGGGCAGCCGCGATCCGCATTCCGAAATTGGAGGAGATGCGTTGTTCGCTGCACCGTCTCGGCCTCGACCATGATGGCGCAAGCATCCTGTGGACCGCAAGGTCAGATGTCACATGGGGCTGTGGAAAAAGTCGATTTTCGAAGAGTAGGGATCCTTCGACTGCGCAAGTGCTTCACTACGTTTCGCACTTGCTTCGCTCAGGATGACAGAATTTGGGGCAGGTAATGCCAAGGCCCAAAATGAGTGGACCCGGCCTCTGGCGAGGCCGGGTTTGGTTTTCACTATCCTGCCGACTAGAAGATAATTTTCGCACCGAGCTGCAGAGTGCGAGCCCGGTGTGCTCCGGACGGCGTGAGGAAGTTGCCCGAAACCAGATCGTTGTCTACGCCACTCCATTGGGTGTGGTTGAAGACATTGAACGCCTCGGCGCGAAATTCAAATCCAGCTGTTTCTGTGAACTTGAAATGCTTGAAAAGAGCCATGTCGAAATTCGTAGTCCTCGGGTTGCGCAAGCTGTTACGACCGGAGTTCCCGAAGGTGAGCCCCGTGGGATTTGCATAGGCCGCTGGATTGTACAGAAAGGGAGGAGCGCCATTACCTCCGCTTGAGGGGACGCTCTTCCTGGGATTTCCGACCAGATCCGCGTACGTACCCGGACCTGATCCGTTGGAGACGCCGGCGTTGTCGGAGAAATTGCTATCGATGACACTGAAAGGCGTGCCAGTTTGAGTCTGCCAAATTCCCGACAATTGCCACCCGCCGGCGATCTTATTTGCTAGACCCGGCGCACGGAAGAAGGGCAAGTCGTAGATATAGCTGAGTGCGAAGTTGTGGCGGACGTCAAAATCAGAACTTGCTCGCGCTAACCTCAAGTTGTAAGAATCAACTGTGCTCGGCGTGTTGAAGGCCCCGCCACTAGACGCATCATCGATGGCATGACTATAGGTGTAAGCAATACTCAACTGGACAGGGGCCATGGTGCGCTTAGCCGATACCTGCAACGCGTTGTAGCTGGAACTCGCCGCAAATTGCAGGAAGTTGATGTTACCGATCCCCAAGTAGGGCCGGACTGGGTTTGGGTCGCTGCCGCAAGCAATGTTGAGGTGCAGAAGCGCGTCACCGGTGATCGGAACGCCGCCAGGAGTCGTCAAATTGCTGCAATCGTCTGGTCCAATGGGCTCTCCTGGTTGGTACGGGTTGGGCCCGATCAGATCATGAACTTGGTTCAAATCAAATCTGCGCCCTAGGTGCGTGCCCTTGCTCCCCACGTAGGCAACGCTGGCGACGATGTGTTGCGGCAATTCATGCTGAACGTTCACGTTGTACTGCTGCACATAGGGCCAGCGGGCTTTGGTGGAAATCGAATTGAACCCCAGCGGGAAGGCTACGACGGCGCCTCCGGCTCCCCCGATGCTGCTGTAGCCCGAAATGTTGGGTTGTGAAGGGTTGAGCACGAGCGGCGGTGTCGCTTCGAGCGCTTCGACATTCTGCTCGTTGCCGTTGCCATGCTCGAAGAAGATTCCGTATCCGCCCCGCACGGCCCACTTGCCATTCCCGAGAGGATCCCAGGCAAAACCGAAACGAGGGGCGGGGTTGAACAGGTGCCCAGAAACGCATCCGATCGGCACTCCCGCACCACCGCAGTGTACCTGTCCGTTGTAGGCACGCGGGTCATTGATACTGAGCGATTCTCCTGTGCCGGGATCGACCAACGAACCGTCATTTCCGATTTGGGGAGCCTGGGCAACGTCGTATGCCGACGGTT
>QIAL01000210.1:996-4507 GCA_003225535.1 Acidobacteriota bacterium | reverse complement strand
CAGATAAGGAAAAATGTTCGGGTGTCTAGATCCTCAACGAGGCAGTGACTGGAGGACTGTCGGAGATCAGTGCGGGCGTGGGACGGCTGAACAAGTGAGGCTGAAGATCGTGCGCATCCTGGTGGACTCCCGCCTGTGCAATCACAGGATGCAGGATGACAGGCGAACCGGGAATCGCCCATTGATGCCCGGCCGCGCAGCACTGATGACTAGGTTGTGCCGGCGCCGGCGTAGCCGGCAAATGGCTGTGACACCCGGCAGCTTGCTCCACGTGAAGAGAAGAATTCGCCCAACCTGCGATAGGCAGCATCGCGATCGCAAAGACGGCAACCAGCATTCCCGCGAGCACCTTCGAAGTTCGGAGCATTCCTCTAAGTCCCGGTGATTTTGATACGGAGTTCTTCAGGAAGCCGCTGGCGAATTTCCTCCGGCAACCTGTCATGCACCCGCCGCGCCCCTAGCTTGGCGGCGTCGAGCATGGTTACTGGCGCTGGCGTTGCCACCGCCACGCCCAGCCAGATCAGCGCAGAAAGCGCGAACCCGGCCAGCGCTGCGATCTCCAGCAGCAAGGCGTGTCGCGGCCCAAGATATCGGATTACTCCGAACGCCAGCAGGAACACCCCAGCCGAAACCGAAGCCAGCACGATCAGCCCAACGTCAATGATGCGGTGAAGTTGCTGCCGGCTGCGGCAGTGTTCGCAGGATGCGAAGTGATTCTCATAGTCGCCGCGCATCTCCGGCGCAAGGCCGGAAATGTCGTACCGCCAGCCCGCCAGAATCTTGCCCACGATTGGATCAATGCACTGCTGACTCATGAGGGAGTGTAAATCAGCCACAAACAGCCCGACTACAGACGAATCGGTTGTAACGCTTCGGTCTGGGACGCCAACAGCAGGCGGTTGCAGAATAAGCCGCCCCGCGACGACAGCGCCCTTTCTGCCTCTCTCCGGGCTATTTCCGGATGATTGTTCTGCTCTGACAGATGCGCCAACACCACAAACGTTGCACTATTATCATAGTCGCTGGTGAAGAAATCCGCGAGGGCGACATTCGACAGATGGCCCACGCGGCTCATTACCCGCTGCTTCACCGACCACGGATACGGCCCCACCCGCAACATTTCCAGATCATGATTCGATTCCATGATCAGTACATCGCAGCCGCGCAGGTGATCGCGCACGCTCAGGGGAATGTAGCCAAGATCGGTGGCCAATCCGACCTTGATCCCTTCCGCGCGGAAGGTGAATCCCACCGGATCGGCCGCATCATGCGGAATCGTGAACGGCTTTACCGCAATGTTGCCCACCTGGAAGCTATGCCCGGATTCGAAGCGTTCGAACTTCTCGAGCTTCGGCTTCTCGCCGATCTCATTGCGCATGGCGCGTTGCCATGTCTGATAAGTGGCCCCGGTTATGAACACTGGGATGCGCAGCTTCTTTGACAGCGTTGCCAGTCCGGAAATGTGGTCGCAGTGCTCGTGCGTGATGAGGATGGCCGAAAGCGACTGGGGATCTTCGCCCAACGACTTCATTCGCTTGAAGGTCTCGCGGCAGGAGATGCCGGCATCGACCAGAATCTTCGTGCTTGAGCTCGAGACGAGCGCGCAGTTCCCGCGGCTCCCCGAAGCCAGCATGGAGACACTTACACCCATGCTCGCCAGCATACTAGCGATTCCTGTGAATTCGGGAGTTACTTTTTGGTTAGCCGATACCTAAGAGTGGACCTCAGTCAGCCCTCGGACGATGTAGCCCCGGACGCCTTCGTCCGGGGTGCCCCCAAGCGCGCGTCTTTGGCGCGGGGCGTGCGTCGGTCGACCGCTAGCGCTTGACGGACGGTAACATGTCGATCGTGCGCAGCCAGGTTTCGAGGTTCTGCGGCCATGCCGTCACCGGCATCTCCGTACGCCGCAATCCGTATCCATGCCCTCCCCGAGCGTAGAGGTGCATCTCAACCGGCACGCCGGCGTTCTTCAGAGCCAGATAGTAGACAGTCGAATTCTCCACGTGCACTGGATCATCCTCCGTCTGCACAATGAAAGATGGTGGCGTCTTCTCCGTTACATGGATCTCCGCATTCGGCGCGAAGTTCTGTTCCGAAAGCGCCAGATATCCCGGATAAACGATAACGGCGAAGTCCGGCCTGCAACTCAGCTGATCAGCCGCATCAACCGCGTCATAAAGCCGCTGATCAAAGTGTGTGCTCAAAGCCGCTGCCAGATGCGCGCCAGCCGAAAACCCAAGAACTCCGATTCGCTGCGGATCAATGTGCCACTCCGCCGCATGCGCCCGCACCATGCCCAGCGCCCGTTGCGCATCTTCCAGCGCTGCCGGCGACTTGGGATATGGCCCTGAGTTCGGCACGCGGTATTTCAGCAACACGCATGTCACCCCGATGGAACTCAGCCACTCGCACACCTCGGTTCCTTCCAGATCGATCGCCAGCACCCGGTATGCGCCGCCCGGAAAAACCACTACTGCCGCACCACTGTTCTTCCCCTTCGGACCGTAGAGCGTGATCGTGGGATTCGAGACGCTAGTCAGCCGAATCACCGACTTCCCCGCGATCAGACTGTCTTTGGCCGTCGTGGCGTCAACCTCCGGCTCTCCCCCGGCTTGCGGATGCGGCCACAACGGAAGAGTGGGGCGGTGCGGAAGAGGTTCCCAAGCGGGCTTTTGCGCGACCAAGCTGACAGATGCCGCGAGTGAGAATAGAAGAATGAAAAGTGTACGCATGGATGGCTCCTGAAGTCGAAGCATCATAGCCGCTAATGACAGAAAACGGCGGCTAGCCCTGGCGGCAAGTCGATCCAAGATGCGCCAGCCGCGAAGCGGCGAAAGAACCCGCGCCGCGCGACAACCTTACTTCCCCAACCGCAGGTTATCCATGACCCTGCGCATCACCGCTCCCCCATACGCCCCAGCAATCCCCGGTAGAAACGCGAGAAACGATCCATAAATCTGTGCCCGCGAAGGCTTCACCGTGCGAACGAGATACGCAGCAAGCTCCGTCAGAGGAACGAATGTGCCAACGGTTAGCACCCATCGCCAAGGCCATCGCGGCCGCAACATCCCAAGCAAAATGCAAGATGAAAGCACCAGCAGAGCCGTGAACAGCAGATCGTCGACAACAACGTCAGCCCACCCGGTGCCCATCCCGCAGACCGCGGCAAGCAGATAGAAGAACGCATCGCCTTTGAGGTCTTCATTCAAGAATCAACAATGGACAATCCTCAATATTGGTAAAACCCTCGCCCGCTCTTCCGCCCCAGCCACCCCGCATCCACCATCTTGATCAGCAACGGACAAGGCCGGTACTTCGGATCGCCCAGCCCACCATGCAGCACCCGCATAATGTCCAGACACACGTCCAGCCCGATGAAATCCGCCAACGTGAGCGGCCCCATCGGATGCGCCATCCCCAACTTGAACACTTCATCGATGGCCTCTGCAGTAGCCACCCCCTCCATCACCGCGTACATCGCTTCATTCAGCAGCGGCATCAGCACCCGGTT
>QIAL01000210.1:0-956 GCA_003225535.1 Acidobacteriota bacterium | reverse complement strand
AACGTCTCCTGCGAAGTCGCCAGCCCCCGGATCACCTCCACCAACTTCATCACCGGCACCGGGTTAAAGAAGTGCATCCCGATCACTTTCTCTGGCCGCTTCGTCAAAGCTGCCAGCTTGGTGATCGAAATCGACGAAGTATTCGACGCGAGGATGATCTCCGGCCGCGTCAGGTGGTCGAGATCGCGAAAAATTTCCGTCTTGATCTCGAATTTTTCGGTCGCTGCCTCGACCACGAAATCGCACTCCACCAGCTTGCCTCGATCCGTGACCACCTGAATGCGTCCCAGAGCCGAGTCCTTATCCGCAGCAGTGATCTTGCTCTTCGCAACTTCCCGCTCCAGGTTCTTTGCAATCGTCCCCAGAGACCGATCCAGAAAGCGCTGTTCCACGTCGCATAACACGACGCCGTATCCGCTCCGCGCGAACACGTGCGCGATCCCATTCCCCATCGTCCCCGCGCCCACCACGCCTACAGTTCGAATGTTCATGATGTCCGCCTCAATCAAAACGTTTGAGTCTAACACCGCGAAACCCTCAGTGCCCCCTCTGTGTCCTCTGTGGTGGCTTTGCAGTTTTCCGCGGAAATCCACCCACGAACCCACATTAGCTAGAAAAGTTGCGCCCGGTGCAATCCTCGTAAACCCATAAGATCACTGGGCATTCGCATACTTCCGCACGGGCATCACCGATCCGCCAGCCAGCATCCGATCCTACATGTGCCCGAAGGGCCTAGCTTCGTCGACGGAGGTGATTATGATGCACGACAGAATTTGGCGTGGGTTAAGAATTGCTTTACTGGCCGCGACGGTTTCTTTGCTTTTCGGTAGCGTGGCCTGGGGTCAGTCGTGGGGACGCGACGGCGACGATCGCTACGATCGCCGGGAGGACGCCAGAGATCAAGGTTACCGGAACGGCTATGGCGACGGCCTGCGCGTCGGCCAATCCGATGCCGA
>QIAL01000209.1 GCA_003225535.1 Acidobacteriota bacterium | reverse complement strand
AGCCCCAACGTCGATCGCACCGGCCGTACCATCCACAAGTTCACCGTTAAAGCAATCGCAACCAACACAAAAATCAGCGGCGTCAATGGATAGCCCCACGCGCGGTAAGGCCGCACGAGATTCGGCTCGACGCGGCGCAGCCGTAGCAACGCCACCCCGGTTAATGCAAAGAAGATCCAGACGGCGAACACGAACAACGAGTAGAGTTCCTCGAACGTCCCGGTCAGCGCGAGCACCGTTGCAACCGCTCCCAGAAAAAGCAGCGCTCCGCTTGGCGTTCGGAAAGAAGGATGCACTTTTTCCGCAAACTGAAAGAAGACTCCATCGCGGGCCATTGCATACGGAATTCTCGCCCCCGTCAGCACCACAACGTGCAACGCGCCAAATGCGGAGACAGCCATCGCCACCGTGAGCCATGCCGCACCGCGGCTGCCCGCAAACCCCTGCACCACATCCGACGCCACATGCGGCGATCGAGCCACTTCCGCAAACGGCAGCACGTGAAAGTAAGCAAAATTCACCGCCAGATAAAGTCCGCCGACGATCAACAGGCCCAGCAGGATGGCCCTGGGAATATTTTTTTCAGGACGCTTGATCTCTTCTCCGAGATCGCCGAGATCGTTGAATCCGTTGAACGCCCACATCGCGGGAACAAGAGCTGTGAGCAGTGCACGGATCATGCCCCAGCCCCCGGGCGTCGCGTGCGGCACTGCTGCGATACCAGCTTGACGGCCGAGCAATAGCCCCCCGAACGCAATCACCACAATCGTGCCGATTTTCAAAGAAGTCAGCAGCACCTGGATCGCGCCGCTCATCTTCACACTGAAATAGTTGATCCCCGTTACCATTATGACGACAAACGCCGCCAACGGCTGTGCTGCTGTAAACGTGAATTCCTCGTGCCAAATCCGCCCCGTGAAAAGCGGCGTGTCTACCGCTGGGAAAAAGAATCCCATGAAGCGGATGAAGCCAGCTCCCAGCCCCGCCATGGCGACAGGCCGGTCCAGAAACGAACTCATCCATCCGAACAAGAAGCCCCAAAGAGGCCCCAGGCCGCGGCCAAGGTAGACGTAAGGGCCACCCGCGCTTGGAAAAGCCGCCCCCAATTCGGCGTAACAGAATGCCCCCAGCAGAACCACAAGCCCGCCGAGAATCCAC
This sequence comes from Acidobacteriota bacterium, assembly GCA_003225535.1. GTDB lineage: Bacteria > Acidobacteriota > Terriglobia > Terriglobales > Acidobacteriaceae > Sulfotelmatobacter. The sequence goes on along the minus strand of QIAL01000209.1, from coordinate 1,336 downwards.
GCCACCAGCACCAGTCCGCTGGATCCCACGGCGCGAGCCATGTCGCTCGACACCAGAAACACTCCCGTACCGATGGTGTCACCGATCACAATCGCGATCGCAGCCCATAGTCCGAGACCACGGACCAAATGCGAATGAGCCAATTCAGATTTTTCCGATTGCGCGGGAGGATTGGTCGCCATTGAGGATTCAGAGAGCCTACTATCGGCGTCCAACTTGGTCAACGACAGCGGATGTCTTGAGAAGAAAAGTCCTCAAAAGAAATGTCATCCTGCGCGGAGCCGCTTTTCAGGCGGAGCGAAGGATCCCACGTGCCGCTGACGCTATTCCTTGTCGGTCACCCACGCGTCTCCGAAGCAGAGAGTTTCTCTTCACGCTTCCCGCGGTATCATCAATCCAATATGGCAAGCACAAAGTTCCTGTTGCAGGAGTTCCCCTGGCACGAACGGTATCGCGTCTCTGATCCCGAACGCGTGCTCACACCGGCGCTCGCGCTATATCCCGACGTGATCGCCTCCAACATTCGTTGCACCCTCGACCTTCTCGCGGGACGTGCCGACCGCTGGCGCGCGCATATCAAGACCGCCAAGCTGAATTACACGCTGAGCATGCTCATCGATCGAGGCGTGCGCAACTTAAAATGCGCCACCACCCTCGAGCTTCTGCAAGCCTGTCAGACAGGAGCGACCGACGTACTAGTTGCTTACCCCTTAATGGGCGCCAACGCGCTTCGTGTGCGTGAGATCAAGAATCAGCACCCACGAGTGCGGATTTCAGTTCTGGCCGAGAATGAAGCGCAAGTGCATCAGTGGCGCGGCGCCGATGTCGGTATCTTCCTCGACATTAATCCTGGGATGAACCGCACCGGCATCGAGCAGAGTTCCAGACAGTATGTCGTTGAACTAGCGCAGGCCGTTATCCAGTCAGCGCTCGAGTTTCGCGGATTGCACTACTACGACGGCCAGTTCGGGGCCGTGGCCGAACCCGAGCGAACGAAAGCTGCGCACGCTGGATACGATCAGCTATTGGGTCTTGTCCACGACCTCGACAGTGCGGGTGTGCACGTGCCAGAGGTCGTAACGGCTGGTACGCCTACTATGCCGTGCTCGATCGCGTATCCGGGATTCGAAAAGGCAAACTTCCTCCACCGAGTCTCGCCGGGCACGGTTGTCTATCACGACGCCACGAGTCTAACCCAGTTCCCCACAGAGTACGGTTACGCGCCCGCCGCTCTCGTCATGGCGCGTGTGGTCAGCCATCCCCAACGGAATATCATCACCTGCGACGCGGGACACAAGGCAGTCTCGGCCGATGCCGGCGTTCCCACGTGCGTTGT
>QIAL01000208.1 GCA_003225535.1 Acidobacteriota bacterium | reverse complement strand
AACATCAAGGACGGGTTTCGCGGGATGGCGAACGTTATTCAGCGACCAGTCGGTGAGCAGAAGAAACGCTGGTGCCAGCCCGAGCAAGTCATAGATATAGAGGTGTGGGTTCACCAGGACTGCGGCGAACATCAGCGCAGAAAAACGAAGCGCGAGGGGAGTTGAGGATTTCCAGATGGCCGCGGCGATTCCAATTGCGGCGAACGACGTCAGTCCGTAGAGGATCCAGACACCGGGCCGCCAGGGGATGAGGAGTTCCCAGAAGCTGTGCAGAGAGTGCATCTGGATGGGAGAGAAGATCAGTTCGGTGGAGCCCGGATGGCCGGCGCTGTGCAGCAGTCTGGCGCCGTACGCTTGCATGACGGCGCGGCCGAAGTAGAGCGACGTCAGTGTGAGTTGCGTTGCGGCGGAGATCACAACTCCGGCGAGAGCCTTCCATACTTGCGCAAAAAACAAGATTAACGGGATGGCAATCAGAAACTGCGGCTTGAATGCAAGGAGGCCGAGAGCTACGCCGGTGAGCAAATCACGCTTCGAGAGAAATGCCAGATACGCGGCAGTGAAACAGACCAGCACGACGGCAGAAAGTTGTCCGCGGACGAAGAAGTGAAACAGCGGCGGATAGGCGAGTGCACAGATGGCGACCAGCGCGCGATATGAGCGGAGCGCAGCGCATCGCTTCCAGATGAGGTAGATGCAAACAAAATACATCAGGAGAGAAAGTGCGACCCAGATTTCTGCCTGCGTGAGGAACGGTAGCGATGCAAGCTTGATAAACGGAAGGGCGACTTGCGGGCCGTAGAAGTACTGCAGGTAGACATTGGTGTCCCGGCCGGTGGTGGCGCGGATCTCGCGCGCCAGGACCTCGTCGTCATAGAGTTGATCGCCGTGGCCGCTGGCGATCAGGCGGGCGGAGATGGGGAATTGAAGAAAATCCTGGAACTTGATGTTGCCGGCGCGGTCGAAGATCCCGGGCTTGGCGTAGTCGACTAGACAGACACTCCACAAGCAGAAAACGAGAATGATCGCCATTGCTCGAATGCGCTGACCGCCTAGCAATCGTGAGTGCAGGAAGGTCCACAGAGCGGATTCTGTGGAGTTGCTCACGGAATCGGCTCGGCGTTTTTCAGTGCGTCGTCCATGGACTGGACGGAGCGCGGGACGCCCTCGATCATGCGCCAGCCGTCATCGTAATTGCGAAATCCGACGACGGACTTGTAGTGCACATCGCCGGAGTAGAGCGCGGCGCCGATTTCATTCAATGGGAGCCATCGCCAGGTGAAATCGACATCGGCGAAGGTACCCTGTTTGGCGATGCCGTTGACTCCGACCAGTTCCCTTCTGGCGACAGGAATCGCCAGCAAGGAACCTCCGCCGCCCTGGTCGGCGGGCATTGCGGCGCGGACGGCATCCACTCCTGAGGGCGTCACCAGGATGTCCCAACAGGGCGGCGGAGCGAGATCGCGAGGGCAAGGCGCGGGGTTGGCGGAGATCCAGGCGTGATGTTGAAGGACGAGATATTCGGGCGAGGGGTAATCCTTGCTGGCAACTATGCCGGTGCGCAGGACAAAGCGCTGAGGCGTTTTGAGTTCGGAGGAGGCGGAGATTAGATCGCTGGCCAGGCGGCGGGTGAGGAAGTCGCGGGGGGAGCACGAGGTGAGGAGAAGTGTCGCCAGCGCAATTGTGAATGTAATGCGCATTCGCATGTTGAGCCCGTGGCAGTTCGGCCGGGCTTCGCCCTGGCCGGACAGCCGAGGCGGCTGTCCCCACATCATTTATTTATTTCCCATCGCAATTTCTGCGCAGGAGTTCAACGACTTGTGATTGTAAACAAACGCGAGCGCTTGCGCGGCACGAAAGGACGCGATGTGATTTGGCCGTCGAATTCGGGGGCCCATCGGCCGGGGATCTGGTGGGCACAGTTGGGGCAGCGGCCTTGGGGAGTGAGGCGGTAATCGGCGATTAGGTATCCGTAACGGCGGATTAGCGTGCTGTGGCACTGGGGGCAACGCGTGTCTTCCCACTCTTCCACCATGCCGGGGAGATTGCCGGCGTAGATGTGTCGGAGGCCGGCGTTGCGCCCGATCTCTGCGGCGCGTAACAAATCTTCGACCGTCGTGTCGCGCTGGCCATCGCCCTGCATTTTGTAGTCGGTGTGGAATGCGGTGACGTGCCAGGGGATATCGGGCGAGACGCTGGCGACGAACTCGGTGAGTTTGCGGAGTTCGTCGTCGGAGTCGTTGAAACTGGGGATGAGCAGCGTGACGATCTCGAGCCACAATCCCATGGCATGAATGCGGTGGATGCTGTCGAGGATGGGGGCGATGCGGCCGCCGAGTTCGTGATAGTGGCGGTCATCGAAGCTCTTCAGGTCTACCTTGTAGAGATCGAGCCAGGGGCGCACGTAGTCGAGAACCTGCGGAGTGCCGTTGCCGTTGGAGACGAATCCGGTAAGAAGTCCGGCGGCCTTAGCTTCTTTGAAAACCGCGACCGCCCATTCGCTGGTGATCAGCGGCTCGTTGTAGGTGCTGACCAGGACTTTTGCGCCTTGATCGAGAGCATCTTGTACCAGAGCCTGAGGCGAAGCCTCGAGCGGCGGAGAAACGGCGCGGGGGTCGCGCAGGGCCTGCGACGTGACCCAGTTCTGACAGTATCCGCAATGCAGATCGCAGCCGAGCATGCCGAAGCTGTAGGCGAGAGCGCCGGGATAGGCGTGGAAGAAGGGCTTCTTCTCAATGGGATCGCATTGCATGCCGGCGGTATATCCCCAGGGGACATAGAGTTTGCCGCCGCGATTGAAGCGGACTTTGCAGACTCCGGACTGGCCGTCGGGGATTGGACAGCAGTGGCCGCAGGAGAAACAGCGGACGCGGTTGTTGCCGAGATTTTCGACCAGGCTCGGATCGGCTTCGCGGACTCTCTGGTCGAGAACGTCGCGCAGGGTGGGCACGGGGGACCTCTGCCTTTATTTT
>QIAL01000207.1 GCA_003225535.1 Acidobacteriota bacterium | reverse complement strand
CGGTTGACGCATCTGATTTCCCGCGCTTATTATCTCCGTTTGGCCCTTTATGACCATGGACGCCTCGGTAACGGGGCGTCCTAAGACTTTGATAGGCAATTATGGGATTGAAGTGACTATGGATAAGAAGAAACTGGAAGCATTCAAAAAACGTTTGGAGACACGTCAGCAGGAACTGCGCCGAACCGTGACTCGCAATCAGGCCGACGGCCGCTCCGCCGACGAGGATACTGCTCAGGATATCGCCGACCGTGCGGCGAGTTCGTACACCAAGGAATTCCTGTTTAGCCAGAGCAACAACGAGCGCCAAACTCTAATGATGGTCGATGGAGCGCTCGCGCGCATTCGCGAAGGCAGCTTCGGCGAGTGCATCAGCTGCGGCAAAGAGATCAACGCCAAGCGCCTCGAGGCCGTGCCGTGGACCCGTCACTGCATCGAGTGCCAGGAAAAGCTCGAGCAAGGCCTGCTCGAAGAAGCCCCGCGGTAGAAGACTCTGCAGTGAGCGATGCCGCCGAGGATGGGCGGCGTTGTTTTTTAAGGTGTTATGTGGGGACAGCCGCCTTCGGCTGTCCGCCGGGCGCAGCCCGGCTGCATGCACTGTCTCGGCTCGATCGTCGACGCCACCGTCGCCAATCGCGTCGAAGAGCGGCCCTTTTAGGGCCGCGTTAATGACCGAGAATCTGACGGGCGTTAGCCCCGGTGGTCACGCGAGCTGAAACGGCAACTTCCGCACCCTCTTTCCACACGCAGAAAAAATCGCGTTCGCCACTGCCGGCGCGGCTGGAGGCAACGCAGGTTCTCCCATCCCACCCGGCTCGTCCTTGCTCTTCATCAGATAAACTTCGATCGGCGGAGCTTCGCTGATCCGTATCGGATCATACCCATCAAAATTCGTCTGCTCGATCGCGCCATTCTTCACCGTGATTTCATTCTTCAGCGCAGCACTCAGGCCGTAGATAATCGCGCTCTCCGCCTGAGCCCGCACCGACTCCGGATTCACGATCTGCCCGCAATCAATCGCGGCCACCATGCGATCGACCTTGAAGCTGTTGCCTTGAACCGTGACCTCAGCCACCTCGCAGATATAACTACCGAACGAATGATAGGTCGCGATCCCGCGTCCTTTGCCCTTCGGCAGAGGCGCGCCCCATCCTGACTTCTCCGCCGCCAGTTCCATCACAGCCCGCAACCGCGCCGGATCTGGATCCTCATCATTCTTCGCTTTCCAATTTGCCGGCTTCACCAGCAGTGTCTTGCGAAATTGCACCGGATCCTGGCTGGCCGCAGCCGCCAGTTCATCGATAAAGCATTCCACCGCAAACCCATTGAACGAATGCTCAACCGAACGCCACCACAAAGGCGGCACTGCGCTAGCCACATGGTTGTATTCCAGCCGTACGTTCGGGATGGCATACGGCATCTGCTCGGCGCCTCCAACTTCCGATTTCTCCGGTGCCTGATGCTCCGGTGGATCCCAGAACGCTCCAATTGAAGTGGAAGCAATCGTATGAGACCACGCCAGCGGACGCCCGTTCTGATCCACCGCTCCCTTCATCTGATGACACGCCGCCGGACGATAAAAATCGTGCGTCATATCATCTTCCCGCGACCAAACCAATTGCACGGGCTTCCCGACAACCTTCGCGATCTGTGCCGCCTCCGCCGGATAATCCGCCATGTAGCGCCGCCCAAATCCACCACCCATGAGGGTTGTGTGAACGACGACTCTCTCCGGCTTGAGATCGAGAATCTTTGCGACCGTTCGCTGCACCCAGTCAGGCGATTGCGTTGGCGCCCATACCTCAGCCTCACCGGATCGCGCATGAACCGTGATGTTCATCGGCTCCATGGTGGCGTGTGCCAGGAATGGAAATTCGTACGTAGCCTCCACGCGTTTGGCTCCATTCGAGAGCACTGCTTCCACGTCACCATCATTGCGGACGCGTTTGCCGGCCTTTGCCGCCCCCGCATGCAACGCCGTATGCAAGGTGCTCGTCGACTCAGCGGCCGCCGCGCCATTGTCCCACTGGATCTGCAGCGCTTCCCGGCCTTGCATGGCGGCCCAGGTGGAGTCTGCCACCACCGCGACTCCGCCCGCGGTGAACATGTCCCGCCCCAGCGCTGGTATTTCGAACACCTGCTTCACGCCCGGCACAGCCTTCGCCTTGGTCGCATCGAAGTGCGCGTGTTTTCCTCCGAATGTTGGACACCGTGCCACCACCGCAAACAGCATCTCCGGCACGCGGACATCCAGCCCAAACACAGCGCTGCCGTTGACCTTTGACGGAATATCAACCCGCGGTGTGGCATGTCCAATCAAGTCGAAATCCGCCTCATCTTTGAGTTCGACTTTCTCCGGATCCGGCAGGGGCAACTTCTGCGCCGCTTCCAAGAGTTCGCCATAGGTAGCCCGCTGCGACGACTTCTCATACACCACGGCTCCGTTTTTTGCCTTGCATTCGTTCTTCGGAACGTTCCATTTCTGTGCCGCCGCGGTGATCATCAAGTCGCGCACCGTCGCACCGGCGCGCCGCAGTGGCATAAAGTTTTCCATGGTGCTGCCGCTACCGCCGGTACCCATGTGCGCGTAAATGTCCGGACGCGTCTCCGCCTGCTCGACACTCACGGAATTGAAATCTACTTCGGCCTCTTCCGCGAGAAGCATCGCCAGACCTGTCTTGATGCCTTGTCCCATCTCCGACTTCGCCACGATGAGGGAAATCTTTCCGTCGGGCTTCACATGGATGTAAGCATCAAACGGGTTCACCGCTGGCTTCTTGGGACCCTTTTCGTTCTCTTGCGCGAAGGCCTTTACGGGTGAGAGCCTTACTCCGATCATCAACCCTGCTCCGGCGATCGTTCCCTGCGCTACGAATGTTCTGCGGTTGATCGCCATGGCTAGGCTCCTTCCCCGGCGGCGCGATGAATCGCCCGCCGTATCCGCTGATACATTCCGCACCGGCACAAATTTCCGGTCATCGCAGAATCGATCTGATCGTCGGTCGGCTTTGGTGTCTTGGCGAGCAGCGCCGCCGCCGACATGACTTGTCCCGGCTGGCAATAACCGCACTGCGGCACCTGTTCGGCGATCCACGCTCGCTGCACCGGGTGCGAATTGTCCACTGACAGACCTTCAATCGTAGTAATCTTCTTTGCCCCGACTGCCGAGATAGCAGTCTGGCAAGACCGTACGGCCTCGCCGTCGAGATGCACCGTGCACGCGCCGCACAGTCCCATCCCGCACCCGTACTTCGTGCCGGTCATATTCAGCTTGTCGCGCAGAACCCACAAGAGAGGAGTGTCAGGAGAGACGTCAACCTCGTGGGTACGTTCGTTGATCAGCAAGTGAAAGGCAGACATAGCGGAACTCCCCAGAG
>QIAL01000323.1 GCA_003225535.1 Acidobacteriota bacterium | reverse complement strand
CGCATAGGTGAGCCATAGCGCTTGTGCAAAAGGTTACGCGGAAGATGCTCCGTTTTTTGCGCGGCGATTGCGCCACCAGAGGAAGGCGGCGATCAGTAATACTGCAACCGCGACGGCGAGATCAACGCGCTTGAGCTCGCGTTCCAACCGATCCCAGTGCCGCCCGAAGAAATATCCCACGCTGGAGATAACGCTCACCCACAGCGCCGCTCCCATGAAATTGAAGAGAAGGAATCTTTTCCATGGCATGCGGAGAACACCCGCCAGGGGGCCGGCAATGATGCGCATCCCGAACACAAATCGCGCAAAGAATATGGTCAGCGATCCGTAACGGGCGAAGAGGCGCTCTCCCCGCTCAACCACCGGCTTCTCGATGCGAAAGAATGATTGATACCGCTCCAGCAGCCGGCGTCCACCGTAATATCCCAGCGCGAATCCCAGGTTGTCGCCCAGGGTCGCACAAATCGTTGCGACCACGATGATGCCCGACAGTTGCAGATCGTGTTCCGAAAAAGCCAGAAAGCTGGCCAACAGCAGAATCGTTTCCCCCGGAACGGGGATTCCGGCATTCTCCAGCAGCAATGCCGCGCCCACCGCCCAATACCCATACTGAACGATGACGTTGCGCAAGAAGTCGAGAATGGAATGGCTCATCTGTTTTCGGAAAAACCACGTGTCAGGGAGGAGTGTTCGCTCCCTGATCCCTAGTCCCTGGCCCCTGAGCCCTTGGCCAGAAAATCAATCAACGCCCGATTAAACTCCTCTGCACACTCTTCATACGGCAAATGTCCCACTCCGTGAAACACGACCTTCTCCGCTCCAGGAAAATGTCGCGCCAGCGGCTCCATCGACGAAAAGTAAACCGCCGGATCTTTGGTTCCCCACATGAGCAGAGTCGGAATCGCGGAGAGTGTCGGCAGCGAGGCTTCCAACTCTAGCAGGTCAGGGCTCCAGGTGCTCGCGATGCTCAATGCATGTTCGAACAATCCTGGTGTCGCCAAGGGCGCTTTGTATCCCTCCAACGTTCCCGGAGGAATGTGGCTCCGGTCTCCGTACAAGTGACCGTGAATAAACGGGTAAAGGAACGGCATCCGCTGCATCACAACCCGAGCGATTCCGGATCCGAAACGACTCCCGCAAAACGGCGCCAGCCGGCGTCCATGCGGCGAATAAGGATTCACCGGCGCGACCAGGATCAACCTGCGAATGTGCGGCGTTCCTCGTTTCACGCACTCTGCCGCGGCCGACATTGCCACCGCACCACCGCGCGAGGTTCCGAGCAGATCAAACGAGTCAAGATTCAAGCGCTCCGCGAATTTCAGCAGCCGCAGGGCAGTCGACCGCATCGAGTGATCGATCTTCGGACGCTCGGAAAATCCAGCTCCCAGCATGTCCGGCGCATAACAGGTTCGCAACGGCGCCAGTGCGGGCAGAGTGTAGCGCCACGAAAACGAATACCCTAGCAACCCATGCAGCAGGAGGATTGGCGGCCCGGAGCCCGCGCGCAGGTACCGCATCCGCGCGCCATCCACGTCCATCCAGCACTCTTGCACGCCCTTACCCAAGGCCGGCGCGCCCGGAGTGGGAACATCACGACCCTCACTCGCGGCCGCACTCTGCTCAAATTCTTCCCGCGTCACGGACAACTCTTTCCCCTTCGATGCCTTCTATCTAAGTGAAACAACGCCTCTGTCGCTTCATTTGGGGAGCTTCGGCTCCCCAGTTTTTTGCGATTTGCCCGCCGAAGGAAAGTCAAAATCTCCACCCTGTCTCGCAAAATACGCGAGACAAGGATGGGGCACCCTCGAAAATAGAAGCGAGCCGGCCATCGAGATTAGGCCCAGAGGGAATGCCCGGTTTATGCCGCCGCACTGCGTTTCCTCCCCAGCAACTTCTTCAGCACGCGAATCCCTTTGTCCACGTGTTTCTCCTCCAGGAGAAACGGCGGCAGGAATCGCACCACCGTATCCTGCGTACTGTTGAACAACACTCCCTCCGCCAATCCCTCATCCACAATCGGACGCGCCGGAATCTCCAACTGAATCCCTTGAATGAACCCGCGTCCCCGCACTCCAATCGCGGCGTTCCGCTTCGACACCAACTCTTTCAGTTTCTCCTGCAAGTACGCGCCAACTTTGTTCACGTTTTCCAGCAGCTTCTCCTCCTCGACGATCGAGAGGAACTCGAGCGCAATCCTGCACGCCAGCGGACCACCGCCAAATGTAGTCCCATGCTGCCCGGGCGAAATCGCCGTCGCAAATTCTTCCTTCGCGATAAACGCTCCCAACGGAATCCCCGCCGCGATGGGCTTCGCAATCGCGACGATATCCGGTGTCACCCCGAAGCTCTGAAACGCAAAGATCGTCCCCGTGCGTCCCAGCCCGCACTGAATCTCGTCGAAGATCAATGCCGCGCGATGTTGATCTGCCAATGCCCTGCACTCCCGCAGAAATTCCACCGAGCATTCGTAAATGCCACCCTCACCGAAAATCGGCTCCAGCACAACCGCACACGTGTTGTCGTTGACCGCCGCGCGCAGTCCTTCCACATCGTTCTGCTTAACGAACGTTACCTCTTCGAGCAGCGGCTCGAATCCCTTGCGATGCTTCTCCTGTCCGGTCAGCGACAGCGCGCCAAACGTTCGCCCGTGATACGAACCCTCCAGCGCCACCAGCCGACACTTCGCATCTCCTCCCGCTCGATGCCCCGCCAGCCGGGCCAGCTTGATCGATCCCTCGATCGCTTCAGTCCCGCTGTTTGAGAAAAATGCGCGGTTGAGTCCCGAGAGCTTGCACAACTTCTCCGCCAGCGGCCCCTGATATTCGTGGTAATAAAGATTCGACACGTGGATCAGTTTCGACGCCTGATCGCGAATCGCCTTCACGATCCGCGGATGCGCGTGACCCAGCGCATTGACGCCGATCCCGGAAACAAAGTCGAGGTACTTCTTGCCCTCGATGTCCCAGAGAAACACGCCCTTCCCGCGCGCGAGCACCACGGGATACCGGTTATAGGTCTGCAGCAGATACTGCCGCTCAAGTTCAGCGATCTGTTCGAAAGTATTCATAAGAAGGAATGATTTTACCGGATGGCGCGGCAGACCGGAGGGCTGGATCAGGAAGAAGGTTCCATCAGTGATACGGCGATACAAGAACCGAGAAACCGCTTTACCCGGGCTCGTCTCACAAGTGGCCTTGAAAGGGCGCGGCTATAGCTGCGTGGTCAATACAGCGGCGCCTCGCCCTCCGGCCGCGTCTTCCACCGGCGGTGCACCCACAACCACTGCTCCGGATACCTCCTCACATAGTCCTCGATCACCTTCGTGAACTTCTGCGTATTGGCAACGATGTCGGCTTCGAGGTCGCCTGTGCGGACCAGTTCAATCGCCGGATCAAAGCGCAACCGGTACTTCCCGAGCGCTTCATCCCAGATCGTGAAGCCGGGGACGACTGCCGAATCCGTGCGCAAAGCAATTCGCGCCAATCCGCTCGCGGTGCACGCTGGAATGCCAAAGAAGTCTACAAACACTCCCTGCGGCGGAGTCATGTTCGTATCCATCAATATTCCAACGGTCTCACCCGCCCTCATCGCTGCCAGCAGCCCGCGCACGAAGTCGTCTTTCGGCACAACCTTGTTGCCGTGCATTGTGCGGTAACTCTGCAACAGGCGATCGAGGTACAAATTGTCCATTGGCCGCATCACCACATGCAGCCAGTGTCCATGAAGCGAGTGTGCAAAAGCAGAGAGTTCCCAGCCTCCGAAGTGCGCGGTAAGAAACAGCACGCCCTTGCCGCGCGCGTAGGCGCGCTCGTAGTTCTCCAGCCCGTCATACACCACGACGTCATCTACATTTTGCGCAGTGTATCGGGGAAACTGGCACAACTCGGCGAGCTGCCGTCCGAGCGAGGTGAAAACTCCACGCAAGATCCGGCGCCGCTCACCCAGACTCTTCTCGGGGAAGACCATCTCCAGGTTGCGCATTCCCACCTGTCGCAAGCGGAAATGCAGCATATAGACAAGCTGCGCCATCCCAATGGCGAACGCGCGTGCCAGCGGTCGCGGCAGTACGCCCATGATTTTCAGAAACGGCCAGGCTGCCGCGTATTCCAGTTTCCGCCGCATCAGGGAAGGCCCACTGTATCACGCAGGCCAATCACTGTTCAGCATCGCGCTCTCCTTCAGCGTCATATTCATGGAGCCTGAGCGTCCACTAGCTCCCGTTTACTACATCGGAGCTTTCGGCCGAGGTACGGTCCCTCACGGCGGCTTTGCCGCCGTTCAGGATGACATCACTATTTCAAGATGAGACGCGGATGACATCACCTACTGAAGTTGCGTGAGACCTGAGATTTGAGAATCGTCCTCATGAAATGTCGGTGGAGGGAATGGTTTTGGAAAGGTCCGGCTTATCCCAGCAACTCCGAATCATGCCTCTGAAACACATCAGACAGGGCCGCTGGAGACCGATCCGTCATCGCATGAATCTCCTGGATCAAAGCATACACATTCGAGGTCATTACCAGCAGATAGCGCACTAAACCCGGGCCAGGATTCCAGTAGGTATGCGGAGTTCTGCGCGGCACAAATACCGCCGACCCAGCCTTCGCCTCGACAATATCTTCCCCGAGGCGGACGCACAGCGTCCCTTCGAGCACATACCAAGCCTCATCGTCACTACGATGAAGGTGCAGGGGCGCAATCCACCGCGGGGGACCAGGCGGCCCGCCCGCGTCTTTCCACTCTGCAATCACAAAATCGGAGCCGACACTACCAAGCACAGATCCAGCCAGCGCCGGAGCAACAATCGGAGAATTCATGATGAGCTTTGAGAGGTCCGCCACACCAGTCCTTCTAGCCTTAGACGAAAACCTTTCCTGGCTGGATGCTGAGCGGTGAGCGCCGAGTGCCCTGTTACTTCGCTGCCACCTGCGCCCACTTCGCCAGCGAAGTCAAAAACGGATTCGCCGGGGCTGGTGGCTCGACCGCACCTGTCAACGCCGCTTTGAACGTCACCATGTGCCCGTAGAATTCGCGGGTGCTGTCCTTGTCCTGCTTCATCACGGCGCCATTCAACGTCGCTCCGGCAAACACGCCGCGAGCTCGCGAGTAAGTCAACACCTGCGCACGCATGGTCCAGTCGGTGTTGCCTTCCGCGTGCCGGCCCACGGGTCCCGCGGCCACAGAAGCGTCGGCTCCCAAAGCGAACTGGCTCGACAGCAGACGCTGCATCCCGTCGTTGTTCATGATCAGCATCACGAGGTCCACGGCCTGGCCGCCGATCTGGAATCCGAAACTGCCGCCCTCGACCAGGAAAAATGCGGGCGCGCTCCAACCCTTCGCCGTGCGGCAGCTCGCGACTCCACGCCCGTACTTTGCACCCACGATAAAGCCGCCCTTCAGCATCGATGGAACCACCGCAACGCACTCGGCGTGTCCAAGAATCTCCTCGGGAACACCGGAATCGGGCGCCGACTGAATTTGATTCAGAACGTCAGCGGCCGCTTGCACGCGATCTGTGGCCTTGGATTCTTTCGGTTCGTCCGCGGCCAATGCCAATGCTGAAAAGGAAACCACAACCGCCAATACCAATATTCTTTTCATATGCCTCACCACACGAATGACTGGGATCTATTGCTTGGATTGTAAATGATGAGGCCGAAGTTGCACGGCAGGTCAGCGGAGAGGACTCTTGGGAATTACGTCTGAGGTGGGCAAAAAAATGCGGGGCTGAAAGCAGTGACCCTAATCGCCACTCTCAACCCCGTCTCCCAGGTTCTGTGGTAGGTGAAGCGAGTATGCGGCAGGTGGCCGCGGGCGGCAAGATTACGAAGGTAAGTGCCCTACAGATTACGGAAGCTTCAGGCCAAAACGAGCAATGAGCAATGACCAAGGAGCGAACTGGTTTGAACGCTCACGGCTCATTGCTCATCGCTCACTGCTCTCTGTTTATTTCGCTGTAACCAGAGAATGTGTAATCGCGTGCACCGACAGCGCGATGCGGTTCTGCACGCCCACCTTGCGCATCAACTTGGCGACGTGAGCCTTTACGGTGCGCTCTTCAATCCCGAGCTGTCCGCCAATCTCTTTGTTCGAGCGTCCCGCCACCAGCATCTCAAGAACTTCCTTCTCGCGATCGGTGAACGTGACTCGTCCCGCCGGGAAGATTCGTCCCGGAGCCGATGACACGCGCTCGATGAACATCGACAGCACGCGGCGCGGAGCCCAGACCGACCCTTGATGCACGATGCGGATCGCCTGCGCGAACTCCGACGGCGGAGCAGCCTCGTCTACATAGCCCTTGGCTCCCGACGCAATCGCCTTCAGAATGGTTTCCTCGTCAATGCCCGATCCGGTGACGATGATCTTCAAGTCCGGCCGCGTAGCCTTCAGGCTGGCCATCACGTCGAACAGGTTTTGCCCGGAGCGGTTTCCGAGCAGGATAAGGTCGATGCCTTGCAGCAAGCTGATCTCGGGCAAGCCCGCGGAGACGAGTTCGAACTCCGGTTCGGAATCGAACAATGCGCGGAACCCGACAAAGCGTAATGGATCGCTTTCCACCACCGCGATTCGGATGACTGGTTTCTTGGCGACTGCTGCTTTCATAGTTTTCCCTGTGGGCCTAAATTCTTATACCCAGCATAGTAATAATTCGTCACAATGCAAAGAGAAGGTGACCGAAGGGAAATTACGGGAGTAACATGCATTTGCGAGCTCAATTTCGGCTTTGGAGGCTCGGAGACACCGAAGAACCACTTTTCTCTTATTTTTCTCGGCGTCTCTGTTCCGCCATGGTGAAATATTGGAAACCATCCAACGGAGCCAGAATGAACCGTCCTGCACTGATTCTGTCTGCTTTCATATTCACATTTGCCGCCTCAGCCTTCGCGCAGCAGTCCGAACCCGCGCCGCCTCTGACCGCGCCCGAGTCTGCTTATACCCCGAAATACAAGGGCGATCCCGCGAAGTCAGATTCCGAATTTGTGGCCATCGCTTACATGCGCGGCGTCATCCGAGCCCAGAAAGCGTTCAACAAGCAGTACGGACATTACGCTACCGCGCTCACTGAACTCGTCCATTCCGGAAGCTTTACCAAGCGCATGGTGAACCCTAACCGCGGCGACTACACGGTAGGCTTCAAGGGGAAGAAGGACAGCTACATTCTCACGATGATGCCGAAAGTTCTCGACTCCACGCACCGCTCCTTCTACGCCGAAGACGATGGCAAGATTCACGCGGATGACTCCAAGCCCGCGGATGGGGACTCACCAGTTGTAAGGTAAGACAGCTCCTCCCTGGACTCGTCAGCGTTCTCTGCGGCGCTTCTCAGCGTCCCAGGCGTCTAAAAGCTCTTACCGCGGAGAACAATGAGGGACGCCGCCGAGAACCAGAAACCAGTATGACTCGCTGAGCAATGAGGCGTAAGCGACAAGCCGCCCGGCTCATCGATCACGCCTCATGTCTTCGCTTCAGTTCTACTTCTTACCGGTGAACTGCGCCTCCACCGTGAAACCCAGCCATGCCGCTGGTGTGCATGCCGCTGTGCATTCCTGTGCCGCCGTGCATGCCGTAGCCACCGTGATAGGCGGTCACTGCATGATTGCGGAATCCATGTCCGATGGCAACAGGACGGTTCCCATTAAAGTGGTGAACGCCGCTACCAATCACCAAGGGCGCTCTCCACGCGACCAGCGGTGAGTAGAAGCCCCATCCAAACGGGCTATAGAAGAATCCATCGGCCGGCAGGAACGTGAAGCCGCTGAACCACGGGTCCCAGTACCAACCCGGACCCCACCATCCCGGTCCATACCATCCGTTGGCGTAGTACATTTGCGCTGCGTTGACATTGGCCTCCGACAGGTATTCCGAGCGTAAGCTGCTCCAGCGGTAGAGATCGTCGCTCTTCGTCACCTGATCTTTGTTGAAGCTTCTCGCCTTAAGCTTCGTGCTGTTGAGCGCGAACTCGTGATTCTTCTTTACCGTGATGTCATGATCATCGGCCCGGACCACGGCCTTACCGTCAAACACACGTACCTCGCCGTTGGTCGCATCGAAGTCGTACAGACCAGTTTTCATCAGCCGCGTATCGGCTCCGGGCTGGCTGATGCGAAGGTAGTTCTCGTGGTAAAGCTCATCCACCTCCACCATGGCTTGGCCGCGTCGAATCGCCATCTCCGTATTCGTCAGCGAGTTCGAAATCATCTTTACGGAGCTATTGCTGCCCAACCGCAAGTACACTCCCGGCACGAGCAAGATTTCAGCCTTGCCATTACCCGTCTCCAGAACCTGCCCGTTCTGCAGGTCGGTGTTTCCCTCAGCGTGCGAATCGAGCGTCTGGTCTCCGATCGACGCCTGGCCTTCCACATAATTCAGAGTGCCTGGCATTGCGGTATGTCGGTTATCGCTGGTTGAACCCCACATCGGCATTCCCAGAAGCGCCGCCAGAAAGCCGCTTCCGATTACCGTGCCACATTTCCCCAACCTCATACGCCACCTCCTTTCCTCCCAATTAGTTTGATGAGCTCTTCCGAGGTGGAGATGCAAGGATAACCTATTGATACTAAATGCTTTAATGTACCTAGGCGGGGATGAGCATGAGCCAATAAGCAAACTGGATTTGGCTATCGCTTACTGCTTATCGGCCCTACTCACTTTCGGCAGATTCAGCGATGGCTTCCAGTTGCACGTTCTTTCGATCTCCCTCGGAAACCCGCAGTGCGCTGCCTCGCCCCTCGTACAGCTTTAGAAATTCGGGGTTGTAGAATGCTTCGCCGTCCACGCTCTCCCAGGCGAAAACTGTGTAGTCTCCCGGACGCAGGCCGCGCAAGCTGAATCTACCAGTCTGATCGGCGACTGTCTTACGGTAATGATCGATGCGTGAGCGCATGCGCGCTTCCGGGACGGCGACGACAATAGCATTCGCAACCGGCTCGCCTTTGCGATCGACTGCAACACCCTCGACCACTCCCCCGTTCGCGCTGATGACCAAGTCCACTGTGACCGTACCGCCATCGACGGTGATTCCGGATTCATTGACGTCGCGGCCACCGGCCGCCACCGATTTCACGAACCAGCCTTCGTTGGCCGTTGTGTCGCCCATGACCTGCACGTAATAGGAGCCTGCTGGAACGTCCGTCCATTGGAAGCTTCCGTCGGGAGCGACATGGGCCAGGTTGGAGAAGCTCTCGCGGCCGGCAAGCATGCCTTCGTCCTGTTCGCTGTCGACAGATTGCAGGGCGAGAAAAACTCGGTCGGGATCAAAGCGGCCTGCCCCATTTCGCGCTTCCACCCGCATGCGTCCCTGCATGGTGGTTCCCGGCTGCGGCGATAGGCGCAGACCCTCGACATTCGTCGATCCGACCTGCAGCGATTGGCGGGCGGTCATCGGCACCGGCGATCCTTCGATCGACGCGAGGATCGTGTAACTGCCGGGCGAGACGTCGTGGATGACGAAGCTGCCGTCCTTGTGCATCTCGGCTCCGTTCAGCACCAGGCTGAAATCACGCGACTGCAGCATGATGGTTGCGGATGCCCGCGGCGGCACATTCACCACCGATCCGCGGATGCTTAAACTTGGACTCGGAGTCAGCGTGAAATTCGCGGGGAATTCATCGCCAGGATGCAACGGAATCGGCGTGGCCTGGCTGCGGTCTGCGGTGCCGGGATAATACGTCGTTTGATAGGTCGTCGACGCCGACGGATCCGCCTTGGCGTTTCGCGCATCGGCCGTTCCTGTGTTTGCGATCAGACTTTTGAAATCGGGCGGGGGACTGACAGAAATGTAGACATTCCCCGCGGGCAAGCTCGCAATGCGATATTCGCCAAGATCGTTGGTGCGCTCGGCTCCAGCCTGCTCCCAATGCTTGTGTCCTGCGATGAAAGTCTGATGCAGCGCAGTGACTTCGGCGTTGGGCAGCGGATCGCCGTCTTCGTCGGTTACGCGGCCGCGGATGACGGCGGCAGCTTGCAGGCGGAGATGCAAATCCTTCAGTTCCTGGCCAGCAGTAAGAGTGAGAATCCTGCCATCGGTGCGGCCGCGTTGTTTGTCAGTATCGAGAAACCCGCTGCGCTCAGCGAACAGGTGATAGCGGCCGGGCGTGATGCTCTCAATGCGGAATGCGCCGTCGGGACCGGTGAGCGTGGTGTAATTCCCGCCTTGCGCTTGATTGTCAGCGATCAGCTCGATCAAGGCCTTCTTCACGGGCTGGCTGTCGGGATCGCGGGTGACCATGCCTTCGATGGTCGCGCGCGATTTCGGCGCGTCTTGCGCGAGCAGAGTCGTGCTCACGAACAGGATCAACAGGAGTGCGTACACCAGCTTCATGAGGTCAACCGGGGAGGCTGGGAGAGATTCGTCCATGTCATTTTATCGCGCGTTGCTGCGGAACCCAAGCGTTAAAAGACGCGCGGGGCACGGTTTTCGGACTTCTCGGGTTTCGGGGTGCTCCGGTTTCGGCGCAAGCAAAAGGCGCCAACCATGACGACCACCCGGCATGCTTTTTCTACGGCGCTTTTTTCTCCTTTTGCTGCTGCATGGCGTTATAGAGCCTTCGACAATGCGGGGGGTTCTTTGCGGACCTTGTCGGTGTACGGCTCCTTTCTCCCGAGCTTTGTTGGTTGGCTTCGCGCCACCAACTCTACTCGCGGCCGGGAGAGCATTGTCATGGAATCATTTACACGGTCACCGGCCATTTTCAGTTGACGAGTGCCTCGGCAAGAATTGACACTTTGTCGATGATCGAGATGCTCTGGGCAAGGAATTTCTC
Organism: Acidobacteriota bacterium; assembly: GCA_003225535.1. Classification (GTDB taxonomy): domain Bacteria; phylum Acidobacteriota; class Terriglobia; order Terriglobales; family Acidobacteriaceae; genus Sulfotelmatobacter. The sequence goes on along the minus strand of QIAL01000323.1, from coordinate 1,435 downwards.
TCGGTCTTGTGAATTCCAGATGGTGCTTCTGCGCGTAAATCCAAAGAGGCCAGCCCCAGCGCCAGCGGCAAATAGACTACGGGTTGCGTTTGTTTCAGGTCCTCCCACCTGAGATCGTTCACCACGCCGACCACCGTTTGAAGAGTCGCAGTCGTGCGATTGTTGAGGCGGAATGTCTTGCGTAGCGGTTCATCGTCGTTGAAGACGCGGCGGGCAAGGGACTCACTGACGATTGCTGCCTTGGGCGCCGCAGGTTGTCCTCTTCGGTCATGGCACGCCCGCGGATCAACGGGATTCCAAGTGCTTGAAAGTAGCCGGGCGTAACGTAGGCGAAGGCAACTGTTGGCAGGCCCTCTGGGGTCGGTGGAATGGGACGGTCTCCGCGAACGAACATCGTCCAAGAATGATTTCCGGTGGGCTGGAGCGGCATAGTCATGGTGAGGCCGGCAGAGACAACGCCCGGCATTTGCGCCAAGCGATCGAGCAGATCGCGATAGAACGACGAGCGCTGGAGGTCGGTGGTGTACACCGCTGAAGGCAAGTTAACCCGCAAGGTCAACAGGTTGTTGGTGCGGAAACCAGGATCAGTGTGGAGGATGACGGTGCGGACCCGGCCCGGAACCGGGCTTCCCATGGAATAGAAACACCGAAACACCGGTGTTGCCCTGCTCCGCTCCGACAAACTCATGCGAACTACCAACAAAAGGCAGGTTCTCCTCGCGCACGTGATACATCTTTTGTCACCCTCCTGGCAGGATTTGATGACTGTGGCTACGGTTTGGCTCAGCGAATACCAATGAGTGAAATCGCGATTTTTCGCCAATTGACGATAGCTTCCGAGTAGCCGACAAGGACAAAGCCCACAGGCGGCAGACCGGCGCGGCTGGTAAACAAGATTCTTGAGTTGAGGTCTCGCTGTTCTCGCGAGACGCTGGCGTTGAACAAAGATGTCCCAGCTAACTCCTGGCACTGCATCGCAGCGCCCCCGACTGGTTCGTGCATTTTCGTCTGCGAAAACTCGTGCTCCGTCGAAAAGATTCACTAACTACGGTCAATCCTCTACATGTCAAGTGACTCTACCCTCGTCACCTGATTCACTTTACCGGGCTTTTGCATCGCGTAGACATCTCCTTGACAACGGCGCTTACTCGCATTTCTAGACTCGACATCAGGTCGCCACTGCGTGAAACGATATTTCAAACGGAGGAGGAATTAATGACTAAACACTTAAATCGCATCTCATTAGCAATCGCCGCCGTTGCCCTTAGCCTGTCGCCGCCGGCGACGTTTTCTGGACAATCTAGCCCGACCACTCCACAAACCATAGTCGGCGAAGTTACTGACACGATGTGTGCTCCCGACAAGTCTCACATAGGCATGATGGCCAAAAAGCCGAATATGGGTCATGATGCGTCCAGTTGTGCGAAAGAATGCG
>QIAL01000322.1 GCA_003225535.1 Acidobacteriota bacterium | reverse complement strand
CGACGCTTCCGTGCGGAAAGCAGATGCATTGGTCAATGATGCATTCTCGGAGTTGGATAGTTTCGGCGAACGTGCCGAAACTTTGAAGGAACTCGCGAGGTTTCTGGTAGAGCGGAAGAAGTGAAATAAAAGATTTTAGATTGCAGATTATTTTAGATTGCAGATTGTAGATTTCAGATTGACACCTGACCTCATGAGTTTTTATTCTAAAATCTGAAATCATCAATCTGAAATCTGAATTTGTTCCTTCCTTCGTGTTCCTTCGTGTCCTTTGTGCTTTAATGATTTTGACGGCGATGGAGTTCGCCATTAACCGCCTGAACGGCTGATAACTCCTACAGAATTGAAATCTACTTTTGTAGGAGACTCGCGCTTGAAAGACTTCCTCGCTATCTCCGTCGCCGCAATCCTGGGCGCCAATCTCAGATACCTGTTGAGCCGCTTAGCTGCCCGCGAATTCGGGCCCGTGTTCCCCTACGGAACTCTGATCATCAACATTCTCGGCAGCTTCATCGTAGGCCTGTTCGTGGTCTGGACGACGGAGCGCGTGCTGGTCGATCCCCGCTGGCGCTTGCTGGTTGTGGTCGGCTTCTGCGGATCGTTCACCACATTTTCGAGTTACGCGTTCGAGAGCATGTCGTTCTTCGAACAGGGCCAGTGGGGACTGATGCTGGCGAACGTCGTGGGCAACAACCTGCTCTGCCTGGCGGGAGCCCTGGCCGGCATGGCGCTGGCGCGAGCGCTCTGAACATGACTGCCCCTCCGACGCTCGAAACCGAGAGGCTGCGGATTCGTTCTTACAGCGAGGAAGATATTCCGGAACTGTTGCCTTTGATCGGCACGCGCGAAGTCGCAGCCACGACGCTGCGCATTGCGCATCCTTACACAGAACAGGACGCGCGGGCTTTTCTCGAACTTGCGAAAGAGCCGGACAAGTTGTGGCTGGCCGTCACGCTCCGGGCAGATGGGCGACAAATCGGCGGGATTGGCCTGCGCCTTGAGCTGCAACATCAGCATGCCGAGCTGGGCTACTGGCTGGGAGTTCCCTTCTGGGGACAGGGCTACGCGACTGAGGCTGCGCGCGAAGTAATTCGTCACGGATTTGAGGATCTCAGGCTGCACAGGATTTTTGCGTCGCACTTTCAGCACAATCCGGCATCCGGAAACGTTCTGAAGAAGCTGGGAATGCGGTACGAAGGCTGCCAGCGCGAACATTTGCGCAAGTGGGATCAATTCGTGGATTCGGAGCTTTATGGCATCTTGCGGCGGGAATGGCAGATTTCTGGAGAAGATCACGAGTAAAATGCCAAATGCGATGGCAGTGCAAGTCACAATCTATTTGAATGAAGGGGACCAGTGGCATCACCGGCCACTGCACATGGAGATTCTCGGCTATCTGCGCAGGGAGAATGTCTACGCGGCGACGGCGATCCACTGTGTCGCTGGATTTCTGGGACGACATCAAGTCGAGACCGCGCATCTGGTCGAAGCGGGAGGCAAGCTGCCGGTGATCATCATCTTCGTCGATACGGATGAGCACGTGAATCGCGTTCTACCCACGTTGAAGGAAATGGCGGCGCACCGGCTGATCGTGCGGGAAAACGTGGTGCTGGAGCAGGGGAATCTCGACTAGGATGACTTCCCTTTCGCAGAACCAGTCCCTCGACATTCTGGCCATAGCCGCGCACCGCGATGACGTGGAGCAGACCTGCGGCGGCACGCTGCTCAAAGCTGCCCAACGCGGCCAGCGCACCGGCATTCTGGATCTTACCCGCGGAGAGATGGGCACGCGGGGCACGGCCGAAGATCGCGAGCGCGAGGCGAACGACGCGGCAAATATCCTGAGCGTGTGTTGGCGGCGCGCGCTCGACATTCCTGACGGGCGGGTGGAGAACACGTGGGAGAACCGGGTAAAAGTCGCGGCGGTCATTCGGGAAACGAGGCCGCGTGTGGTGATTCTGCCCTACTGGAAAGGACGGCATCCGGATCATTACACCGCTTCGACCCTTGGGTATGAGGCTTGCTTCTTGGCGGGATTGGCGAAACTAGGGACTAGTGGTCAGGGACTAGGGGCCAGTACGGGCAACCACGAGATTTCTGCACTTTCCCCCCACCGGCCTTTCAAGATCATTTACGCTACGATCTACTACGATATTCGGCCTACCTTCGTCGTCGACATCAGCGAGCAGTTTGAAGCGAAGTTTGCGTCCATCCTCGCTTACAAATCGCAATTCAGCGATCAGGAAGCTGGCAAGGACCTGTTCCCAGCTCACGAGGACATTCGTGCCCGCGTGGACTCCATGGCTCGCTTCTATGGCATGCTCGGGGGCGTGACCCACGGCGAGCCCTTCCTGCAAAAAGAAGTGGGATTGGTCGAGGACCTCTTGGCGATTCCCGTCAAATCCATTTAGCATGGCTGAACTCGTTTCTGAAAGGAAGGCTATAACTATGTATCGTTTCGCATTTGTCCTCACGGCTGTTCTGGCGATGGCGGCCGCTGCCGCTGCGCAGGCTGGTACCTGGCAGATCGATCCCAATCATTCCGCCGCGCAATTCTCCGTGCGGCATCTTGGCGTATCCACAGTCCGCGGAGCATTCATGAAGGTGAGCGGGTCGGCAAAATATGACCCGGCGGACCCAACCAAGGATTCTACGGAAGTGTCGATCGACGCCAGTTCGGTGGACACGCGCGTGCAGATGCGCGACAACGACCTGCGCAGTCCCAACTTCCTCGACGTTCAGAAATATCCGACCATCACGTTCCAATCCAAGCAGACGAAGTCAGCCGGCGCCGGAAAGCTGCAGATCGTTGGAGACCTGACGATTCACGGCGTGACCAAGGAAGTCACCCTCGATGTGGACGGTCCGTCTGCTCCCATCAAAGATCCATGGGGCAACCAGCGCATCGGCGCATCGGCATCGACCAAGATCAATCGCAAGGATTTCGGCATCAATGGGGCGCCCGGAGTCGTGGGAGACGACATCACCATTACGATCGACACCGAATTAATTCAGCCACCCGCTAAGTAGAGAGTAGACTTAGCAGCGCTGCACACACGTTCTCGGTTCTGGGTACCGTCTTTTTGTGGGAGGCTGGTATGCGGAGCGTTTCGAGATTCAGTTCCCTTTTCTTCACTGTAGGCTGCGTCATGATCTGGGCGTCGCCCTGGGCGAGGGCCGCCGTCACTGTGTCGCCGGCTCGTGGCGCTGTCGTGATCAGCACACAAACGCAGCAGTTCACGGCATCAGCAAGCGGTGCGACTTGGAGTGTTGACAACGTCGTCGGTGGAAATTCGACAGTTGGCACCATTACCGCCACTGGCCTGTACACGCCTCCGGCCAAGGCGGGGGCTCACGCGATTACTGCCAGTAGCGGCGGTTCATCAGGATCGGCGACGGTTTACGTCACCGATCTCAAAGGTGTTCTCACCTATCACAACGACAACGCCCGAGATGGCATAAATACCAGAGAGTTTGCCCTGTCGAACTCAACCGTCACCACCTTAACCTTTGGGAAGCTTTTTTCTTGCGCGGTGGATGGCACCGTTTATGCCCAGCCGCTCTGGATGAAGAGCGTGGGCATCGCCGGGGGAACGCACAATGTAATCGTCGTGGCGACGCAGCACGACAGCGTGTACGTGTTCGACGCCGACGCGCATCCCTGCGTGACCTACTGGTATGTGAACCTGCTGGACACTCTGCACGGCGGCACACCGGGTGAGGCTCCGGTCACTTGGAACGATGTGGGCTATTGCTATGGCGACATATATCCAGAGGTCGGAGTCACGGGTACACCCGTTATCGACGCGAATACAAAGACGATTTACGTGGTGAGCGCATCGGAGAGCAATCCGAAGAACTCCGGCAGTTGCATTGGGGCTTCCGGGAATTTCTTTCATCGATTGCACGCCCTGGATGTGGCCACCGGCAGCGAGAAATACAACGCGCCGGTGACGATTGCCGCCTCAGTCCCCGGAACCGGCGATGGCTCGGTGAATGGGATGGTCAAATTCGATTCCCAACACCATCACAACCGTTCGGGACTGGCGGAGGCTGGCGGGAAAATTTATGTGGCATTTGCTGCGCACGAGGACGCGTCGCCTTATCACGGTTGGCTGATTGCTTACCGAGCGGCCAATGTGCAGCAGCAGATGGGAGTTTTCAACACAACGCCGAATGGAATCAACGGCGCTGATGGGGGAATCTGGGCGGGAGGTTCGGCACCAGCCATTGACGCCGGTGGAGACGTCTACATTTCAACTGGAAATGGGGTGTTTGATGAACTGCCGCCACCGCCGAATGACGATTACGGCGACAGCGTCCTTCGTCTGCATTATCTGACGGGCAGCACTCTTAACGGCTTGAACTTGAGTATTTCCGGTTATTTCACGCCATACGACCAATTATCGCTGTCGCAAACCGATAGCGACCTGGGATCGGGCGGGGTGGTCCTGTTCCCGAACCAGAAGGGTTCTGGGCCCACATCCTTGCTGACGGAAGTTGGCAAGGAAGGCGTGGTCTACCTCATCGACCGGAACAACATGGGTCAGTACAACTCCGCGAACAACAGCCAGATTGTGCAGAGTTTCAAGGGACCGCCCTACGGTCTGTGGGGTGTGCCCGCACTCTGGCACAACAATCTCTACGTTGGCGGCCAGTACGATGCCATCCGACAGTTCACGTTCAATCCGACGACTGAGCTGTTCAATACCAGTGTGACCTCGCAAACATCATCAAGCTTTGGATTTCCCGGCGCGATTCCATCGGTTTCCTCGCAGTCCGCCAGCCACGGAATTGTGTGGGCTATTGATTCCAGCCTTTATGGCTTTGCGAATCCGAACGTTGCTGGAGTGAACTGCTCGGTTGTACCGCTGCCTGCAGCGTGCACGGGGCACGCGATCTTGCATGCCTACAATGCGAACAATCTGGCCCAGGAATACTGGAACAGCACGCAAGCTGCGAATAATCGGGATCGGGCGGGAAACGCGGTCAAATTCGTTCCGCCAACCATCGCGAACGGAAAAGTCTACGTCGGCACGCGCACAGAAGTGGACGTATACGGGCTTCTCGGCAACTGACAACGCCTATTTCTTCAGTGCCACCGCCAGTCCATCTCGGATGGGCAGGATGGTTGTGTAGAACTCTCTCGAGTCGTGCAGCCTTCGATTGAACTCCACAATCGCCTTGGTACGCGAATCGGTGGGACTTTTCTCGGCGACGCGGCCGCTCCAGAGAACGTTGTCGGTAACGAATAGCCCACCTTTGCGCAGGCGCGGGGCGACCAGGCGCAATACGCGCGGATAGTCGTCTTTGTCGACGTCATTGAAGATGATGTCGAATTCCTGCTTTTGTTCCGAGAGTACTTCCAGGGCGTCTCCGGTGTGCAGAGTGATCCGACTGGAAACGCCTGCCCGCGTGAAATAGCCCCGGGCACGCTCGGCATTCTTAGCATCGCCGTCGGTGTAGACGACGCGCCCGTTTTCGCCGACCGCCTGCGCCCACCAGATGGTCGAGTATCCGATCGCAGACCCTAGTTCAAAGACGGTGCGGGCATTGATCATGAGCGCCAATTGCTGCAAGACGCGTGCCACGGCGGGGCCGACAATGGGGACGTTGTGCTTGGTCGCATACTCTTCCATCTCGACGAGAACGTCGTCGCGCTTAGGCAGCATGGAGTAGAGATAGTCGTCGACTGGTCCCGCAGTCGTCAGATCGTAGTGGCGCCAACTGGGGCGTGAACTCTTCCTGTTCGGTGTCACGTGCTCCTCGTTTCGTCGAAACTAACTGCGAGGGTTATCCGCCGATGGTCTGGCCCGGTTTCATCTCCAGCACTTCCACGCCGGGCACCATTTTCTGCAATTCGCCTGGTCGTCCTACGAGAACGGGGAAAGTCCCGAAATGCATTGGGATTACTGTTTTCGGCTTCAGGAGATTGCAGGCGTATGCGGCTTCCCGCGGGCCCATGGTGTAGTGATCGCCGATCGGCAGCATAGCGATCTCGGGCCCATACAAGTCGTGAATGATGGCCATGTCGCCAAAGACGTTGGTGTCGCCCGCATGATAGATCTTCTGACCGGTGGAAAACTCGATGACGTAGCCGCACGCTTCGCCGCCATAGATCATCTGGTCCCCATCCTGAATGCCGCAGGAATGATCGGCGTGGACCATGGTTACTTTGATGTCGCCGACGGTTTGCGTTCCACCTTTATTCATTTCGGCGATCTGCTTGGCACCCTTCTTCCCCAGCCAGCGGGCCAACTCGGGGATGCCGACGACAACCGGGTTGTGCTTCTTACATATTTCCACGGCATCGCCGATGTGATCGCCGTGGCCATGGGTGCAGAGCAGGATGTCGACCTTCTTCACGTTCTTCTCCGAATCCGGACACATTGGATTATTCATGACCCACGGATCGATAATCACTGTTTTACCCGCCGGCGTTTCAATACGGAAGGTTGCGTGGCCTAACCAGGTGAGTTTGAGGCCTTTCAGATTCATGCTGTAATCCGGCAATCAGCACTCAGCAATCGGCATTCAGCCAGCGATGCAGTTCTACGGACGACAGAGGGCCTGAATGCAGAGTGCTGGATGCCGAGTGCTCATCCTTTCTAACAATGCTGCGGCTAGTTTAATATGAAACCCCATGCCAGAACTGAAGGTGCTGATTTCGCGACAAGAAGTCGCGAAACGTGTAAGCGAAATAGGGGCGCAAATCACGAAAGACTACGCCGGGCAGTCGGTCATGCTCCTGGGAGTTTTGAAGGGCGCCACGATCTTCCTGTCAGACCTCGCTCGACAACTCGAACTGGACGCAACCTTTGACTTTATCGGAGTATCCAGCTACGGCAACCGACCAACGCCTACGCAGGAACTCAAGAACGGTTGGGATTCCACCGGCGAAGTCAAGTTGACCAAAGACGTCGATCAGACGATCAAGGACAAGAACATCATCATTGTCGAAGACATCCTCGATACCGGATTAACGATGACTTACCTGAAGCGCATGCTACAGGCTCGGCAACCGAAATCGTTGAAGGTTGCCACATTGCTCGACAAACCGTCCCGGCGGAAGCTCCCTCTGGAGGGCGATTACGTGGGCTTCAAAATTCCAGACGAGTTCGTCGTCGGCTACGGTCTCGATTACGCCGAGAAATACCGCAATCTGTCGGATATCTGTGTGGTACCACGCGAGTAGCAAGCCCGTTAACGTGCCAGGCACGACATCTTTAAAGCTAAGCCCGAATTCACCGGGGCGTGGCTGCTATCATTACGATCAATGGGTTCTGTCATCTCCAAGCCGGATCGCTTGCCGGTCGAGTCGTTGCTGCTCGACGTAGCCGATGTGTTGGCGACGTCGCTCGATCTGGACACCACCCTGCGCCGTGTAGCAGAAGTCGTCCGCAAGGTCATTGATTACGAAATTTTCGCCATTCTTTTGTTGAACGAAAAGACGCAAGAGATGCGCTTCCGCTTTCAGGTCGGCTATCCGCCCGAATTCGCTGAACGCAGCCGGATCAAAGTCGGCCAGGGCGTCACTGGCATCGCCGCGCAATCGCGTCAGCCCGTGCTGATCAATGACGTTCGTGAGGATTCCCGCTACATCGAGGGCGTCCCAAACGTATGTTCGGAGCTGGCCATTCCGCTGATCACCAAGAACCGAGTGATCGGAGTGATCGACATCGAGGCGCGCGAGCCCGGCGCTTTCAGCGAGGAACACGTTCGCATTCTCACTCTCGTTGGGTCGCGTATGGCAGCGGGCATCGAGAACGCCCAGCTCTATACAAGGACAACTAAGCAGGCGCGCATCTTGCTTTTGTTGAATGAGATCGCCCGTGAGCTCACATCGATCCTGAATCTTGACGAATTGCTGGGGCGCGTCGCCGAACTGGTGCGGCGCCTGATTGATTACCAGATGTTCAGCATCCTGTTGCTCGATTCTTCGGGGGAGAAGCTGCAACATCGATTCTCGTTGCGCTTCAACGAGAATATCCACCTCAAGCACGAGATTCCCCTGGGACGCGGGATCGTGGGCTACGCGGCGCAAGAGAAGCAGGCTGTGCTCGCCTCCGATGTGACCAAGGATCCTCGTTACGTGCAGGCGAATCCTGAGACACGGTCGGAACTGGCGGTTCCGTTGATCTACAAGAGCAAGGTGGTGGGCGTACTGGATCTCGAGCACACGCGACGCGGCTTTTTCACCGAAGAGCATTCGCGCACCATGAGTACTCTAGCAGCGCAAATCGCAATTGCCCTCGAGAATGCCCGGCTCTATGAAGAGATCGAGCGCCAGGAACGAAGGCTGGAGCGGGATCTCTCTCTGGCCCGCGAATTGCAGGACAGATTGTTGCCGCAGTCGAACCCGAAATTGGCGCATCTTGACGTTGCCGCGAAGTTCGTCCCGGCCCGCGCCATCGGCGGTGATCTTTACGACTTCATTCCCTACTCCATGTCGCGACTTGGCATTGTGATCGGAGACGTCAGCGGCAAGGGAGCGCCGGCCGCCATCTACGCTGCATTGGTCAGTGGGATTATTCGTTCCCATGCTCCTATCGAACCTGCGCCTGCAGAAATGCTGTCGGCCGTGAACTTGTCGCTCGCCGAGCGCCGCATCGAAGCCCAATTTGTATCGATCATCTATGCGGTTTGGGACGACGCGCAGCGGACCCTGACGGTTTCGAACTCTGGTCTGCCTCGCCCCATTTTCGTTCATGGGGGCAAAAACGAGGTTATCGAAGCGACGGGATTGCCCCTGGGCCTGTTCGATGAAGCTGAGTACGACGAATTCGATTTCCGCATGAAGCCTGGGGACATGTTCGTATTCTTCAGCGACGGCATTCTCGACGCGCGCAATCGCAAGGGAGAGCTTTTTGGCAGGGGTCGGGTCGAGAAGATCGTTGCGGAGTGCAGCTTGAATTCGGCAGCCGCGGTGGTCGAGGCCCTGTTCAAGGCTGTCGCCGAACACTCGGCCGGCGTGGAAACCTTCGACGATCAGACCGTCGTCGCTATCCGCGTTCATGGCGCGGCGCACAGTTCCGCCAAGAAGAAATGACCTCCCGCAATCAGAGTCTTCCTGGGCGCCCGCCCGGATTCACTTATCAGCAGACCAAGCGCGGACTCTTGCGTAAGAAAGGTCCACTCGCGCTGCAATGCGAAGACATACCCCTGACCAAACTCGCCCAGAAATTCGGCACGCCACTCTACGTGTATTCGAGTCAGACCATTTCGGAGCGCCTCTCGGCCTTCGATCGCGCATTTCGAGATATCCCTCACACGATCTGCTACTCGGTCAAAGCCAACTCCAATTTGAGCATCCTTCGCCTGCTGGCCAGGAAGGGATGCGGATTTGATGTCGTGTCGGGCGGAGAGCTTGAACGTGTAATGACCGCTGATCGCCGGGCAGCAAAGAGAGTAGTCTTTTCAGGTGTCGGCAAGACCCGCGAAGAAATTACGGCCGCATTGAAGGCCGGCACTCTCCTGTTCAACATTGAGAGTGAATCGGAACTCTGGGCTCTGGCGGAGTGCGCAGGACGCCTTCGCGCTACCGCTCCCATAGCGTTTCGCGTGAACCCCGACGTTGCCGCTGAAACGCATCCCTATATTTCAACCGGGCTGCACAAACATAAGTTCGGAGTTCCCATCAGCAAAGCTCGAGCGTTGTACGCGGAAGCGTCGGGGGTCCGATATCTCAAGGTTCGTGGGGTAAGCGTGCATATCGGCTCGCAGATCACGGACGCCAGCCCGTTCGGCGAAGCGATGTCACGCGTGGCAGACCTTGTGCGCGAATTGCGCCGTGACGGTCACGAAATCGACTACGTCGATGCCGGTGGAGGGCTCGGCATCTCGTACGATCAGCCTGATGCCGCCACATTTCCCCAGCAGGTTGCGGCTTATGCCGCCGCTCTCACGAAGCCGCTGCGGGAATTGAAAATACATTTGTTACTGGAGCCGGGGCGATCCATCGTTGGCCCCGCAGGAGCCTTGCTGACCTCGATCATTTACAAGAAATCAAATAACGGAAAGAAATTCCTGATTGTCGATGCCGCCATGAATGATCTGATCCGGCCAGCCCTTTACGGGGCGTTTCACGAGATCGTACCCGTTACGGTGCATACGGACCAACTCGCAAAGTCAGAGGCTACGGACATAGTCGGCCCGGTTTGCGAAACGGGAGACTTTTTTGGGCGAGACCGAACGCTTCCCATGGTGGAAGAACGCGATGTGCTCGCGATTCTCGACGTGGGCGCCTATGGGATGGTGCTGGCATCGAATTACAACACGCGGCCGCGGCCAGCGGAGGTACTGGTTTCAGGCAAATCTGTGAAATTAATCCGGCGCAGGGAGAAGGTCTCAGATCTGCTGCGCGCGGAGCTTTAACCCGATCCTCTGAGCTCGGGTCGTTCTCCCCACTTCAACTTCGTGCGCAGCACCTGAAAGAAGTCTGATCCCGTACGAAACAGATTAACGGTATGCTGGGATCGCCGGCATCGCACCCGGTCGCCGTCGCGTAAATCGAGACCGGGTTGGCCGTCTAAGCTGAGGTAAGCGACCTCTTCTTCGCTGCGCAACAGAATCTCAATATCGGAAGAGTCGGGCACCACCAACGGCCGGTGTGTCAGTGAGTGGGGCGCCACCGGAGTAACTATGAGCGCCTTGACGGTGGGCATCAGTACCGGGCCGCCCGCAGAAAGCGAATATGCCGTCGATCCAGTCGGAGTGGCGACGATCATGCCATCGGCGCGATAGCTGGAAACAAAAACTCCATCGATATACAAGTCGTACGTGTTCAGCCGCGCCAGGGTGGTCTTGTTGACGACCGCGTCGTTGAAGACCAGATAACTGCCGCGCACTTCGTCGCCGCGCAGCAACGTACATTCCATGAGGGTACGATGCTCGACCGCAGCGCGGCCCTGCACGATCGCGTCCAGCATCGTGTATAGGGATTGAAGCGGAACCTCCGTGAGAAATCCGAGCGAGCCGAGATTCACGCCGAGAAGGGGTACATCCACTGGAGCGGTGGCTCTCGCCGCTGAGAGCAGAGTGCCATCACCACCCAACACGATGACAAGATCGAGTGGCATTGACCCCAGTTGTGAGCGGGGCACAGAGGCCTTCCCGCCGGCGTATTTCGACGTTTCCAGATCGGTTACGATGTCGTAACCATGCTCGCCGAGCCATCGCATAAGACCGGGAACGATCTGCGCAACTTCGGGACGATCTGGACGCGAAATAATTGCTGCCGTCTTGCCGGCGGATTGCGGCTTTCCCGTGGCCATGAATGAGTGATTGTACCGAAATGCGCGCTCCCGTACAGGGTAATGGTCACGCATGTTTAGAATCGGGCGTAAAGAAGGAATTCCCGGTTCCCTTCCGCTCCGAGGATCGGCGAATCAATACTGTCGGTCTTCTTCGCGCCGAGCTCAGTCACAGCGGTCCTGACCTTCTCCAAAGATGCCAACTGCGCATCCTCGTCGCGAACAATTCCTCCCTTGCCAACATGTTCGCGGCCCGCTTCAAACTGCGGCTTCACCAGCACTACGACCTGACCTCCCTGATCTACACGAAAAGCAGAGCAGGTAACAGCGGGAAGGATCAGCGTCGCAGAGATGAACGAAACATCCATGGCGATGAAGTCCACAAACTCGCCGAGTGCTTCGTGTGTGAGATATCGGGCATTCGTCTTTTCGAGCAATCGGACTCTCGGATCCTGGCGCAACTTGAAATCCATTTGGCCGTAACCGGTATCGATGGCGATCACTCTCGAGGCGCCGTGCTGGAGCAGACAATCGGTAAATCCTCCGGTAGAAGCGCCCACATCAAGGCACGATATTCCATTCACATCGATGTTCCAGTGCTCCAGAGCGCGCTCGAGCTTCAGGCCGCCGCGACTCACGTACTTCAGATCTTCTCCGAGCAAGCGGATCGCGGAGGCTTCGTCAACTTGTGCGCCGGACTTTTCGATCTTCTGCTCGTTGACGAGCACTTTCCCGGCAAGAATCAACGCTTGCGCTCGCTCGCGAGAAGCGGCGAGTCCACGGTCCACTAACATTTTGTCGAGTCTGGATTTCACAAAAGCTTTTTTCGCGAATGTGCCACGAAAGTGCCAGCACTCCCTCCAGTGCAATCTGCTGAAGCGTCTCTCGTTGAGTCACTTACGCTGTTACTTTGCCTGTTTTGCACAAGATTTTCCACGAACATGTTAGGGCGGCTTCTCATTTTTTTTGATCCCGAACAAACTATCCGGCAACTTCTTCGAGCAGTTTCTGGTCGATGTCGAAGTTGGCGTGCACGTTCTGGACATCATCATGCTCTTCAAGCGCTTCCATCAGCCGGATCATCGTCGACGCTTGCTGTCCTTCGAGCTTGATGTAGGTGTCGGGAATCATACTCACGCTCGACGAAGCAGGCTCGATACCCGCCCTCTTCAGCGCCTCGACCATGCCTTCATAGGCGGAAGCCGCAGTCAGGATTTCCCAGTTCTCGCCATCGTCAATGGGCTCATCCTCGCCGTTCGCTTCGATGATGATATTCATCAGATCGTCCGCTTTGGCGGCGGACTTGGGGATGATGATGTCGCCTTTTTTGTGGAACATATACGCGACGGCACCGGCTGAAGCCATGTTGCCACCGTTTTTCCCAAAGACGTGACGAATCTCGCTGACGGTGCGGTTGCGATTGTCAGTGTTGATGTCCAACAGAATGGCGACGCCACCGGGACCGTAGCCCTCCAGCGCAAATTCTTCGTAGGTGGCGCCGGGTAGTTCGCCGGTACCGCGTTGGATGGCCCGCTTGATGTTGTCGGCAGGCATGTTCTCAGACTTGGCAGCGAGGATGGCTCCGCGCAGGCGCGGATTGGTATCAGGGTCGCCTCCGCCGTTCTTCGCGGCGATGCTGATTTCCTTAATGAGTCGGGTGAAAATCTTGCCGCGCTTGGCATCAAGCGCGCCCTTCTTGTGCTTAATTGTGGCCCATTTGGAATGGCCGGACATGGTTCGACCTCGTATTTAAAGAACTTGGATGGCGCAGGATTCGCCTTTAGAGGAGATCACAGGATAGCCTCGCTATGAATGCAGGCGAACCCAAATTATAGCACGACCAATAAACAAGTCTTCACACCTTCGGAGGCTTGATTTTATAGCCTTGCGGAATCTGAAACATCGAGGGATGGGGCTCATCGCCGGAAACGGGCTTGCAGTATGTCGTTTGTTCACCGGCGGATGTGGTCACTTTTGTGAGGACGGGTGCCTTCAGCTTCACGCTCGTCCAGACCTCAGTCACGCTGGGCACCGGGGGCAGCTTTGGGGCTTGTGGCGGGGCGGGTGCGCCTGGCGCTGCGGGAGCTTTTGGAGCACCTGGCAGGCTGGCTTGGGCGGCGCCCGGCAGCTTGGCTTTCGGCATTTCAGGCTTGGAAGGAGGTGAAAACGGCGGCAGAGTGAACCGCTTGCCCTCCACCTCATGGCCCTCGATCATCGACTTGCCCAAATCTTCTACTTTTGCCGGCTGAACCTGCCCTTGCGCTGGAACGTGCGGAGAACCTGGCGGCGCGCCTCCGGAAGCAGCCGGCTGCATCGGGACAATCGTGGCTTCTTTCTTCACGTGATCCAGAACGATCGCCTTTTGTGAAGCCGGATCAGTGATGACGCTGGTCTTTGGCGTATCGAGACGAAACTTTCCGTCACTCGACCGCCACATTCGCGACGCAGATTGGGCAGGAGGCCCACCACCGGCCGGCTGTGTTTTTGTCGCGCAGTCGGAACAGAAGGGCGGCGCGGGCGGCGGTGTGGGGGCTTGGCCCATAGCGCCGATCAGTTTAGCATGCAGCCCGCAATATCGTTGCCGTTGTATAGTCTCAAAAGCTATTGACGCCTGAAAGTTGTCCCCCTACCATTCCAAGCAACAGCCGTTGGGACCGTTTATGATCGGGCAGTTAATCGGGCACTACCGAGTGCTCGAGAAGATCGGCGCAGGGGCAATGGGAGAGGTCTTTCGAGCACGCGACGAAAGACTTCAACGGGATGTCGCCCTGAAGCTGATTCGGCCCGCCTCTAGCGACAACCCTGATCTTCTTCGCCGCTTCGAGCAGGAAGCTCGTGCGGCGGCAGCCCTCAATCATCCCAACATTGTTGCGATTTATGACGTCGGGTTTGAGGGGACCACTCCCTACATCGTTGAAGAACTGCTCGAAGGCAGAACGCTGCGCCAGCGCCTGGGCGAAAGTCCTATTCCCGTTCGCCAAGCCGCTGAATACGCTCTCCAGATCGCTCAGGGGATGAGCGCAGCCCACGCTCGCAACATCGTGCACCGCGATCTGAAGCCAGAAAACCTTTTTCTCACCAACGACGATCGCATTAAGATTCTCGATTTCGGAGTGGCTAAGCTTCAACCCTCGGCAGAGGAGCAGCGCTCCGCCGAAAATCTTCCGACGGTTACCAAGCACGGCACCGTCATCGGCACCGTGGCCTACATGTCTCCCGAGCAACTCCGTGGAAAGACGGTCGATCACCGCAGCGACATCTTCAGCTTTGGCGCAATTCTCTACGAGATGCTGTCCGGCAAGCGCGCCTTTCACGGTGAGACCGAAGTCGACACAATGACAGCCGTTCTGCGCGAAGAACCCGCCGACTCAAATCTGGAGCATGCTGACATCCCCGCACCTTATCAGGACATTGTCCACCATTGTCTTGAGAAGGAGCCGGAGAATCGATTCCAATCGGCGAAAGACCTGGTATTTGCGCTGCAAACCGTTTCGGGCTCCTCGCCGGTGAGGATGGCATCGTCCTCTGCGCACAAGCAACCGAAGTCACAGTCACTGTCCTGGGTGGTGGCAGGACTCCTCGCTCTGGCCACGGCCCTGCTGGCGGTGGCCGTATGGCTTCGCGCTCCAGGTCCCTCTCCGAGCTATCGCCGGTTGACGTTCGAACCGGGCACGATCTACTCGGCGCGATTCGCTTCCGATGGACAGTCCATCGTTTACGGAGCCGCATGGAACAACAAGCCGGTACAGTTGTTCACCACTGTCGGTAATTCATTACTTTCCCAACCTCTGGAATTCACCGACACCGTGTTGCTCGGCATCTCCCGCAGTAATGATCTGGCGCTGGTGGTTGGGGGTACGCATACGGGGCAACTGGAGAGTGCCAACGGCATGCTGGCCACCAGCCCTATGGCCGGCGGCGCTCCCAAAGAGGTGCTTTCGGATGTTCGGTGGGCCGATTGGGACGAAAAAGGCGGTCTGGCCGTGGTTCACTACGTGGGAGGTCAGAGCCGGCTCGAATATCCGATCGGCAAGGTCCTTTACCAGAGCGGTGGATGGATCAGCAACATTCGGATTTCGCCAAGCGGAGACCGCATCGCTTTCATGGACCATCCGGCGCTCTGGGACGATCGCGGAGTCCTCTCAGTGGTCGACTTGTCGGGACATGTTCGAACGCTCAGCGGAAGTTGGGAATCCGAGAGCGGCCTGGCGTGGCGGCCGGACGGCAAGGAAATCTGGTTTACCGCTGCGAAGAAGGGCAACAGCCTGAACCTGAGGGCGGTAAATCTTTCCGGTAAGGTGCGACCGCTGCTGGATGTTCCCATGGGAATCGTATTGCAAGACATCTCAGCGGATGGCCGCGTTCTTGTCGCTCTGACATCCAGTCGTCTCGCCATGGGCTCCACACGCATGGGCGAGAAAGAAGATGTAGATCTATCCTGGCACGACTGGAATTCTGCCCGCGATATCTCTGCCGATGGAAGATCCGTCCTGTTCGAAGATGCCAGCGATGCCGCCGGACCCAACTATGCGGTTGTGATCAGGCGCCTTGAAGGCGGACTGCCGATCCGGTTAGGAGAGGGCAGTTCAGGCGGTTTGTCTGGCGACGGAAAATGGGCAGTGTCTGTGTCTGTCAGTGAGTCGCCGCAAATCACGTTGCTCCCTGTCGGGGCCGGCCAGCCGCGAACGATTCAAGTGACTGGGCTTCTACACATCCATAGCGGTTGGGCCCGCTTTCTGCCGGACGGTCAGCAACTCGCTGTCAGCGGAGATGAAGCTGGTCGCGCCGCCAGATGCTACATCGTGAACCTTTCCAGCGGACGAGCAACAGCGGTGACACCCGAGGGCCTGGTCTGCGGTCCGATCTCTCCCGATGGCCGGTCAATCATCGGCAAAGCGAACAGTGGGGCGATATCGGCCTTTCCAACGGACGGGGGCATGCCAAAGGCAATCGCCGTCAGGAAGGCCAACTTCAATCCGGTGCAATGGTCCGAGGACGGCTCTTCTCTATATGGCTATCATGTCGGAGAGTTTCCCAGTAAGGTTTACAGCTTTAGTCTCGCTACTGGTGAGGAAGTTCCGCTCCGGGAACTGAAACCAGAATCTCCCGCCGGCGTCGTCACGATCGCACCCGTTGTCGTGAGCCGCGACGGCAAGAGTTTTGCATACAGCTACAATCAGACCCTGTCGGTCCTCTACCTCGTCTCTGGATTGCACTAGCTCAAGCTGCCTAGTCGAGGGATCCCGTAAAGTCCGCCGCCACATAGTGGAAGAAAATTGAAGTGGACGTTTGACCGGTGCCGAGCGGCGAACGGTAATGCGGCAAGCGGGTCCCGCGATAGGCGAGGCCGTCCCCTAGTGCCTGGTAAACGGTCACTGTTCCCGCGGGGGTATCGAGGCGGATCGGCCACGGGCTGGCAAGGTCCGGCTCAGGCGAAAAGTCCAGGCACAAGGTGATGCTGAATTCGCATTGCTCCCGATCGATGTGCTTTTTCAGTTCCGCCCCGCTTAGGTACGAGGCGAGATAAACGTAAGAGGGCCTGAGCGGCTCTCCGGCAACGGCACTCAAAGGGGTCGCGACCTGCCGATGAAAGAACCGTGCCACCGGATCATTGTAGGCAGCGTAGCGGCGTGAGCTCTGGCCATCCCCAAGCGGAATCGCCCCGGTACGGATCCGGTAGCGATAGTAACGACGCAAAGCAGCAATGTGAAAGGGATGGATCAGGCCACGCAGAGGTGCGTAGCCCTTCTGACGGAATAGCTCGGCGGCCTTTTCTAGTGCCTGTCAGCACTCTTCAGAATGGATCGCGCCCACGCCGGAACAGATTCTGGAATCGGCTCGTCAATTCGCAACTGCCGTACCACGGACTCCAGTTTCGGTCCCAACCAGAACGGCACGAGAAAACTGGTATTCGCGCTGCGTAGCCACGCGACGGTTCCTTGCAGTGCGAACACCGACGGCAGTTCCTTGTGCGGTGCAAGCTCTTCTGGCACCTCTTCTCCGGCACAGAGCCTGCACTCCGGATTCAAGAAAAGAGCGCGACCGGCATTCTGGGACTTTAACGTCAATGCCGGTCGCGGCACGAGGTGCACGGGCAGCTCGTCAAGCAGACAATAGAAGCGGTCCGGGGGGAAGGTCGCGGCGCACGTCTGCCGCGACACTCCTCCCATAAGCCCCGCCATCCAATCCAGCCAGGCCGAGTTGTTTATCGACGAAGCCATCCGTTCAAGGTGAATCGGCTGTCGGCGAAGAGTTGAGACCCACACCTCACCGGGGTGATTTCATGAAGCAGTTCGCATGGAAAAAAGACGATCTGATTCTGCTGAGGAACAATCGTCTGGTAGCTCCCATCGCTCACATACCGGGCATCCTGCAAATGCGCGTCGTGAATGCGTAATTCCCCACCTTCAAATTGCCGCGGCTCGCGGTGGAAGAAGTACACAAATGTAAGGTGCCGGGAAGCAACACCCTCACTTCCGTTGTCGTCATGGCAGTTGAAGAAATCCCCGTCATTGCTGGCCGTAATCTGAGCTTCCACATCCGCGATGGTGAACTCCTCCATCCCGAGTCTCTCCAGCACCTGGTGCAATACCGACTTGATACGCGCCAGCATGATCTCCTGCTGCTCTTCCAACTCCATCAATACGCGAGAGCGCCGGAAGTCATCGTTGATCACGCCCTTCTCCATGCTGGGCGAGTAGATTTCGCTGTCCTGAAAGTCGGACTCATGCTCCAGGGTGAAGCGAGTCAGTGCATCCAGTTCCTGCGGTGAAAGGAATTCATCGAGGACAACGCAGTTCGCCTGTAACTCTTCGGGACGTTCCGCCGCCGCAACACTGCTTCCCGTGACTACCTTCCGGGTGATAGAGCCTCCGGGATGCTGGGGCTGCGAGGGCGCGGTCGGGGGACTCGGGACGGTCATAGGACTACCCGGGTGTTGCGGCTGCGGCGAAGGCGCAGGTGTGTCGCGCAGCGGACGATGGGTCGGCTTATGACTCGGCGGCTGCGGTTCTTTTCGCGGCGCCTTCACCCCAGGGTGCTCCGGTTGCGGCCCCGGCGGAGTCGGCGTGCCTAATGTGCTCAGCGGCCTATCGGGCAATAGAGTTCCACCGGCAGTTTCTGCCGCGGGCAACGAACTGCTCTCGATAATTCGTTCGACGATACTGCCGCCCAGCACCGAGAAGGCTCGCTGCGCCACAGTCTCGCCGATCGCCGCCGCAATGACGGCTTTCACTGCTTCATTCGTCTCGGGGTTAGCGCCCGCTGCAGTCTTGGCATGGTGCAATAGGTTCGCAACCAATGCCCGTTCTTGAGCGCTCAGAATGCGTTCATCTCGCATCAGGGTTTCAGAAAAGGAATCGAGGATTTGCTTCGGTGTCATCGAAGACACGCCTCCCTGCGTGTACTTGCAGAAAAGTAAGTTCCGGGGCCGTCAGGGGAAGAAGGGATGAAGATATACCGGGAGGCTGTTGATTACCAAGAAAAATTTTGTAAGCGTGGGATTATCGCGAAACGAGGGCGCCGACCATTGATTGGAAGATCTTGACCCCATCGACCCCACCCAACTCCGGCTCTGCCGAGCGCTCCGGATGAGGCATCATCCCAAGCACGTTTCGACCAGGGCTGCAAATTCCGGCAATATTGTCCAGCGACCCATTGGGATTGGCCGAGGGCGTAGTCTCCCCCGAGGGTTCGCAATATCGAAACACAATTCGATTGTCGCGTTGGAGCTGTTCGAGGGTGTCCGGCTCGCAGAAATAGTTCCCTTCCATATGCCCGATCGGAATGGTCAGCACTTCCCCGCTGCTGCAGGTACTCGTGAACGGAGTGTCAACATTCTCCACCCGCACTTGTACGGGCTTGCAAACATACTTCAATCCGACGTTGCGCATGAGCGCGCCCGGCAGCAGGCCCGACTCGCAAAGGATCTGAAAACCATTACAGATGCCAAGAACCAGTCCGCCCGAGTCCGCAAACCTGCGCACCGATTCCATGACCGGCGAAAACTTGGCGATGGCTCCTGTCCGCAAGTAGTCCCCAAAGGCGAAGCCGCCCGGGACGATGACGGCGTCGCAATTCTCCAGATCGTGGGACTCATGCCATAGGAACGTTGCCGGCTGCTTGGCAACATGCTGGATGGTCCAGTAGGCATCGTGATCGCAGTTGGAACCGGGAAAAATAATGACGCCGAATTTCATGGATACCCCAGGTTCTTGGAATATTTTTAGTCTAGCACGGCTGAAAAGACGACCATATCAAGAACCCCCAAGAGGTTGCAGAAAAACTCCTGAATGCCGTTTGTACCGGTGGAAGAGCGGCGCTTTAGCGCC
>QIAL01000206.1 GCA_003225535.1 Acidobacteriota bacterium | reverse complement strand
TTAATCGCATGGTGCCGGAGTTAATATTGCCGGTGTTAACGCCGACATACTTGATCTCCTGGCCCCCACTGGTAATCACGATATTCATTTTGAAGCCGACGCCGGTCGCGAAGGAAACTGTGCCCGTGGTGCAATCTGAATTCACGCTGTAAGTGCCCGAATCGACGTGAGGGAGTAACCCAGCGCCAAACATCGTGTCGTGTGCTCCGGAAAAATTTCCGTTTCCATCAAAGGTGATGTGCCCGGCCTGCACGAAAGGCACAAAATCACCAATTTTCGGTCCTTTGGTGTTGCCGGCTGCTCCCAGCGCGTGGCCCTCCCATCCATACGTGGCGTTCAGAATACTATTTGGGTTTGTGCAAGTACCGCTGGCCCCTGGGACGAGCGCGACGAACAAAAAGACGACTGCAACAAGTGTGCAAACGATTGATGCTTTCATGAGGAATATTCCTTTTGCTTGCGCATTGATGTGGGTTGTTACGCTCGAATTCATCCCTGGTCCGACGCAAGGCGCGTAATTCAATGGCGCCCTACTCGTGTTATCCCCCGAAGCGCGGATCAGTCCGCGCTCGTCAGAAATGGCAGTTCCCCGGGTCTGGGGTGTCAATCCGACCCGGCTGACCTGCTGGAATGAGCCGGATGGCGATGACTTGTGCCTCGACAGTGCCTTCGTTTCGGACAATGTGCACGTGGACACCACCGTGGTCAACAAACGTCATCCCCGCTGTGTACACGGTACCCGTGCAAGTGGGATCGTCGGCTTGATACTGGGTCACTGCTCCTGCCGTGACAATGATCAGGGTATGGCTAAGATGCGTGTGCCAGCCTGTACTTCCTCCCGGTTGCCAAACATTGTTCAGGACATACCCATCCGACAGTCCCTTCGTCTTCTGCCGTGACAGCCAGATTTCCCTTTTCGTCGAATCCGGCGCGGCGACCGGCTGGACGAATTTGCTAAAGGCATCGATGTCGCCGAACTGGCCCTTGGCAATTGTTGTACTCGTAAAACCGACAGGGTCGGTCGCCATGGCAGGTGTTGCATGAAAGAGGGCCGTAACTATCATGACGGCACTCAACGCGAACCTCACTAATTTTCGTTGCATGTTTACCCTCCTAAGTTTTCCTATTGGCATCCCGGGGAATGGAGACCTGCGGCCACAATCGGACACCTCGGTGGGCGGCGTCAAACGGCAATGTGCGGAATTGCAGCCATTTCTCTACTTTACTGTCGAATACCGTGCTTTGCGGTCCTCATTCGGATACAATGAATTCCCCGGCCCGCCTCACTGGCGGACCAATCAGGAGGGCGCGATGGCCGAATCCATCCCTGGCACATCGCCCTCCGCAGCACCGCCCGCAGAGCGCCTGGATTCTTGGAAGGAAATCGCGTCCTACCTCAAACGCGATGTAACCACAGTCCAGCGCTGGGAGAAGTTCGAGGGAATGCCAGTCCACCGCCATCTGCATAAACGGATAGGCTCGGTTTACGCGTTCAATTCGGAACTTGATGCTTGGGTGCAAAGCCGCAAGCTGCATTTGGAGGAGGAAGAAGATAAACAGGCCGACACGCCTGCGGACGCGGAAGCTGAGCGCCGACCAACCCAGACTTGGCGGCTACGCCGCTGGCTTGTTTTGGCTGGAGTGGCGGCAGTCGCGATTGGCGTCACCTACATCTTGACGCGAAGCCACACGGTAGTTGCTACTGGTCCTAAGATCAAGTCGCTAGCCGTGCTGCCGTTGAGGAACTTCTCGGGCGATCCCGGACAACAGTACTTCGTCGATGGTCTGACGGAGGAACTAACGACGGACTTGGCGAAACTGGGCAATCTGCGCGTGATTTCCCATTCTTCCGCAATGCTGTACGCAGATACTCACAAATCATTGCCGCAAATTGCGAAGGATCTGAACGTCGACGCAGTGCTCACCGGCACGGTCGAGCGATCCGCCAACCGAGTACGAGTCCATGCGAACCTGGTTCGCCCTGTCACAGACGAAGTTCTTTGGGCTGAGAGTTATAACCGCGACGTCGATGATGTCTTACGTTGGGAGGGCGAAGTATCGCAGGCCATCGCCCATGAGGTGGGAATCAAGCTCACGCCGCAGGTGCAGCACCGGCTGGAACGTAAACCGACACCTAACGCCGAAGCCCATGAGGCCTATCTCCGAGCGTATTATTTCTTCGACAAAGGTGACAAGGAAGGCGCGACCAAGTGCCTGCAATATTTCCAGGAAGCCATAGCCAAGGGCCCGGGTTACGCGGCGGCATATGTCGGACTTTCCCGCTGCTACGAGCTCGCAGATGACTTCGGCTTGTTCTCCGAGCGTGAGGCGACCTTGAAGGTCGAGGCCGCGGTAAAGAAGGCGGTTCAACTCGATGACGAGTTCGCGGAAGCCCACACTGAGATGGGTAACTACTATCTCGGGCTGTGGGACTACAGCGCCGCTGAGCGGGAGTACAAACGGGCCGTTGAACTCGACCCCAATTCAGCGTTTGCCCATAGCTACTATTCATTTCTGCTCGTGGACTTAGGGCAAACGGAGCAAGCTCTCCAGGAAATACGGCGCGCGCACGAACTGGATCCTTTGTCGCTTGATATTGCCGAGAACGCCGGATTTCGACTGTTGTCCTCCCGACGCTACGATGAGGCCATCGCTCAATTTCGAAGTGTGCTCGAGATGAACCCCAACTACCGGCGGGCGATGTGGGGGCTGGCTCGAACTTACGAGTTGAAGGGCATGTACAAGGAGGCGATTTCCGAGTGCCTGAAGATTCCGGCCCTGCCAAATATCGAACCCTTCGGAAAAGCGCTGTTCAAGAGGCGTTGTTCGCTCTACGAAAAGATCTATGCAACTTCCGGCGGGGAACGCTTCAATCGAAACTGGTTCCAGTCGGCTCGCCAAGAGATTAAGGATGGTATCAACCGCGACGGTGACGCCTATTCCATCGCCACACTGTACGCCGAGACTGGAGAAAACGAGAAAGCGCTGGACTTGTTGGAACGAGCCT
>QIAL01000205.1:6404-9931 GCA_003225535.1 Acidobacteriota bacterium | reverse complement strand
CGCGGTTCCCGGCTGATACGGCCCGCCATGTTTCCCATACACATTGTTGGCGAGAAGCATGGTTTTCATCTTTTCTGACTCGTAGTTCTGATCCAGAAACTCGCCGAGGCTGCCGGTTAAGAAGGAGACTAGTTGAGCAATCTCTCGGTTGGAGATTCCCCGAAGCCGTTTGCCGGTGCGAAACAGATCGCTCCATCCCTTGAAACTTGACGTGTCGATCTCCGGCGGAGGCTCTAGAAAGAATGGCTGCAGATAGCGCGCCAGCTTCTTCAATTGATCATCGACTTGCACGAAGCGCGCCGCGTCTTTGGCAGAAAGTTGCGAGAACTCAACGCGCGCCCGTTCACGGTCAGCCCACCAGGGAACGACTTGGCCGTCAGGGAAGGCCACCTGGATTGCCGGATCACACGGAATCATCCGCAGTCCGTAATCCGCAAGGCGAAGTTCCGAGATCACCTCCGGCCTCAACATGCTCGCAATATACGAAGTAGTCGAGACCCGACAGCCCGGCGCAATCTCTTCCGTCACGCAGCAGCCGCCCACAATATCGCGCCGCTCCAGCACGAGCGTGGATAGTCCGGCGCGCGCCAGGTAAGCGGCAGCCGTCAGACCATTGTGCCCGGCGCCGATCACGATGGCATCGTAGATGCTGTTTCCACTCGGTCGTATGGTCTGACTTGAGGTCACGACTAGCGCCTTGAATCGAACAACACTACCGCAAACAGCCTATAAAAAGAAGTTGAAATCGACTCGAAGCTCCTATATGCTCGCATGACTAAAGGTCATTATCATGCCCGGAATCGCCAGCAATCGCGTCGCGCCCCCGCTCTATCAGCGCCAGCCCAAAGTCCGCCCTCGTTCCGAAGCCAAGCGCGCACGCATCGTGGAAGCTGCCACCCAACATTTCGCCGAGCATGGATATCACGACGCCCGCGTTGGTGACATTGCCGCCGCTCTGGGCATCGCCAAGGGTTCCATCTTCCAGCACTTCGGCAGCAAAGATGGATTATTCTTCGAAGTTTACAAACGCGCCGTCCGCTCCTTCTCGAAATATCTCGATGTACCCGCGGAAGTCCGCCCGGAAGGATTCTTCGCCGTTCTGCGATACTGGTTGGTCAGCACCGAACACCTGGTGCACGAAGACTGGATCCCCTACCGGATTTCACTCCTCGGGAATTACGGGACCGACCTGGTTCTCAAGCGCGAGATCAACCGTTTTCTGATCAGCGAAGACCCGTATGGCACGGTGAGTTTCGTGCGCTTTGGCCTGGAGCGCGGCGAGCTTCGCGAGGATCTCGACATCGAGATGATGGTGTCGATTATCGACTGGATGGTTGAGCGATTCCAGGACGCACTGCTGACGGCCGAGCTTGATCCGGGACTCTTCCGGCGCCAAGGCGAGTTGTCCGAGAAGAAAGAAGCGAGAATTCAGCAGTTTCTCGCCATGTTGCAGCGCGCCATCGGAGTCCCGCCTCCTGCAGCCGTTTCCAGGCATAAGAGTCGATCGAACCACCGCCGCTGACTACCGGTTCGCGTGATACTTTGATTTCAGTCTCAAATTCCCAGCGAGAGCGAAACAATGCCTGCATCCATCGAGCAGATTCTGTCCAGCTATAACGACCGCGCACCACTGTCTGAGGCATTCACGATTCCTGCAGCGTGGTACGTCGATCCTCGCATCGCAGAACTGGAGCGCCTGAACGTATTTAGCAAGACATGGCAGCTCGTTGCCCGCACAAGCCAGCTCCAGAATGCCGGAGATTTCGTCGCCACGCGAGTCGCCAGTGAACCCATCGTCGTCGTGCGCGGCGCCGATGGCACCTTGCGCGCGTTCTTCAATGTATGCCGCCATCACGCTGCCGCCGTGGTAACCCAGCCATGCGGTCAAGCCTCGATCCTGCAGTGTCCTTACCATGGATGGAAGTACGGTCTCGACGGCTCCCTGAAAGGAATGCCCGAGTTTGAGGGAGTCGAGAACTTCGATCGTGCGCAGAATGGTCTTATGCCAATTCGCGTGGAGACGTGGGAGTGCTTTGTCTTCATCAACCTGGATCCCAATGCCATTTCGCTCCATGAATTTCTCGGTGGAATCGTCAAGCGCGTCTCACCTCTCGGCATCAGCAAGCTCCACTACTTCGACCGCCGCACCTACGACATTCGTTGCAACTGGAAGGTGTACGTCGACAACTATCTCGACGGCGGATATCACGTTCCCCATCTGCACAAGGGATTAAGCTCGGTCCTCGACTACAAGCAGTACACTATCGAAAACGAAGACCGCTACTGCCTGCAGTCGAGCCCGATGGTTGCCTCCGACGAAGATGCCTCGACCGGAGCCACGCGCAAGGGCGATCGCGCCTGGTATTTCTGGCAATATCCGAATCTCATGATCAACTGCTACGAGGGATACATGGACACGAACTATGTGATCCCGATCGATGCCGATCACTGTACCGTCGTCTTCGACTTCTACTTCAGCGACGTCGGCGAATCCCGTCGCGCCTATAACACGGAATCAGTAAACGTTGGCAATCGCGTCCAGGATGAAGATCTTGGCATCTGCGAGGACGTTCAGCGCGGCTTGAAATCGCGTGCCTACGGCGCCGGCCGACTCTCGGTGCGCCGCGAAGCCGGAGAACAACTGTTCCACCGCCTTCTGGCCGCCGATCTGAAGAGCTAAACGCAGATTCGAAGTTAGCGTGGGAAGCGAGCAACCTAATGTGGGGACAGCCGCCCCGGCTGTCCGGCGGAGCGCAGCTCCGCAGCCTCTGTGCAATGCGGTTCTGCCATTGGACAACCGGTGTCAGAGGACGACGGGACGGAGAATCCAAACATGCCAAAAGCAGGCTCCGGGCGCAGGCTCTGTAGGTTGACCCGGAGTCAGTCCGACGCGTCCTGCTCCCGCCGCAAAGCGTGCAGATCGATCCCGAGTTGCTCCGCCTTCTTATACAGGTGACTGCGCTCCAGTCCAAGCGATTTCGCCGCCATGCTCATGTTGTGGTGGCTGCGCTTCAATTCCGCCAGAATGACTTCGCGCTCGAAGGTTTGCACACGATCCGCCAGCGGATCGGAGCCAGTGGCACCCACAGTTGCGCCACCAATGGAAGTTTTCGGCAAGGCCAACTGCACGGTCGCCAAATCAACCTGACCTTCAGTTGCAAGCAGCATCAGCCGTTCGACCATGTTGCGCAACTCGCGGACGTTTCCCGGCCAAGAGTACGCTTGCAGCGCTTCCATGGCCTCATCGATGAAGGGAACCGGCTTCCAGGAATTCTGCGCGCAGACCTGCTCGGCGAAATGCTGGACCAGCGCTGGGATATCCTCGCGGCGCTCGCGCAGCGGTGGCAGCACGAGCGGAAAAACATAGATCCGATGAAACAGATCCTGCCGAAATTTCTCCTCGCGTACGCGCGCTTCGAGATCGCGATGGGTTGCAACGACCACTCGCACGTTGACCGCAATCGGCTTATCGCCCCCGATGCGTTCGACTTCTCCCTCTTCCAGCACGCGCAATAACTTCGCCTGCA
>QIAL01000205.1:0-6301 GCA_003225535.1 Acidobacteriota bacterium | reverse complement strand
ACAAACGGTCCCGCCGCGTGCGCACTACGCTCATGAATGGTACGGGCTACCAGCTCTTTTCCGGTACCGGTCTCACCCAGAATGCACACGCGGGATTCGCTCGCTGCGACGCGCTCCAGTTGCGCCATCACCCGTCGCATCGCGTCGCCCTTCCACACGATCTCGTGCTTCCCTAAACGCTGCCGAAGTTGCCGGTTCTCGTTTTCTAAACGCTGCAGCTTGAGGACATTGTCCACTGTGAGCAGAAGTTTGTCCGACGAGATGGGCTTCTCCAAAAAGTCGAGGGCGCCCAGTCTAGTCGCGCGCACTGCCATTTCGATGTGCGCCTGCCCCGACATCATCACCACCGGTGTTGTCACGCCTTGCTGCTTCAACTCCTCGAGAAGAGTCAATCCGTCTTTGCCAGGCATGACCACGTCGGAAAGAATAAGGTCAAAGCTCTGTGCCTTAGCCAGTTCCAGCGCGCGCCCTGCGTTGTCGCACACCGTTGCCTCGTGCCCGCCTAGACGAAAGGCGCGAGACAGCGATGCCAACGTATTGGCCTCATCGTCGACGATCAGCAGATGCGCTTTGTGCGGCAACGTTCACTCCTTACTTATACCGGCAACTTTCCGGCGATCTCTTCTTTCAGCGAAGTGGCTGGTGGAAGCGCGTCCACATTGCTGGGCAACTCGATCACGAATGTCGTGCCTTTGCCCGGTTCGCTATGCACACTGATTCTTCCGCCGTGATCACTTACCACCGACTGCACGATCGCCAGTCCCAGTCCGGTACCATGCTGCTTGCTGGTGTAATACGGCGTAAAAATGCGCTCGCACTCTTCGCGCGTCAAGCCGGAGCCCGTGTCGCAAACTTCAACCGCGACTTTGCCGTCATCTCGGCGCGTGCGCAGCGTCAGCGTGCCGCCATTCGGCATCGCGTCCATCGCATTGAGCACTAGGTTCGACAACGCTCGATGCAGCAACTCCGGATCCGCCGCAATCGGGCCAAGACGACGATCCAGTTGCATCTCGCAGTGAATCGCCTCGCGCCCCTGCGCCTGAAATTGCGCCTGGAATAACCGCGCGACCGCCTCGACGATCTCATTTACCTGCACGCGCTGCAATTGCGGTTGCGGCATCTTCGAGAATTCGCTGAAGCGGCCAATGATCCCTTTCAGATTAGAAATTTCCGCCAGCAGCGTCTGCGAACTCTCACGGAAAATCTCCTCAAACATTTCCGGACTCTGTTCCCGGGCGCGAATCAGATTTTCGACCGTGAGTTGCAGAGGGAACAACGGATTCTTTAACTCGTGCGCCAATCGCCGCGCCAATTCCCGCCAAGCCGCCACGCGTTCGGTCTGCACCAGCCGTTCTTTCTGCGCAAGTAACTCCGAAGTCATGCGATTGAATGATTCTGCAAGTTGCGCGACCTCGTCGTGTCCCTCGACCTGCACGCTCGCACTCCAGTTTCCCGATGCGACGTCCTGCGCTGCCCGGGCCAAGTCCACCACAGGGCGCGTTACTCTCGCCGAAGCCCAACTGCTCAGCAGAATTGCAAGCACAACGCCCCCGCCGCCAACCAGGAACGCGGCGTCTCGAATCCGCCGCTTCAATTCCACGTACGATCGCCGCGAATTACCGATCAGCAAAATTCCCAGGAGAGGACGATCTTTTCCCACTCCCCGCAGCGGGATCGCGTGAAACACTTCCTCATCGGCCCGGTCCGAAGTCCAATCCACGAGGCCGCTGATCTCCCGGTCGTACTTCCGCACAGCGTCAATCAACGGAGCAAACTTCTCTGCTGGACGCGCCGGGTCCGCGGTGCTCGACCCGGCCGCTGGATCCAATAACAGTTCAGCAGAAAAATGATCGCCCCGATTCTGATATAGCAGCACCCGGGTGTCTGCCGGCAGATCCAGCGCCAGCAGGAAGTTCTTGTCGAGTCTCTGGCCGCCCACAACGTAAACGGAACGGTCGCCTACATGGATCGCGCGTGCGGCGAAAAATCCCAACGCCGTCGAATCCTGCAACTCTTCCAACTTTAGAAAGGGGCGTTGGTCGTTGGAAGCGGAGAGGCTCTCAAAAGCCGGCTCCGGATACCCGAACTTTGCCGGCCATTGCGCCGAAGAAACGATTGTTCCCCGTCCGTCGAGAATTTCCAGAAAATCAAGCTGATGATTCTCCGCCATCACGCGCGCCAGATCGAAATACTCGGCGAAGTCCGAAGATGTCCCGTTGAGCGCTGTTGCCATACGCGTGACCGAATCGGAAGCGGCAATTGCCTCCACTTTTCTCGCCACATCCTCGCCGCGGCGGCTGAACTCCCGCTGAAACTGTGTCACCAGACCCGCGGTTCGCTGATTCTCAGTTTTCTCAAACGCATTCCTCGTGACCCACTGCACAAGCAATGCTACGCCTGCCACTGACAGGAATACCGTCAGCGCAAACACGACCAGAAGCTTGCGGCGGAACGTCATTTCACAGCCCCCAGCCAGGCGTTCGCCAACTCGATCGTCCCATCCGTTCGGAGCGCCCAGTCCCTGAGGCTCGCGCTCGCAGCATAAAACACCGGCAGATGAAACAGCGGAACTACTCTCTGGCTTGCCAGAGCCGCCTGCTCCGCGGCAAAAAGCTCTTCGATCGTTGTCCCATTATTCTTGGCCTTTGACAATCCGGCCTGCGCGGCCACACCCTCGAGCGCGATCCATGGATCCGAGGACGCCAGCGGAATTCGCGCCAGCCGCAGATCGCTCGCGCCCACCGCCGTCGGTACCAGCGAAAGCCCAGCATCTTTCGCGTTCAATGCAATCCTCTCCACCAGCAACCGCGCCAGCGGATCGCTCCCGTCGTATCCGATCGCCCAAGTCCGCGCCGTATGCACCTGATCGCGCAACTGACGCGCCTTCTGCAACTCGGCTTTCGAGGAGAATACAAAACCGAACCCACTAATCCAGGTCGGCAGCAGGCTCCCAGTCGGCTGTCCCGCGCCTTGCAGCAGCACGCTGTGAATCGATTCCCGCTCCACACTCAGCCCTAATGCCTCGCGCAGCAGTTTCTCGTCCGGCGCGGAAACGTGCGAGAAATGGTGGGCCTGCTCCGGAGCGATTTCCACCAGATCGGCCCTTCCCACCTCCAAAGCCGTTGCCTGGTCCCGAAAGCTTCGGCCCATCTCGATCTCTAGCCCGTCAAGAAAGGGCCGTCCGCGCCAGCAATCCTCCTCGGCCGCAAGCGTCAGCTTCTTTCCCGGCTGCCACTCCACGATGTGAAACGGCCCTGTGCCGCTCACCTTCTCTTCGGAATCTCTTTTCACAATCGCGTTTCGCGACAGAGCCACTTCCGCCAGCATCTCCGGATTTTGCTCGTCGCAATCGATGATCACCGAGTCATCTTCCGGCCTGATGCTCCACGCCGGATTCGCGAATCGCAAAGAAGCCGCGACGATTTCGCTCGTGAGCGCCGTTCCATCGTGGAACTTCACCCCGCGGCGCAGCCGGAATTCCCAGCGTTGATTTCCCTTCGCAGACTGCCATGATTCTGCCAGACCAGGTTGGGAGTGTCCCGTGTTCCATGTCACCAGCGTGTCAAAGAGAAGGGAAGTCACGCTACGTCGAGCGAACGAATCCGGAACTCTGTTATCTGCCGGATCGAGCGTCGATAGCGCGGTATGCGTCGTTACACGCAGCGTCCCGCCGTACTGCGGCCGCGTTTCTGCCCGCGCCAGTACGCCCAGGAACAGGCTACTGACCGCAAGCCAACGACAAGCGAAATGCTTCATAATTCCCGGTATCCCGATTTCTGGCGATGGCGATTGCGCTGTCACCCCTGGCCTCCGTCCACAATGCAGACACAGGCCCTGGAAATGCCACTGCTGCACTTACCGCGACTGGATCTCGATCGGGAAACTCAAACGCCCGAATCGAATCCTCTGCTTGATCTCCAGATGCAGTCGCAAGCACCTGCGACCCGGCGCCACATCCGGTCTTCACCGCCGCAATATCACTGCCCCATTCGAACGAAGAGCGCTGATCGTTCATGCCGTCCACCAGGTGCACTTTTCCATCGCCCGACGCGAACAGCCAGAGCGTGTACTTCTCTCGCGGAACGAAGGCCGCCGTATAAAACTTCGGCACGGTGCCGAACTTTCCGACCGCCGGACTTAGCACGCCGGTGAAATAGTTCCGCGTCGAAGCGAAGAAGCCCGCGAGCGCGGGAACTGCCGTCGAGGTTGTTGTGCTCGACCCTGCACTCGGGAATACCGGTGAACTCGTGCTCATCCCTCCTGACACGAGCGGCCACGGATCATCGCTGCCGCGGCAGGCCATCAACGGTGCTCCCGTGATGTTTACATGGCAGCGCACGCCTGGCAGGTACGCATCCAGTGTGTGATCCAACGCAGGGATCAGCCTGCCTCGCACATCCAATGGCCAAGGCTTGGGATTACCGATCGCCAACGTCTGTTCCGCCTCCCACTTTCCGTTCTGAATACGGTACACAGAGACTTTCTCTGCACCGAGCACCGCGATACGCGACGGTGTGCCGTTCTCTTCCAGCACCGCAACATCCAGAATGTGGTCTTCTTGCGACCAAAGCAGAACCTTCCGCAATGTGATTGGCATCGATTCATAAGCAGCACCCGAACGTCCTGAACGCGGCACCGAAACCATCGCGACCACAGATTCCCCGGCACCCTGCTGAATCTGTGCTACCCAAACATAAGAACTCTCATTTTCGGACAGAGTCAAAGCAACAGAGGCCGCCGCCTGATCGCTTTTCGCGAAGTGGATCCCTGACTGTTCCAGCGCGCTCCGAAGCCCGTTTTGCACCAGGTCGCTGTCGCGCCTTCCAAGGGACGAGCGATTCTCCACCGTCAAACTCATCGTGCCCGGTCCCGTCACAGCGACAATTTTTTTAGCCAGCTGCTGCTCCGCCCCGCTCCAGTCCGCAGCAAGAACGGCAGTTGAAAGAAGCAGAACAAGCAAGGCAAAGCCGAGGCGGGAGGCCGAACAACAAGACTGGTTCACCGATTTCAAATTGACCTTTGGGATGGCCGAATTATAAATCGCTTTGCACATGCGACAGTCTTGTCCCCTGTACTGTTTGGACACCGCCGTAACCACCAACCACCAGGGTGCCCCACCCTTGTCTCGCTGATTTTGCGAGACACCGTGCCGCTGGTCTCACTCACGCGAACCCCGGCCATGCCAGTCGGAACGACCACGATGCTAAATGCCAGCAGAATCGGTCCCCACGCCAGCAAGACCAAGGCCAGTGGCGTCCGCCACCGCCACTTCGTAACATGAGGCAGCGCCACTCCCGGAGTGGCCAACGCCCTTCGATACAACGCTTCCTCGTACAAGTCAAAGCCCAAAATGCTAACAGCCACGAGAATCATCCCGAAGCCACCGCACATCAGCAAATACCTCAAGGCCAGCATCTTCGCTCTCCTTCGCGCGCTCTAACGCTTCTGCCCTGGTTTCACTGCCGCCGTCTGCCTGGCAAAGAACAGCCGGAACACCTGCCCGAAAATGAATTCCTCCGCTAACAGAGCAACTGAAAGTGAAAAGACCATCCCCGCCACCACTGCCATGAATGTGATCGCCATTTGCATAACATCCTCCTGAGATTTCGCTTCCTAGTTCCCCAGTCCAACCGCGCTCTGCGTTGCTTCTTGCTGCTCGTTCTGAGACGGATCCTGCGCGCTAGCCACTACCGTCTGATCCGTCTGCCCTCCGAATACCCGCGCGACTTGTTCATCGCGCTCGCCGCGGATCTGAACTCTGTCCCCAATTCGCAGCATCGTGAACAGCCGTTCCACATCGCGATTCCGCAGATAACCCTTCAAAGTGAGACCTACCCATCGAGTTCCGACAGGATTGTCTTTACCGGCGGCGATCACCGTTCCGCGGTGATAGTAGGTGGGATTGGTAACTCGGCTGACGATAGTGAACTCGCCCGTGGGACTAGGGCTCACCTTAGCTCCGACCGCAACCTGAAACGTAGCGATCACCACACCGTTTTCGATGACCGCCAGCTTGCGGTCCACCAGGCTGACGAGAACGACCCGGCTCTGCTGCCCGCCGTCTGCCGGGCCAGGATTCTGTGCCCAGCAAGGAATTGCCGCAGCCAGTGCGAGTACTGCCAGAAAGTGTTTGCTTGCCGTGTTCTCAGCCCATCGAGCCACTCGGTTCATCTCTGCCCCTTCTGCAATAGCCAGCGCTATCTCAGAAAGCAGACAGGGAGCCATGATGAATGTCTTGTGGAATCAATAACTTAAGAGATTGATTCTCCGGATTCTCGTGGGCATGAAGCCACGCCGTGTC
>QIAL01000204.1 GCA_003225535.1 Acidobacteriota bacterium | reverse complement strand
CAATGATGCGCGAGCCCCAAAAGGGGCGAAGGATCTGATGCCTGGCAATTGGAGAGTCGGGAAGCTTGAATTTCAAAACCACGTCCCCGCCCGATACTTTCGGTATTCCTCCCCAAACGCCGCCTCCAAGACCGCCGACTCTTTCCCAGTCCGCCAGATCTGCAACGGAATTACTAACAGGAATATCAGCAACCACACCGGCTTCCCGAACACCAGAATCCAGCCCGCCATCACCATCGATCCGAACACATAAATCGGATTGCGAATCTTCGAATACAACCCGCGCGTCACCAACTTCCTTGCCTCAGCCTTCACCGTAAACGACGCACCCAACTGGAAGCGCGCCACGGTCCACAGAATGAATCCCACAATCAGCAAACACAATCCGGTAACCGGCAACGCAGTCCATGCCACAGGAGGATGCTGCCACAGCAAGGACCCAATTGTCCCACCCACAACAAGTGTGAGGAGAATGTGCTTCCCAATCATGATCGATCTCGGCAAGGAGAGTAAACGAGGAAGCCTGAGACCGCAACATATCCCAAAGCAACTGAAAACATTCGCAGATCGAGAAGGCTCTCGCGAACGAGGTAAATTTCTATGAACGAAAGACTGCTGCTCTTACTCAATCTGGCGCTCTCGTTTTACCTGATTGGCACGATCTGGGCGATGGAAATCGACATCTTTCGATCCTGGAAGCTGGTGGACCGGAAGGAATTTCACACCATTCAGTCGGTGCACTCGCACAAGTTGCCGTATTGGATTTTTGCGCCTCTTGGGATCGCCCTCGTCGGATCATTCGCCTTGATCTGGCACCATCCCGACATATCACCAGGTTGGGCCATCTGGGGAAATCTAGGATGTCAGCTCGCGTCTCATCTACTCACCGCAATCTTGTGGGGCAGATGGCAAGCAGAATTGAGCAAAGACGACCGCGGCCCGGCCAGTCCTTATCTGGCGAAAATCCTCGCAACACACTGGATACGCACTATGCTCATCAACAGCTATGGATTTATTCTTCTCGCGTGGGCCATACGCGCGCTAACGTAGCGTGCTGTTTTTTCGATAATTGCGGCTCTGTTGGAGGTCTGGAGACGCGATCCGCCCCGCAGAGTAGCCACGTCCACACCTGTTAGAATCAGTATTTACTGCGCTCTCATGGATTCCCAGCACATCCGCAATTTCGCGATCATCGCGCACATCGATCACGGCAAGTCCACGCTGGCTGACCGCCTGCTGGAACTCACCGGATCGCTCACCGCGCGCGAGATGCAGGCCCAAGTCCTCGACTCCATGGACCTGGAACGCGAGCGCGGCATCACCATCAAGGCCCACGCCGTCCGCATGGTGTACACCGCGCAAGACGGCGAGACTTACCAGCTGAACCTGATCGACACCCCCGGCCACGTCGACTTCTCCTACGAGGTCTCGCGCTCGCTAGCATCCTGCGAAGGCGCGCTGTTAGTCGTCGATGCCTCGCAAGGCGTCGAAGCGCAAACGCTCGCGAATTCCTACCTTGCCATCAATCACGGGCTGGAGATCATCCCCGTGATCAACAAGATCGATCTGCAAAGCGCCGACATCCCGCGCACCAAAGAGATGATCGAGAGCGCCGTAGGCCTCGACGCGACCGACGCGGTCCTGATCAGCGCCAAGACAGGCCAGGGTGTTCCGGAGGTGCTGGAAGCGATTGTGAAGCGAGTTCCTCCGCCGAAGGGAAATCCCGACAACCAGCTCCAGGCGCTGGTTTTCGACTCCTGGTTCGATCCTTATCGCGGCGTGATCGTGCTGGCCCGCGTTTTTCAAGGCACGCTTCGCAAGGGTCAGAGAATCCGACTCATGTGGAACGGAACTACATTCGACGCGGAAACTCTTGGGGTGCTCACGCCCAAGCCGGTTGAGATCGATCTACTGCAGGCAGGCGAAGTCGGATTCATCATCGCCAACATCAAGAACGTTGCCGACACAAAAATCGGCGACACCATCACTGACGATACCAACCCAGCCATCGAGCCCCTGCCAGGCTTCGAAGAAATCAAGCCGATGGTCTTCGCCGGGCTCTACACCGTCGATGCCCACGAGCACACGCAATTGCGCGAGGCCCTCGAAAAGCTGCGACTGAACGACTCGTCCTTCTTCTTCGAGCCCGAGAGTTCCGTTGCTCTGGGTTTCGGCTTCCGCTGCGGATTTCTCGGCCTGCTCCATATGGAAATCATCCAGGAGCGCCTCGAGCGCGAGTTCAATCTTGACCTGATCACCACCGCTCCCGGCGTGCGTTACAAGATCACCAAGACTGATGGCACGGTCGTCGAAATCGACAACCCTTCGCGCTGGCTCAATCCCGCGGAAATTGCCAAGGTGGAAGAGCCCGTAATCCTCGCCACAATTCTGACCGGTGAAGAATACGTCGGTGGAATCCTTGCACTCGTAGAAGAGAAACGCGGCAAGCAGAAGACCTTCGAATACGTCGCGTCAACCCGCGTCATGTTGCACTATGAGTTGCCGCTGAACGAAATTGTCCTTGATTTTTACGACCGTCTCAAATCCGTCTCCCGCGGATACGCTTCGCTTGACTACCACCTCGCCGGCTATTGGGAATCGCCCATGGTGAAGCTCGACATCCTCGTTGCCGGAGATTCGGTCGACGCGCTCTCCATCATCGTGCACCGCGACTTCGCCTACGAACGCGGGAAAGCGCTGGTCTCGAAAATGCGGGAACTGATCCCCCGCCAGATGTTCGAGGTCCCGATTCAAGCTTCCATCGGTGCAAAGATCATCTCCCGCGAGACCGTGCACGCCATCCGCAAGAACGTCCTCGCCAAGTGCTACGGCGGCGACATCACCCGCAAGCGCAAGCTGCTCGAGAAGCAAAAAGAAGGCAAGAAGCGCATGAAGCGCATCGGCCGCGTGGACATCCCTCAGGATGGGACAGCCGCTTTTAGGTTTTATGTGGGGACAGCCGCCCTCGGCTGTCCGGCGAGCGAAGCTCGCCACTCCGGCACAAGCGATGGCCTTTCCCTGGCGGTGGCTTTCCCTCTAGCGATAGCTTCCCGTGGCGATAGCGTTTCCGTGGAAGAGCGGCCCTTTAGGGCCGCGTTTAATCGACAGAAAACCGGGCTTTTTAGCCCCAGTTGGTTCTGACCTCACCGCGCTCGATCCGGTTCGGATTTTCCCTCGATCGACGCCCTCAGCGCCTTCGCCACTTCCCCCGCAATATCTTCCTGCACCAACAATTTGTCCACCAGCGGCCGGTCGTAGGTTTCCGACCAGATCACGTACCCATTCTCCGCGCGTACCAACCGCGCTGCCACCCGAAACCTTGCCGCCGACTTGCGCACGCTTCCGTCCAGCACGAACGCAACGCCCAGCGTCTTGGCAATTTCGGCAAGAGGAACTTTTTTGCCTTTGAAGTAGAAGGAGGACGTTGGAGCGGGCACCCGAAAGTCAGGGATCTTACTCAGCTTGTCAATTAACTCCTCGGTCATCCCGTCGGCGAATTCCTCTTCCTTCATGCCATCGGTGAGGTCTAGAAACGGCAGCACCGCGACCGATTTCTGCGGCTTTGCAGCAATCACGGGTGAAACAGACTGAAAGTTGTTCGCCGCGCGGAATCGCAAAGCGACCGCAACGACAAGCGCAAAGAAAAGCACCGCAACTACGGCCCATGCGACACGGCCTCTGGACAACCCAGCGTGCCCGATTTCTCGCGAGTTTCTTGCGTGAGAAGCAGGGCTTTTCACATCATCAGTCCCTACGGCCCGCCGGCCGCTCTCCGTCCACGGACCAACCGTTGCCACCATCCGATACCCAAGACGCGGCACGGTCGCAATGTAACTCGGCTGCTTGGGATCGTCCCCCAGCTGGCGCCTCAGCGAAGCTACGCTCTGATACACCGAATCGGGCGAAACGTTCACACCAGACCATACCTGGTTCAGCAGCTCCTCGATGCTGACGACCTCTCCCGCGTGCTCGGCCAGGCACGAGAGCAGAAGCATCGCCCTGGCTTCCAGCCGGAGGGTTTCTCCATTGCGCGAGATCTCGCCGGTCGCCGGATTCACGCACCACGCGCCCACGCGGAGCATCGTCTTGGATGGGCTTTCCATGCAGGGTACTTCTCGGATCAGAAGAGTGCTGGCGGCGATTGTACCAACACCCTTTCCAGCCTTGGGTGGAAATGACTGCGCGAGGTTCAATCCCAGCCGCGGAGCGGCGAAAGAATACAGCTCACGGCGTAAGCCGTGGGTGGCAACGCGAATGTAAGTAAGCTCCGAAGGAGCGAAAGAAAATGCTCGACTCCGACTCCCCGCATTCAGAACTATTCAGAACGTTTCAGTTCAGATTCAGGACTTCCAAACGCAAACCCGTGTAATGTCCCAACACACTGCAGCCAAATTAACGATAAAGGAAGGGACGAAATGATCGGAGACTCCACACTCGAGACAGCGACTCAACAATCAACAAATCACAATGCTCTGTTGGCCATCGGTGTGGGCGGCGGAGTGGCCGGAACTTTGGACCTCCTTCAAGCCTGCATCTTGTTTGGATGGGACATCCCTCTTTCGATCGCCGGTGGTCTCCTGGGCAGACAGGCGGTCCATGGTGGCGCCGGCACCTACATTCTGGGTGTCTTGCTGCACTTCTTTATTGCTTGCTCAGCGGCGGCAACCTACTACGCGGCAAGCCGCAAACTGACTTTCCTGACCGAGCATCCGCTGGTATGCGGATTGTTCTTCGGTGCTGCGGTGCAGGAAGTTATGAACCTCGTCGTTCTGCCACTCTCCGCCCTTCACGCCAGAGGTCCCTACAAGCTCCAGGACTTGATCCTGGGACTGTTAGTCCACATGGTCGTAATCGGCCTGCCGATCTCGTTCAGCGTCCGCCGCTTCGCCAAATAGACCTCTTCGACCGCTCTTCAGAGCCCGTCTTGGCGGCGGACTAAAAGAGGAGTATGCAAGAGCAGTCTTCGATTGGAAAAGGCGATTACCAGAATCAGGCTTTTCGCTGGTGGAAACGGAGGCTGGAATCTCGCCGAGGCGGTCAAATCAGCCGCAAAACGAAGGTACTAGAACTCAAAAATGTGCAAATCTCAAAAGTGGAACGAAACGTACTTCGCCTGACTCCGGGTAATGTTAATGCCCAGTGAATTGAATAACTGGTTACTATTCAGACATTTAACGCTTGAATTCCACGTGAGCGGGAACCGACCGATCGGTCGTTGCGTTGAGCGACTCGAAAACTGGTTTGCACTTCCACAAGCTTTTCCACAGGATGGTGCAACTTCAAAACACGGGTGCAAACTTAAGTCACTACAGCACTTATTCCTTCCGTCTACAGGAAATACTGTAGCTTGAGGGTTTATTCGTCCCCGGCGATTCCGCCCTCTGCCATGGACTCGAATCGGGTGCAGTGTTTCAGGAACGCCATCTTGACCCGACCGATGGGGCCATTGCGCTGTTTGGAAATGATGATTTCCGCCCGCCCCTGCAGCTCCGGATCATCCTGCTTGTAGACTTCCTCGCGGAAGATGAACATGACCAGGTCTGCGTCCTGCTCGATCGATCCCGACTCGCGGAGATCGGCCAGCTGCGGACGATGATCTCCGCTGCGGCTCTCAGGCGCGCGGCTCAACTGGGAAAGCGCGACTACGGGAACACTGAGTTCTTTTGCCAGCGCCTTCAGCCCGCGCGAAATCGCCGACACTTCCTGCGTGCGATTTTCAAATCTTTTTCCGCCGCCGGACATCAGCTGCAAATAGTCGACGATGATCAGATCGAGCCGCCCTTGCGACTGCTTCAGCCGCCGCGCCTTCGCCCGCATCTCGCTGAGAGAAATTCCCGGCGTGTCGTCGATGAAGATTGGCGCGTGCGCCAACTGCTCCATCGCGCGCACAACTTTTTTCGTGTCGTCCTGCCACAGCGACCCGGTGCGCATCTTGTGCGCGTCGACTCGCGCCTGCGAACACAAGAGACGCATCAGCAGAGCTTCGCGCGACATTTCCAGCGAGAACACTCCCACCACCTGCTGATCTTCAATCGCAGCATTCTCCGCGATATTCATCACGAACGCCGTTTTGCCCATCGAAGGCCGAGCGGCAATGATCACCAGATCGGAGCGCTGCAGT
>QIAL01000203.1 GCA_003225535.1 Acidobacteriota bacterium | reverse complement strand
TCCAGATCGGTGTAGTGCGTGGCCAATCCGGTAATGCGCTGCCCGCGCTGCAGGAGTGCATCGACGGATCCGAAGGTCTCCCGAACGATCTCCTGCACGCCCATGAACCCGCGCCCAATGCGCTTTTCCGAGAGTTGAAAGATTGCCGCTTCGGTGTCGCTCAGAACATCCTCGGCGGCATCGGACTGATCGCTGGCGCGCGCAATGGCCGTAGTCGCCGCGGAAATCACTCCGCGCAGCAGCGCCTTG
>QIAL01000202.1 GCA_003225535.1 Acidobacteriota bacterium | reverse complement strand
CGCGAGTGGACAGAATCCCATCAAGCACGTCATCTACGTCCTCAAAGAGAACCGCACCTTCGACCAGATCCTCGGCGACTTGAAAGTCGGAGACGCCGATCCTTCTCTCACCATGTATGGCGAAGACATCACTCCCAACGAGCACAAACTCGCATTGCAGTTCGGCGTGCTCGACAATTTCTACGACAGCGGCGAAGTTTCCGGCGACGGCCATGTCTGGTCCACCGCCGCCATTACGAGCGACTACAACGAAAAAACCTGGCAGATCGCCTACCGCGGTAAAGAGCGCACCTACGATTTCCAGGGACAGAACGCCGACGAATATCCGCTCGATCACAACCTGCCGGACGTCGACGATCCCTTCACCGGTTTCATCTGGGATAATCTCGCAGCCCATCACGTGAGCTTCCGCATCTATGGCGAATTCGTGAACGCCGAGTGGTGCAACGAGAAGCCCAAGGCGGCGAGCCCGAAGCAGGGAACTCCTTCAGGGCAGGAGGCAAGATGCCCGCGCACCGAAGTTCAACAAGGTGGCAAGCTGCCGCCGAACGTCGGAAATCCGCACGGAGGCGCGAGCCCGTGGCCATGGCCCGTTCCGCTCTTCAGCGGAGTAAAGCCGACCAAGGCCGTACTGCGCAATCACTTCGACCCGCTTTATCCCGACTTCAACACCGACTATCCCGATCAACTCCGCGCCGATGAATTTCTGAATGAATTCGGCGCGTACGTGCGAGCGCACGAGGCCCACGAAGGCCCTGAGTTCGAGTTGCCGTCGTTCGTCCTGTTGTATCTCCCCGATGACCATACCGGAGGCACACGCCCCAACCGTGCGCGGCCGGCAGCCAACGTAGCGGACAATGACCTGGCCCTCGGCCGCGTGGCCGATGCCGTTTCGCACAGTCCATATTGGGACGACACTGCTATCTTCGTCCTTGAAGACGATGCGCAGGACGGCGCCGACCATGTCGACGCGCACCGTTCCATTGCATTCGTCATCAGCAAATACTCTCCGGGATCGGCTGCAAAGCCTTACGTCGAGCATCGCTTCTACACCACCGTCAACATGATGCACACGATGGAGTCGCTGCTTGGACTGCCTCCGATGAATCAGAACGATGCCTACGCGCCGGTGATGAATGGATCGTTCACCGGGCCAGGGGATCATCCCCCATACAAAGCCGACGATCGCAATCTCAAGAATGGCCTGATCTACGAAACCAACAAGCGCGACTCGCCCGGCGCAAAGGTTTCCTCGAAGATGGACTTCTCCCGACCCGACGCCGCCGGTGCTGCGCGCCTCAATCGCGTTTTGTGGCGTGACCGCAAAGGATCAACGCCCGTTCCCGCGCCAAAGCATAAGGTGATACCGGCGGGCGGCGAATGATTTCATGAATCCACTGGAAATTTCCTCAAGCCAATTTCGCCGCCTGGCCGAACGCGTGGCTCAACAGGCAGCGGACTATCTCGACCGCGTGGACTCCGTCCCCGTGGCCCCATCCGTTACCGGCGAACAGTCTCTTCGCCTATTCGATGCGATCCTGCCGGAGCAGGGAATCGGTGAAGCCGCATTCGACGATCTGCCGGAAGTGCTGCGCGCGTCACGCGCGCCAAATGGGCGATTCTTCGGCTACGTTCTGGGATCGGGTGACCCCGTGGCGGCGACTGCCGATCTCATGGCCAGCGTCTTGAACCAGAACGTGACCGCATGGCGCTCGGGCCCTGCCGCCGTCACGATCGAAAAGACCGTAGTCAACTGGCTGTCGCAGGCCATTGGCTGTCTGGGATTTCGAGGCTATCTCACGGGCGGCGGATCGGCCGCCAATCTTATGGGACTGGCGATGGCGCGAGAGGCCCTCTCGCCCGCCAATGAGCGAGGAGTCTCGGCCGGTTCCGTCGTCTACGCGTCTCACGAAGTGCACATGTCCATTCCCAAGAGTGTGGCCCTGCTCGGTATCGGACGCGACAATCTGCGCCTGATTCCTACGGATTCGTCTCTGCGCATGGACACCGCCCAACTCGAGCGCCAGATCGCAAACGACAAAAGTACCGGAAGAACTCCTCTCGCGGTCGTGGCCTCAGCCGGAACGGTCAACACCGGTGCCATCGATCCATTGGCA
The DNA here is from genome assembly GCA_003225535.1 of Acidobacteriota bacterium. Lineage (GTDB taxonomy): Bacteria > Acidobacteriota > Terriglobia > Terriglobales > Acidobacteriaceae > Sulfotelmatobacter. The sequence continues at coordinate 1,104 of QIAL01000202.1, read as the reverse complement.
AAGATCGCCGAGATCGCGCACCGGAATGGCGCTTGGTTCCACATCGACGGCGCGTATGGCGCCCTCGCCGCGATTGCCGAGCGTAGCAGGTTCAACGGAATGGAACTCGCCGATTCGATTTCTCTTGATCCGCACAAGTGGCTCTATCAACCGCTGGATTGTGGCTGCCTGCTTTACCGCTCCTCAGAAGCAGCGCAGAAAGCCTTCTCCCATAGCGGCGATTACACGCGCGCGTTGAGCGCCGATCCCATCGAGGGATTTGCTTTCTTTGAAGAGTCTCTGGAACTGTCGCGCAGATTTCGCGCCTTGAAGCTGTGGCTTTCCCTCCGCTATCACGGCCTCGCAGCGTTTCGCGAGTCGATCCGAAAAGACCTGGCGCACGCCCGCCGCCTCGCCGAGGCGATCAGGGTCGAGCCACAACTCGAGTTGGTAGGGAGTGGGAAGTTGAGCGCAGTCTGCTTCCGCTATCGTGGAGCAAGTGGGATTGACGAGACCACGCTGAATCAGTTGAACGCTTCGATCCTTAAGCACACCCAGAAACGCGGGCGCATCTATCTTTCCAACGCAACGCTGGCAGGGAAGTTCTGCCTGAGGGCTTGCATCGTGAACCATCGCACCAGAGACTCTGACATTGACGCCATCGTCCCTGAAGTGGTGGCCGCAGCAAAAGAATTGGCCGCTCCCGAGAACACTCGTTAGCGGCCGCTGTCTCCCCAGTTGAGTTTCTGCATTACCTAATTCAGAGTTACTGACTGCTTCAAAGGCAAGCTCTGTGACGATCCGCCCACCATGAAGCTGTACTCTCCCGACAGCAGTTGCCAACCGTTCTGTTCGACGTTGAAGATCGAAAGGTATTTCGGATTCACCTCCACCGTCACTTCTTTGCTCTCACCCGCCTTGAGCCATACTTTGTTGAAGCCCACCAATCGCTTCGGAGGCTCTGCCGCCGAAGCAGGCAGCGCCGCATAGATCTGAGCGACTTCTGCGCCGTCTCGTTTGCCTGTGTTCTTCACCGTGAACGTGACTTTCGGATTCTTCCCCGGCGTGACCTTCAGGCCAGAGTACGAATATGTCGTGTAAGAAAGCCCATGTCCGAAGGGGAAG
>QIAL01000201.1 GCA_003225535.1 Acidobacteriota bacterium | reverse complement strand
TGGAAAGTAAATCGCAAACTGACACTCGACTTGGGCGTCCGTTACTCGATGCTGCTGACTCCGTACCAGGCGAATGGGTTGATGACCAGTTTCAACCCCAACCTCTACAATCCTGCCGGCTCACAGTTCGATGCTTGCAACGGTTTATGGGTCGTGCCTGGCAAGAGTCCTTGCACGGAAGCCAACACCACCTTCGGACGAACTGGGGCTTATGCGTTCAGCGCAGGAACTCCCGGACCGAACAAGTACCTCAAAAACCAAAACTATCACCTCTTCGCTCCACGCCTGGGCGTCGCGTACGATGTGTTCGGCGACGGCAAGACCGCACTGCGGGCTGGGATCGGACAGTTTTTCCAGCGTGATCGCTCGGCCATCTATACCATGTCGGCCAACGCGCCCTTCGCCCTCAACGCGAGCGGGTACGCGCGCGCTCTCGATGGACCGTCCTTAACAGCAACCCAGTTCAGTCAGGCGTCTACGTCAGCCTTGGGAGGAGTCGATCCCTCCAACACCACGCCAAACTCCTGGCAGTGGAACGTAACTGTCGAGCGCAGCCTGGCCAAGGAGATGAGCCTGCAAATTGGCTACGTCGGAAACCGCGCGATTCACCAACTCACGACTTCCGACATCAATGAAGTGGCTCCCAACCTCTGGGGCGCCGCCGCATTCAGCAACAAGGTGGATCCTAATATCCCAAACGGCATTCTTCCCAACCCGATCAATGCCTTGCGCCCTTATGCAAATGACGGGTTCCTCACCTGGTGGGCGCATCACGGTGATGCGAACTACCATTCGTTGCAGGCCCTGTTCAAAACCAAGGTGAAGGGGGCCTTGATCAACGCTACCTACACCTACTCGCATTCCATCGGCAACGTGCCGCTGGATGAATCGAACGGTACCGCCAACTCCCAGACGCTGACCTGGGCGGGAAACCCGAGTCTGGATCGCGGTAATACACAAATCAACCGGCCACATATCTTTGTCGCTAACCTGCTGGTACCTCTGCCCGAATTGAGGGGCCAGAACGCTTTCCTGCGAAACACAGTGGGCGGCTGGACGGTCGGCGGCATTACGACAGCCTCCTCGGGTCCGTCAACGACGGTCGGCTCCTCCAGGATATCGGAAAACCTCGCCGCATTGGCGCCCACGACTACGCCACTGGGTTTGAACGCGCTTTACGGCACGGGCAACCAGGGTCCGCCGTGGGCTCCGGGTTCGAACCGGCGTCCGTCCATCACGGGAAGTAGTTGCACCGCTGGAGCCAGTGGGCCGAATATCTACAACCCCGCCGCCTTCACGGTAGTCGGCCAGACAATTGGAACCATGGGTAACGAATCTCTCGGCTATTGCCATGGACCCAAATTCGTCACCACCGACTTCACGCTGCAAAAGAACTGGAAGGTTGGAGAGCGAGTCGGTCTGCAGTTCCGACTGGACGTTTTCAACCTCTTCAACCATCCAAACTTCTCGCCCAATGCAAACGGCTCCCCGATCGGCGCCGTGAATTGTGGCGCGGCAGTCGGCGGCTTGTACCAGCCGTGCAGCCCAACCAACAACCTGATCACCGCGATGCAGCCGGGCGGAAGCCTGGCCGCAACAGGTGTCGTAGTCAACAGTGACCGGGAAATCCAGTACGGCTTCAGGCTTACCTTCTAACTGGACCTGGTGCGTAGAATGTAGGAGCGGGCAGGGCTCGATACTGGCCCTGCCCGCTTTCCTTTTGTGTAGTCTGATGCGAAGGGGGTGGCTGTGAGATACCGACGTGCTCCATCCATCCCGGGCAAGGTGACTTCCTCAACTCGCTCCCTGAAGTCTCCGATGGCGGCAATCCTGCACCTGATTCTTTTTGGTATCCTTCTCGCACCACCAACTTTTGCTCAGCAACAGAGCGGCCCGGCAGTTTCCCCTGCGACAGATCGCGCCCGTGGCGCGCGAGTGTTCACTCTTAGTGCTGAGCTGCAATCGCGTCTGCAAGCTCTGGAGTCTGCGAAGCAGGCTGGTGATCCCGCGGTAATTACGACTACGAGCCGGTCTGTGCTGGCCCTGGGTTTGCGCGAAATGGGCGACACTGAGGTCATGCAGGCGTCCGCCCCGGCCGCGATCGAGACCTACCGTCGTTCCCTCGACTTCGAGAATTCGCTCGCGACACGAACCGATCTTTCGCTCGCGTACCTGCGCGGTGAGCACCTGGATGAATCTCTTTCCGTGATCACTGACGTTTTGATTGCAGATCCTGAAAACGCTCGCGCCTGGTATGTGCAGGGTAAGGGTCTGGATGGCGAAGAAGCGATACGACAACGCTGTGACGTCGTTCAGCCGCGTCCTCAGCCTGCAGGACGATCCCGCAGCTTCGTACTTGCTGGGTGCTGCCTTTCTCCAACTGAAGGAAACCGAGAAAGCGAAAGAGATCTTTCGCAGGTTGTTGGATACAGGGCAAGGACGCGCGGGCATCCACCTGCAACTGGCCGACGCCTATCGCGCAGCCAACGATACAGATAACTTTTCCCGCGAAGTCGGGCTGGCTGGCCCCAGCGCCAAAGACAAGCCGCTTAGTTCCTCGCCGATGGCCTCAGTCATGGCCGATGCCGCGCAACTCACGTCGAGCCTCGAGACGGTGAAGCCCACACAACAAGAACGTGCGAAAATTGACCGGCTGCAGGTCGAGCTCCGCACCCTGCTGGCGAGCGCCTTCAACGATCTGGGAACTGCCGAGGCGCGCCAGGAGCAGTATTCCATCGCGCTCGCTCACTTCCACGAAGCCGCAGGATGGAACGCAGATATCGCCGGCTTAGCGCGGAACACAGGAATCGCAGCGGGACGTGCCATAGACTACCCGGAATGCATCCACGCACTGCGGCCGGTGGTGGCGAAGAATCCACAGGATAATGTCGCGCGTGCCATGCTCGGAACGGCATTGTTCGCTACACATTCGTACGCTGATGCTGTCCAGGTATTAACTCCTCTGGGCGACTCGGTCCTGCAAATCCACGAGTTGGCATATTCGTCTAGAGCAACAACAACTCTCGACTGAAACGCTGATGCTGGTAGCGCAACTCTGGTCGCAGATGGCGAACTACGAGCACACCGTCCAAGTTTGCCGTCGCGCTCTGCAACTTGTTCCGAAACTACCCCGAGCCCACTACACTGCAGGATTGTCATTGCTCCGTCTGAACCGCTCGGCAGAATCGGAGCAGGAATTCCGGGATGAACTGCAACTCGACGAGACCAATGTGAATGCTCAATTTCATCTCGCCTTCAGCCTGTTGCAGCAGTCCAAGAACGAGCAGGCGGTCGAGTTCCTGAAGAACGTGCTGTCTACCCAACCGGATCATGCAGAGGCCAATTACGAACTCGGTAAAGAACTTCGCATCGAAGGCAAAGCCAGCGAATCGCTCACCTACCTGGAGGCGGCAGTGCGGCTGAAGCCTGGGTTCGAACCCGCCCACTACCAGTTGCAGTCGGCCTATCGCATAGTCGGGCGTAGCGATGACGCCGACCGTGAGGCTCGAATTTACCGGGCGCTGAAGACCAAGAGCAGAAACATTACGCTGCCGCCTCCGCGCAATCCCGCCCACGAGACCCCGTCTTCCGATTGATATGAATCGAGTGATTCGCAACTCGCTGTTCGGTTTCTTGCAGTTCTCGCAGCTTCTGTATCAGGGACAAGGGCAGGCTGGACACGATGTCGCGCCGCCACCCCCCGCCGGCCTCAGGACGGAGTCCTGCAAGGGTCGCCCCGTGCCGCAGCTTGAGGACATTGCAGAAAAGGCCGGCATTCATTTTCGGCATGTTTACTCTCCCGAGAAAAAATACATTCCCGAATCCATGAGCGGCGGAGTCCTGCTCATCGATTATGACCGGGATGGCTCGCCCGACATCTACTTCACCAATGCGCCCACAATCGAGATGGCGATGAAACACCAGTCAGCCCGGGGAGCCCTCTACCATAACAACCATGACGGTACTTTCAGCGACGTCACTGACAAAGCCGGCATCGCTACTCCATGCTTCGCCAATGGTGGCGCAGTCGGGGACTACAACAATGACGGTTGGCCTGATCTCTACATCACCTGCCTCGGAGCTAACGTTCTCTACCGGAACAACGGCAACGGAACGTTCACCGACGTAACCGCGAAAGCAGGTGTTGGTGACGCGCGAAATTCCACCGGGGCTGCATTCGGAGACTATGACAATGATGGCTTCGTGGACCTGATGGTCACCAACTATGTGGACTTCCGCTTCGACAATCTGCCGGCCTTCGGCAAGCTCCCTACCTGCACGTTTCGTGGTTTGGACGTGCAGTGCGGCCCGCGCGGTCTGAAAGGCGCGGCCGATACTCTATACCACAATAACGCCGACGGCACCTTCTCCGATGTTTCGAAGAGCGCAGGGGTGGATGATCCCAACGGATACTTTGGCCTCGGCGTCACTTGGGTCGACTTCAACAACACCGGACGATCCGACATCTTCATCGCCAACGATGCGACACCGAATTACCTGTACAAGAATGAGGGCAACGGGAAGTTCACAGAAATCGGTCTGGAGTCTGGTACTGCCGTCAGCCAGGATGGTACCGAGCAGGCTTCTATGGGAGTAGCGATCGGCGATTAACTGCACGAAGGGCGGCCGTCGATCTACATCACAAATTTCGAAAACGAATACAACACGCTTTATCGCAACAACGGCGATTGGCAGTTCGACGACGTGTCCTACAAATCAGGCGAGGGACTGCCCTCCATGCCATTTGTGAAATGGGGAAATGCTTTCTTCGATGTCGACAACGATGGCTGGCTCGATCTGATCTTCGTAAACGGGCACGTTTATCCCCAGGTTGCCGCCCTTCCTTCAGGCGCCGGCTATCGGCAGCACGGAGTGCTTCAACTGAATCAAGGCAACGGCACTTTCTGCAACGCCAGTGATCAGGCCGGACCGGCACTGATGCAGCCGCGAACGTCGCGTGGACTGGCGGTCGGAGATCTGTTTAACGACGGACAACTGGATGTCGTAGTGGAAGACATCGATGGCGCGCCGATGATTCTTCGTAATCGCGGTGTACCGGGCCGTCATTGGGTTAGCCTGGAATTGGCTGGAACCAAAAGCAATCGTCTGGCGATCGGAGCGCGCATCAAACTATCCGCTGGCGGCATCACGCAGACTGACCAGATCCGGAGCGGGGGAAGCTATCTCTCGCAGAGTGATTTCCGCGTACACTTTGGCCTTGGCACCGCGACCAGAATCGACAGCGTCGAGATTCGCTGGCCATCGGGTACAACCGACGTTATTAAGAACCTGGAAGTAGACAAGTTCTACAATGCACTGGAGGGCAAAGGGCTCGTCCCATTCGAGCAGATTCGCCCTACCGTTCCCTCTAATTAACTCCAAATTCAAGACAGCACTTGGGCGACATTAACTTTCGCGCACGGGCTCCCGCCAAACTATTCGCATTTTGAGCTTCACAGTCGTATAAATGTTTCTCCCAAGATGAATCTTGATTTGTTTGCAGGTGTTCCAAAGTGTCGTCGGTGGCTGCCCGATTACCATTCCTTCCTCAACGGAGTCCTTATGAAGAGTTCCTGGCTGCACTCGCTCATCATTGTGCTCGGCGCCTGCTGTTGCAGCGCGTCGGCGACCGAGGCGAGCCTGATCCTCGTCAACGGAAAAGTATGGACCGAAAATCCAACGCAGCCCACTGCACAGGCGGTGGCGCTCGATGGTTCCAGAATCCTTGCGGTCGGTGACAATACTGCGATTCGAAAATTCGCCGGCGCCAACACTCGCGTCATCGATCTCGGCGGACGCCTTCTCCTGCCCGGCTTCAACGACTCCCACGTGCACTTCCTCATCGGCGGCGGTTCGCTCATCAGCGTGCACCTTGGCACCGCCAACAGCCAGGCCGAGTTTAAAGAGCGCATCGCTCAATTCGCGAGAACGCTTCCCAAGGGTGCGTGGCTGCGCAACGGCCTTTGGGATCACACACGCTGGAATCCGCCACTTCTCCCCACCCACCAATTGATCGACGATATCTCCGGCGATCATCCTGCATTCCTGTGGCGCCTCGACGGACACATGGCCCTCGTGAATGCGCAAACCATGAAACTCGCCGGCATCGACCGAAACACGAAGGACGTGCCGGGAGGCGAAATCGAGCGCGACAAAGATGGCAATCCAACCGGCATTCTCAAAGACGCCGCCACTGGTCTGGTTGAGCGCGTCCTGCCTCCGCTGTCTGCCGAGGAGGAGGACCAGGCCATGGAAGCAGCCATGCGCGAAGCGGCTGCTCACGGCGTAACCAGCGTGCAAAACATGGCCGACACCTCTGTTGACGAAGGCCAGCCTCTCAATTTCCGCGAGTTCCAGAAGATGGAACGTGCCGGCAAGTTGACGGTCCGCATTTACGAGGCTCTTCCCGTCCGCGATTGGAAAACGCCTCGGTAACTTGAAAGCCTTCGCCGATGGTGCCCTTGGTTCTGAAACGGCCTGGATGGATGAGCCATTCACAAACAATCCGGCAAAGAGCGGCCTTGCCAGCCCCGACCTACTCGACGCCGAACATTTCTATGAATCGATGCGCCTGGCCGATAAGGCGGGACTCCAGCTTACGATTCACGCAATCGGCGATCGCGCCAACCGCACCATCCTCGACCTTTACGCCCGCCTGGAGAAAGACAATGGCCCCGCTGATCGGCGCCCGCGCATCGAGCACGTGCAACATCTTCATACCGAGGACTACACGCGCTTCGCAAAGCTTGGCGTCATCGCGTCTATGCAGCCCTTCCACGCCATCGACGACGGCCGGTGGGCCGAAACCATCATTGGCCCGCAGCGTATCAAGTCGAGCTACGCATGGAAATCCCTGCTGGATACGGGCGCAACGCTCGCATTTGGTTCCGACTGGCCCGTCGCGCCCTTGGATCCAGTGATGGGCATCTATGCTGCGACCACGCGGCGCACTCTCGACGGTAAAAATCCAAACGGATGGATCCCCGAGCAGCGCATCAGCGTTGCGCAGGCTGTCCATGCTTACACCATGGGATCCGCCTTCGCTGAACACCAGGAAACGGTCAAGGGATCTATCGAGCCGGGCAAGATGGCAGACTTGGTGGTGCTCTCCGACGACATCTTCACAATTTCGCCCGAGGCCATCGAGAAGACAAAAGTCGACATAACCATCTTCGATGGCAAGGTGATCTACCAACGTTGAAGCCCAAAGCTTTGGCCCTGAAGAAGACAGGCTAGTGCCAAGCAAATCGTCGCTGGTGGCCGTTAGGATTATTCTGGGATAATTGAATTGTTTTCGCACCCCACCTGAGTTGTTCACCTGCGACTTGAACGGGGCGAGATCCTGAGTGCATGAAGGAAATAACGGCAAATCACGACTTGGAACGATTTCGGGCCGGCGCAGCGAAGTATGCCGCCTACCTTGAGACGCCCGAGGGCCGGCTTCGGGTCGACCTCGCCTTTGCCAGCTTGCAGGAGTTTCTGCCGCAGGCGACACGGTCT
>QIAL01000200.1 GCA_003225535.1 Acidobacteriota bacterium | reverse complement strand
TCTCGAACCGTGAACTTGGAGCAAAGATTAAGCTATTGCCGTGGATACGTCATTACGCTATTGTGACAATGAATGTCGAGAAAGCGACAGAGCGTTCACGTCTGCCCGAAGCTGCCGTCGCCGGTGACTGCGCTGGCCTACGATCTTGGGCACGGCCATGCTATCCCGGAGCACCTGCATCCGGAAGATCAGCTCGTTTACGCCTGCCGAGGCGTGATGACGGTTCGCACGAACGCCGGAACGTGGGTCGTGCCTGCGCAGCGGGCAGTCTGGATACCCGCACGCACTCCGCACAGCATTCTCATGTCGGGCGCGGTGTCGATGCGGACGATTTACCTGCGGGCGCGTCTGGTACGACGGCTTCCCCGAACGTGTTGCGTGGTGAACGTTTCACCTCTGCTGCAGCAACTGATTGTTCATCTCTGCACCGTGGGTAAGCTGAAACGCAAATCAAAAACTCACACGCATCTGATCGACGTTCTGATCGACCAGCTCGAAACCGTACAGGCAGTCCCTCTGCAGCTGCCCAGCCCTTCCGATCCGCGAGCGGCACGTGCTGCGGCAGCGCTGCAACGCAACCCCGACAACGCCCGTTCTTTGGCGTGGGCGTGCAAACAAGCCGGGGCGAGCAAGTGAACCATCGAAAGGCTGTTCCAACAGGAAACGCGGATGTCGCTGGGAAAATGGCGACAGCAGCTACGGTTGCTGCACTCGTTACAGCTTTTGGCAGCGGGAGAAAAAATCAGCCATGCCGCTCTGGAAGCGGGCTATAGCTCGCCTAGTGCGTTTATTGCGATGTTCCGAAAAGCGCTGGGAACAACGCCACGGCGATACTTTGAGAATAGCCCGGGACGGTCTTAAGGCGCGGCTCGTTCTCTACTGGTCGCTGAAGTCGATCATTACTGGGGCGGAGCGGAACCAGTTGGTCTTGTAGCCGACGTAGAGGATTCCGACGGCAAACCAAATGCCGCCCACGGTCTTCGCCAGCGCATTGAGATTCCACCAAAAATAGCTGCATACCACGAAGCCGATGAGTGGCAATAAAGCATCGGCGAGAAGTCGCCGTCGATATCCTGCTCGCACCCTGACCGAGAACTGCCAGAAGCAGGCAAAGTTCACGCCCATGAAGGCCAGAAAGGCGCCGAAGTTGAGGAGTTCGGCCGCATGCTCGTAAGCGTTGCCGATGTGGTACAGAACAATGGCGCCCACAAACGCCATGCCGCCTATCAACAGGATGTTATTGGCGGGAGTGCTGGTACCGCGTTTGAGTTGACCAAAAAACTTCTTCGGCAGCACGTTGTCCCGTCCCATGCCAAACAGCAGACGTGCTGCGCCGAGCGTGCCCGTTAACCCGCTGCCAAAGGCTGCCACAATCAGGATCGCACCCATTCCATGGAACAGTACCTTGCCGCCCACTCGGCTGCAGATGTCCATGAAGGCGGTTTCAAAATTCGGGAACGAATGCCAGTCTGGCCAAACACGAGCCCCGAGGTATGCCTCAACTCCACTGCAAGCCCCAGCGAAAATACAGGTCAGGACGACGGCTAGGAGAACGTTTCGCTTGGGGTTCTCGACATCCTCTGCGAGTGTAGTCACACCATCGAAGCCAATGTAGGTCAATGCTGCAAATGAACTGGCCTTCAGAATCTTATGCGCGTCGAAGGTTTTTGGATCGTACAGGGGCTGCAAGGAGAACAGCCCGGCCCATCCCTGCCCGCCATACAAGTACTTCAGTGCGAGCGCAACGAAAGCGACCACCACCACCGACATGATCCCCAGGAGCACCTTGTTTGCGTTGGCGGACGCCTTCACGCCAATCAGGTTTAGCACCGTCATAATGCCCGCGATCAGCAACGCCCAGACAGCGAACGGAACCTGCTGAACATAGCGCTCATGCAATGCCGTCGAAATCCACACAGTATTGATCAGTGGTTGCAACAGGTAATCCAAAATCATCGCCCATCCGGCTAGAAATCCCAGATGCGGGTTCAGTCCCTTGCCGACATAGGTGTACGCTGACCCGGCCGTAGGGTAGAGCGCGCCCATGCGTCCGTAACTCACCGCCGTGATGAGCATGCCGAATAGCACAATCAGGATGATGGTGACGAAGTGACCGTCGGAAAGTTTCTGCGCGATTCCGTAGAGGGGCACGGGCGCTATGGGCTGAATGAGGACGATCCCGTAGAAGATCAGGTCCCAGAGGGTCAGGGTGCGGCGCAAGCGTGGTATGCCAGCAGGTGCGGCAGTCGAGGTTTCCATGAGAACGGCTATTGGATTATGGCGGGGGCCGAAGTGTCAATATTAAAACGATTTTCTATCCAGACTCCTCCCTCCCTCGAAAGAGCGCGCGTTGCGCGGCGGACAGCGAGGGCGGCTGTCCCCACATGCTCACGGTTGGCGACTCTCGCCGTAGTCGAACCAGTATCCGCGCTGCTCGTTGCCTGACATGTGGCGCGTGTTGTATTCGAGCAGATAGTTCACATGCGCGTCGTCGAGAGGGAATGACTTCTTCGGCGTATAGGGATATCCGCCCATGCTCAGGAACGGCAGCGGCGCGACGTAGTTGCCCTCGGCGGCGTAGAAGTCCATATCTTTTTCGTAGCCGTTGGCGGCGAAGAAATAGTCGCGCACCCAGCCTTGGGGAAGCGGGGGGAGATTGCTGGGATCGAAGTCGAGGCGGACCTCATCGCCGGAACCGAAGACGGCGAGTTTGTCGTCGGTGGCGGTGAGCAATGGGAGGACGTCGCCGTAGCGCGTGTAGGTTCCCTGCGGACGCGTGTAGGGGCCGGTGGCGCTGTTTTTCTCGTAGATGTAGTGGACGTTGCCGGGAGGGGTTCCTTCGATCTTGTAGGGATAGCCATGGAAGTCAAGGTCGGCGTGGAGGAGAGGCACGGGAGTGACGGAGTACGACGGAGACTGTTCAGTTCGGCTGATAAGGATGCTGTCCCAGTAGACTTGCAGATTTGTCGTGATGCGAATCTTCTTTGTGCCGAGCGGCAACTTGCGAGTGAGGTCGCCTGTCATCGTGCGCGGGCCGCCAGCGGGGAAACCCATATCGTCCATGACGCGCTTCCAGGTTCCGTCGTTGCCCAGTGCTTCGACGTAGGGCGCGATCGGCTCGAGTTTGGATTGGGCGGCGGCGTACATGCTGTTGGCGGTGAAGTATTCGATCTCGCCGTGCATCAGCAGCCAGAGCGGGCCCCCTTTATAGGGGTCGCCGAGATCGAGCGTGAGGGTGTGTGGCTTGGCGAATCCGGCGAATTGCGTCAACTCGAAATCGCCGAAGAAACGGTGGGCACGTAGATCAGGGAGCACATCGTGGCCGTGTTCGTCCCAGGCTCCGGCAGGCGGGCGGGCATCGCGGCTGCGGGATGATCGACGGCCAGCAACCGCACCTGATCTAGGTAGACGGCTTCTTCAAGTGGTTCCATGAAGCGGAAGCTCAAAAGGCCGGCGTCGGACGTCGGGCGTCGGACCTCAGCGGAACCTGTCCGGCTGATGCCTGGGGCCTGAGGTCCGAGGTCTGAGGTCAGTCTTGTCCGAACCAGGCCCGTGGGAATCTTGATGTACTCGACCGGGCGCGGGATGTCGCGCTGGTTCGGGCCGATCCAGTGGCCGACGACTCCGGCGCCGAGCATGTCCGCGACGAACTGGTAGTGCTCGCCGTTCCAGGCGAAGAGCGTGGGACAGGAACTGCCGCGACGGTCGATCTCGAGGAACTCCTGGCGCTTGTCGCCGGCGATTTTAATTTCGTCCTGCAGCACTCCGGTGGGCCAGAGCATGCGGACGATGTCAGCTTCTTTCGACTGGCCGAGGCCGACGACGATGTCGGTGGAGTTCTGGCCGAGGTATCCGTTCGATCCGTAAATTTCGAACTTCTGGCGGTTGCCGCCCGAGAAGACCTCGACCTTCGTTCCAATGGCGGACTTGTTGTCGTTGAGTCCTTTGAGCGAAAGCTTCAGCCAGTGGTTTTGGGTTGCGCCTTCGTTGCGCAGGAGAACCGCAGGGCCGTGGTTCTGGGTGATAAGCAGGTCGGTGGCGCCGTCGTTGTCGTAGTCGCCGGTGATAATGGCGCGCGGGCTTTCGAGATGGATCTTGTCGAGGCCAACGTCGGTGGTGACGTCTTTGAATCCGTCGGGGCCGAGATTGCGGAAGAGGCGGACTTCGCCCTTGCCGTCTTTCGTTTCGCCGACGGCTACCAGGTCGACCCAGCCGTCGTTGTCGTAGTCGAACGCGGCGATGCCGTAGGCCAAGACCCAGTCAGTTTTTGGCAGCTCAACGGGAGTGAACGCTTTCCCCTTATTGTTGCGCCAGAAGGTAATGCCCGGTGAACCCGCCTGAGTGAACGCCATATCGGTCCAGCCATCATGATCGAAGTCCAGCAGAGCGACGCCCATTGAGTGTGCCGATAACTTGTTGGACCAGGGCTGCTGCGGAAATTTTCCCTCTCTGGGATTTGCAAAAAGGATCGGGGCCGGCCCCCCGGTCACAATGAGGTCCACCGCGCGGTCATTGTTGTAGTCTGTGCCGATGCCAGAGAAATTCGGTTCGTCGCTAATTAGTCCCAGGCTCTCCGTGGCATCTGTAAACGTTTCGTTGCCATTGTTTCTCCACATTCGGCTTGCAGCAGGCGCCATCCTCGAAATTGCACGCAACATCCATGTACCCGGGGGTTCTGGGCTAGCGAGGCTGACATCGACGAAGAAAAGCGAACCGCTCATACTGTAGCGGTCAACGAACAAATCGAGATCACCGTCATGGTCGTAATCGACGAAGGCAAGGCCAGCAATGAACCCATCGCTTCTGGTTTCGGAGGTTCTTTGGATCCCGACGCCTTCTGTGGCGTCCCTGAATGTGCCGTTTTTTTCGTTGTGCCATAGGACGAGGCGTGATTCGTAGAGACTGGCAGCAAGGTCTACAAATCCATCGTTGTCGTAATCACCTGCCGTGCATCCGACTGCGCGGACCGAAGGATCAAGTCCTGCGTGTTTCGTTACATCCTCAAAACGATTCCCGAGATTGTGATAGAGGACGATGCCGCCACCCGGCCCATTGTCCGTTATGAAGAGGTCGGGTTTGCCATCTCCGTCGTAATCGAAAAAGCAAGCACTCGGATCTAAGAATGACGCAGTGTCATTAGTAGAGGCAGGCATGCGGTTCGGTTTTGACACAATTCCAGCTTCCTTCGTCACGTCCACAAATTGCACTTTGATCTGCGCCAGCGGCTTCAACTGCTGCTGCGGCGATTCCACTGCGCGCGAGTACTGGCCCTGCTCGCCGTAGGCCAGGCTCATGGGCGCGCCGATTTTGTTTTGCGTGATGTACTGGAAGCGCTTCAGGTGTTCGCGTGCGTGGTCGGTGTCGGAGGATTGCTGGTAGGCGCGGGAGAGGCCGAATTCGGCTGAGGCGTGCAGGGGGTTGATCTTCAGGGCGTGTTCGAAGGCATCGATGGCTTGCGGAAACTGCTTGGCCTGCACATAGGCTGTGCCGACGAAGTACCAGGTATCCGCATCGTTTGGGTCGATCTCGATCACGTGCTTGAAAGCTTCGATCGCGGCCTGCGCGTCGCCGGTGTTTTTCGCGAGCAAGCCCAGGCTGTACCAGGCGTTGGGATTTTTCGGATCCTGCTTCAGGGCTTCTTCGAGAGAAACTTTGGCCTCATCCACTTTCTGCAGGTTGAGGTAGGCGACGCCTTCATTCACGCGCGCAATCGTAAACTTGGGATCGGCCGATAGCGCCTGCTGGAACTCTTTCAATCCCTTTTCGAAGAGTTGCTGGTTCATGTAGGCGCTGCCGAGGTTGTTATGGCGCGCGGCTTCGATGGAATCGGGTTGGGACGCCGGCTTGAGCAGACCGAACGCCGCGAGGATCGCGGCGAAGAGGGCGGCAGAAATTTTAAGATTCATTCCGTTAGAGATTTAACCACAGAGGGCACAGAGGAACACAGAGGAAACACATGGTTGTCATCCTGAGCGGAGTTTGTCCGCGCAGACGCGCGGGCAAATGGAGTCGAAGGATCCCTACACACTTCGTTTCTCTCAACGAGATGGGGTTCTTGATTCAAGGTAATAAAACCATGTCAACTACGGACGTACGGTTGAAACGATAGGGATCCTTCGACTCCGGCATCGCGTTCGCATTCGCGAACGCAATGCCTACGCTCAGGATGACATTTCCAAAACAACTACTTTCGTGCATAGCTGCTGCTTGAACTGACGCGGCCGTATGCTCGATTCGAGATGATGCCCTTCCCTTCTTGTACCGTCACTGTCTGGCCGGCATTCACGTTCGAGAGCTTGTCGACTTGGCCGCTAGGCCACTGAATTTCGATTGCATCCGCTTTCGTTTGCGCGCCCAGGCCGAACGTAAGTACCAGTTCGCTCTGTGACAGATAGCTTGAGCCGGAGCGCAGCATCTTCCATTGCTTATCGGCGCCGGCGGTCACGCGCACTACTGCGCCGATGCCATCGCGGTTCGATTTTGTGCCGACCAGCTTGATTCGCAGACTGTGATTGGTGCCGCCTTCGTTGTGGAACAGGTAGGCGGGGCCGGCATTTGTCGTCAGCAGAATGTCGAGGAAGCCGTCATTGTTGATATCGGCGTACGCCGCTGAGCGCGCCACTTTGGGAGCGCCAAATGACTTGCCCATCTGCGCGGTGACCTCCGTGAATTTTCCACCGCCCAGGTTTCGAAACAGGTGCGGAGGCTCGGCGTAGCTCACACGCTTCTGCACTCGCTCGATTTCGTTTTCAATGTGGCCGTCGGCGACGAAGATGTCGGGCCAGCCGTCGTTGTCGTAATCGAAGAAGAAGCAGCCGAAGCCGAGCGTCACCAGGGTGTCGCGGCCGATCTCGGATTGTGGGGCTTCGTCGACGAAGAGGCCGTTGCCCTCGTTGTGGTAGAGCGAGACCATCTGGTTGGCGAAATTGCTGATAATCAGGCTGGCATGGCCGCTGCGGTCATAGTCGGCAGCGTCGGCGCCCATGCCGGCGCGGGCAACGCCGTCTTCGCTAAAGCCGATTCCGGCAGCGACGCCGCGCTCTTCGAATGTGCCGTTCTTTTTGTTCACATACAGCTTGTTCGGCTGCGTATCGTTGGCAATGAGGATGTCAGGCCATCCGTCGACGTTCGCATCGAGGATGGCGATCCCGAGGCTCTTCGACGTCGGGTCTCCGAGTCCAGCTTTTTGAGTGGCGTCTTCGAATTTTCCAGCGCCAAGGTTGTGCCAGAGACGCAACGATGTGCCTTTGTAGGATTCAGGCGTGCAGTAGGATTTGTGTGCGCCGTCGATGGTGCAGTAGAGGTCACCCGGTTCGCTCCACCGGACATAATTCGCAACGACGAGATCGAGTTTGCCGTCGCGATCGTAGTCAACCCAGGCCGCGCTGGTGGAGAACTCGTTCGGGCCCCACATTCCGGCGGCTTTCGTCACTTCGGTAAAGGTGGCGTTGCCGTTGTTGTGGAAGAGATGACTCTGGCCTAACGCTGAGATGAAGAGGTCGTCGAAGCCGTCGTTGTCGTAGTCACCGACGGCTACGCCGAATCCGTATAGGGGGACGGCGAGTCCGGCTTTGCGGGTTACGTCGGTGAAGGTTCCGTCGTGATTGTTGTGATAGAGCTTCAGCGTGGTCGCGCCCGCGTGGGGATGTCCCGGAAAATCTTCGCCGTTGATCAGGATGATGTCGGGGTATCCGTCGTTGTCGTAGTCGATGAAGGCGCAGCCTGGGCCCATGGTTTCGGGAAGCCACTTCTTGCCGAAGGCGCCGTTGTTGTGGGCGAAGTGGATGCCGGCCTGGGTGGTGATGTCGCGGAAT
>QIAL01000198.1 GCA_003225535.1 Acidobacteriota bacterium | reverse complement strand
ACTTGCTTCTCTAACTTCTGTGGTGAAATGCTGCCTCGTCTTTGCTGTTCTTGCTGCAAGGAAGCTACTGGCATGTATTTACTGCTGTTCCTTGGCTTCTTGGTGCTTGGCGGACGCGTCCCAAGGCGTAGATTGAATGGCGGAAGAGCTCCTGAGCGGAGGGCAAGCCGAGGCAAGTCAGAAGATGAGAAAGAAGTTGGAGGAACCAGAGAAGAAACGAAGATAAACACGGTGGCAAAACGGTACTAACGTTTCTCAGCTAGCTTGCTGATGCACGGCTGACGCGTTTGCAAGCGTAGAGAGGATGCGGGCGAGGCTCCAGCAAGGACGACGGGTTGCTGGGG
>QIAL01000199.1 GCA_003225535.1 Acidobacteriota bacterium | reverse complement strand
GGGGGGGGGGGGGGGGGGGGGGGGGGGGGGGAGGATGGAAGAGAGTTGAAAAACAGAGGGAAGACGGTTTTAGAAGGAGAAAAAAGGGGCTGATCCGTGTGGTTGGAACGGCTCTTTTGAAGGATCAGCTAACGGAAAAAGGCTTCCTTGGGCGTAAGGTGATGCAGGGAAGGGCGGGGCTGGGCGTAGAGCAAGTGTTGTGTAGCAGAGAAAGGAGGGTGACGAGCAAGAAGGTTGTTTACCTTACATATAAGCCCCCACAGTTGGTCTCCATCGTCGCAAAAAGCTGAAGAATCCTGCCGTTAATGGCGGGCAGTAGAGCATCACTTCTTGATCCTTCTCCGCCGAGGGCATCGTCCAAGGCTTGCGGACGTGCCGCCAGAGAGGTTACTGATAGCAGTGATAAGAAGTGATTCTTGTGTCCCCCGGCGTAGAGCGCTTGCTTCTCTAACTTCGCAAATGAAATGCTCCCTCGTCCTTGGCGTTGTCGACGCAAGAACGCTGCCGGCGTGTCTTTGCAACTGTTCCTTGGCGTCTTGGCATACGGCTGACGCGTTCCTTGGCGAAAAAAGAGTGAAAAACAAAAGTTAGAAAGGTGAAAAAACGCGTGAGAGAGAAAAAAAAAAGCAATGGGCGGGCTGAAGTGCTGCCGAATTCGCGACATTCAGCAAAGAGAGGAGGGTAAACAACACGCTCTCGGCAAGGAGATGGCCGCCGCGACTAGCTTAGAGCGAAGAAAGAGAAAGAAAACGTACGTTGGGTTCGTTGAATTTCGACATTATGCGGAAAGGCGGGGCAGAGAGAGAGAGAGAGAGAGGTGTAGAGGCGAAAAGCGTGGGATAGCCGGCTTGAAGGTTGGAAAAAATGGTGGCGTGATACGTGGTTCGTTTGCGCTTGAGTTTGTGTGAAAGAAAAAACAATGGTGAGGAATGGCGAGTGTGGGACAGAGCAAAGAAACGAAGGACTCACCTCGGCAGGGGGCTTGAATTTGTAAGCTGATATTGGCGGCCCATGCTAATGGAACCCTGGCGATGGTGTAGAGAGAAATGTTGTTCCTCGCGGCAGTTCAAAGCAGTAGAATAAAACTCTCCCTTGGTGCTGGCTGACCCTGGGCGTAGTTGGCGATCGACACGATTTGCAGCAGTTTGGAGACCAACTCTACGCCCGTCTCTTGCTCCTCGATATCGTGGTTCCGCCGTGAGGAAACCACAGCCTCGCCGCAGCGATGTTCTTTCATCACAGAGGCCTCCAGAACGATGTCGATATCATTCTTGAGGCGTGCGATGTCGGCGCTCTTGATATCGCCAAGCCGAACTCTACGCCGAGGTTCGCCGATGTGCTGAGACGGGCCGTTGTTGCTCACGCCTTGGTTGCTGCTTGGCGTAGCTCTTTGAAACTTGGAGATGTCGTGGCGAATGACAGAGCACCAGTGTTGAAGGGAGGTTGTGAGTCGTGGCGATGCCGATGTTGAAAACGCAGAGGAGAGTGGTCGGAATCGTTGCAGCATGATCCGACGTTGAAGCCGCGACGACGGAGGTCGAGATTCGCCACAGAGTGTGTTCCATTGTTGACGAAGGGAACGACAGCACTACGGCGGCTACATGGAGGGAGGAAATCATGTCAGTCTACGCCGAGGCAACAGAAGATGACGAAGGAAGGCAAACACTTACCATTCAGCATCGAGGGCAGATCTCCAACACTGACAACACTGACGGCGACGTCAGAAGCACGGCGAAGGACGCGGCCTAGTTCCAGAGTGGTGACCTCTACGCCGCGAGGTGATGTCCTCCGCAAATCGCACCATCGAAGGGAAGCCGTTGGTGACCTAAAAGCAATCTCGTCAGAGCAAGGATGGCAACGACGATGACCACCACAGTAAACAACAAAAGAACATGGACGTTCACCTGCAATGCTCTCTGCTGCTACGCCCTCGACGTTTGGCATTTGTCGATGTCGGGAGAGAGATGCTGGCGGAGATGGCGCCAGCACAGACGTGACACTTGAATTCGTCATACTGATCAACTGATGGGTGGCGATTTCAAGAGAACACTACACCCCAAAGGCTTGACGGACGTCGTTGTTGGCAACGGAGAGCGCCGTCGCCATGACGACGGCAACGGCGTGAACTCCATAGCGACGTTCACTTGCTGTTGCCGAGCTTGGCTGAACCGCTCCATCGAACTGCGGGCGAACTCTGCTGAGTGCTGACAGCGTGGGTCTGGCTACTCCGTGGTGTTGAGGAGGCGGAGGAGTAGAGCGGAGGGCGACGCGTCGATGCAAGGAGTGC
>QIAL01000197.1 GCA_003225535.1 Acidobacteriota bacterium | reverse complement strand
CGAATAGTACAAGCTGGAGAACGCGTTCTACTGCTGCTCCTTACCTTGTTTTGGCTCCGTTGACGCGTCCCGAGGCGCAGGGGGTAGGCTGGCGAAGCTTTGGAGAGAGGGGGAGCTTGCTTTGACTTGGTGGCAAACAGAGAAGGAAAAAGCAGAGTTAGAAAATGAACCAAGGAAGGGTGGCAAAAAACGTTACTAACGCGTTTAGCCTTGGATTCTTTGCCTTGGTTCGGCTCCTTTGACGCGTCCCCACGCGTAGAGAGGACGGCAGAGAGGCTCTAGCATGGAGAGGCTCGCGTTGGGGGGCTTCTAAGGGAAAGGAAAAAATG
>QIAL01000196.1 GCA_003225535.1 Acidobacteriota bacterium | reverse complement strand
TGATAGAAATCAGGAATTGGAAGGCCGAGCGCCTGGTAAAGCAGAATCTGCCGCGCCGTGGACTTCAACAAATCAGCTCCACGCACAACTTCCGTGATGCCCATCGCGTCATCGTCGACCACGACCGCCAGTTGGTAGGCGGGAACATCGTCGCGGCGCCAAACGATGAAATCGCCAAAATCGCCCCCGGCCAGCATCCGCCGCGAGCCAAGATGCAAATCGTCAAAACAAACTTCCTCGCCATCCGGAATCCGAAATCGCCAATTGAATCCGGCAGGCTCATCGGTCCGTGTGGCGACGGACGCCTCGTCCGTCCCGCGACGGCGAAGCCAAGCGGCCCCCGGCAAGGAACCAGACGGCCGACACTTCCCAGAATAGATAGGCGCATCATCGCCATCATTCGGCGCCCCAGCCGCCAACGCCACATCCTTGCGCGAGCAAATACACGGATAGATCGCCCCAATCTCCCGCAGCCGCTTCCACGCCTGCAAATAGAAATCTCGCCGCTCGCTCTGCGTATAGGGCGCGTACGGCCCTCCGCAGTCCGGCCCTTCCTGCCAGGAAATTCCCAGCCAGTGCAGGTCCTCGATCATCGCATCGACGAATTCGGCACGGCAACGCTGCGGATCCAAATCCTCATTTCGCAGAATCAGGGTTCCGTGCCGCTCCGCCGCGCGCTGCGCGGCAATCCAAAATGTGCGCGCATGTCCGACGTGGAGCAGGCCAGTGGGCGAAGGCGCCAGGCGCCCGCGATAGTGTCCAGCTTTTAATTGGTGAGGCAAACTCGAATCACGACGATCGTGTCGCGCTCCGCGGCGTCGCCACGACTTTCTCAGGCGTAATCTGCACCATCGATTTCCCGCCAACGTGTACGAAGCTCAACTCCCGCGCCGCCAACAACGCGTTCACCGCCTCTTTCACCTTCGAGCGGGCGATAAATTTTCCGAAGAATGTTTCGAGTTCCGCCGGCTCGACCGCAATGACGCAATCCAGATACTTCGACACCAGTGCGGAAAGCGCCTCCGGCACCGACAGCCCGACGCCCTCTTTCACCGCATCCGGCGCCCAGCGATACAGAAGGTCCCAGACCGAACCTTCGCTGGCCTTATAGTCGACGCGCGTGATGCGCAGTTTCGACCACAACTCTGCCAGAGCCTTATCGAGCGCGGCCAGTGACACGCTCCCGCCCAGTGCGTCCACCAGCTTCTGCTTCGACATCGCCCCCTCACGCTGAATCAGTGCAAAGGCGTCGCAGGCGAGCGCGGAGTATGCGGATCGGGAGCCTGCCCGTGGCGCCTGTTTGGGATTCCGCTCGCCCGTCAGCGCGTAGAAATAAGGAAACACCGAGGCCGCGATCAGGAATCCGTTGTTCTCCTCAAAAAGATTCGCCTCGAATGCAGTCTTCTCTCGAAGCAAGCGCACCATCAACTCGGTGGCTTGCGCAGCGCGCGGATCCTTAAACGCATGCTGCCACTCCGGAAGGCGGTCCTCCGATCCAACAAATGCTCCGATGAACGTTGGCACGAGCAAGGCTGGACGCTGCGGATACATGAGGCAGAATCCCACATCTTCCAGGAACGCGCGCGCTTGCTCAATGGTCTGGATGGGCCTGCCGCCCAGTCGCCATTTCTCGTGGCGCAGTTGCTGAAGTTCGAGATCCATCATAGGGTGATTCGATTATAAAGAAGACGCCTTGATCTGAACTCACTTGTATACTGCGTCCCTATGAAACCGCGATCTGTACTCATTCTGATCCTCGTATCGGCCATATCGATAGTCTGTCATGCGGTCCCCGCGGACAGCGCCGAGGCCGAGGTCCGCAACACGCTTTCCGATTTCATCCAGGCATTCGACAATCTCGAGTGGGACCGTTTTTGCGCTGCTTTTTCCGACGATGCCACCGTCTTCTACCCACGCGAGTTTCCGAGTCGCGCCAACGGAGGCCAGGAATATGAGAGAACGTTTCAGAAGGTTTTCGATCGCATTCGAGCGGGCCGGACCCAGGGACCTTACATGGACATCCAGCCGCGGGATCTACGTCTTCAACTCGCGGGAAATATAGCGATCGCTACCTTCCATCTCGACGATCGTCCCGGATTTTTGAATCGACGCACGATCGTGTTGCAGAAGCAGCCATCCGGTTGGAAGATCATCCACCTGCACGCATCTGAGGTGGCAGCACAGGCGAAGTAATCAGATCCGCTTGAACGCCTTTTGAATGTCCTTCACGGAGTACCGCAGCACCACCGGCCTTCCGTGAGGGCACGACATTGGGTGATCGGTTTTGGCGAGTTCGGCCAGCAGCCATTCCATCTTATTTTGTTCCAGCGGCATGTTGACCTTGATGGCCGCATGGCACGCGATCGAGGCGGCAATGCGGGTGCGAATCTTCTCCAGGTTCAGTGACTGCTCTTCGCTGGAGAATTGATCAAGCAGTTCGTGAAGCATGTGCTCGACGGCCGCGGCCTCCACTCCCGCTGGAGCGACTTTGATAGCGACACTGCGCGCGCCGAATGGCTCTGCCTCGAAACCGTTGCGCGCGAGTTCCTCGGAGATTTCGCGGAAGACCGCCTGCTGCGCCGGCGACAACTCCAGCACGATCGGCATGAGCAGGCGCTGGCTCTCGACTCTCATGGCCGCGCGCTGCTTCAGCACGCGCTCGAAAAGTACACGCTCGTGAGCCACGTGCTGGTCCACGATCCACAATCCGTCTTCGTTTACCGCCAGGATGAAGGAGTTGCGAATTTGTCCCAACGGCTTGAGCGTGCCGAGAGCGGAGAGAGTGGGTTCTTCTTCGCTGACGTCGAGGGCAGGAGAGCATCCGTGGTCGGGAACTGCGTCGAACTGCTGGCGAGGAAGAGTCGCGGCAAAGTTCGGATCGAGCGGAGCAGTTTCCAATCCGCGGGCAACGGGGATCGCTGCATTCGCTTCGACCGCGATGCCACCTTCGAACTGAAAACGCGCGGAGATCGGCGGCACCACGGGCACCTGCAATGCGAAATTACCGTCGGCTCCAGGCTCGCTGTGTTCAGCTTCCCGAAGGCGAACGCCGGCAGCGGGAAGCCCGTCTTCCGACGGAGGCCATCCTGCGCCAGGCGTCAAGGCTCCCGGCGTCAGGGCCTGGCTGGCCGTGGCGTGCGCGCGAATCTCCGCCACAAACTGCGGCGCAGGACGCGCTTTCATCAAAGCGCCTCGCACCGACTCGCGCACGAAATCGTGCATCGCGGACTGCTGCCGGAAACGAACTTCGGTCTTCGAGGGATGCACATTGACGTCGACCTCGGCCGCGGGCAATTGCAGAAACAACAGCACGACCGGGTATACCGTCGGCGGAATGATGTTCCGGTACGCCTCGGTGATTGCATGCTGCACCAGACGGTCGCGGATGAGACGTCCGTTGACGAACACAAAAATCGAATTGCGGTTCAGTTTCTGAATCTCGGGCTTGGAGACGAAGCCGTGAACCCGCATCTCGCCCGGATCTTTTGGGGCCGCACCTTCGCCGTCC
>QIAL01000195.1 GCA_003225535.1 Acidobacteriota bacterium | reverse complement strand
CACTGTGATTTGGCGGGGCGAGCGATTCATGTTTCCACCGCTCGGTGCGGTCCCGCAATCGCTCGTCATCGCGGGCGGTGCGGAAAACGTGGTCGCGAAGAAGCTGGGACTCGACCGCAAAGAACGTCCAGAGATCGTTGGAGTATCAGGAGATTAAGCAATCATGGCAAAACACACGGTCGTCACGATGCCCGGAGATGGGATTGGCAACCAGGTCCTTCCCGAGGCTTTGCGCATTCTTAAGGCCGTTAAATTCGACGCGGAATACGTCCATGCCGACATCGGATGGGAGTGCTGGTGCCGCGAGGGCAATGCTCTGCCGCAGCGCACCGTCGATCTGCTGGCTAAGCACAAACTGGGACTCTTCGGGGCGATTACTTCGAAGCCAAAGAAGCAAGCCGAAGCCGAACTCAGGCCGGAACTGCGCGGGAAGGGCTACTCCTACTTCAGCCCGATCGTCACTATGCGGCAACGTTTCAGTCTCGACACCTGCATAAGGCCATGCATCTCGTTCCCGGGGAATCCACTGAACTTCGTCCGGAAACGTCCGGATGGCGGCGTCGAGGAACCCTTCGTCAATGTTGTCGTATTCCGACAGAATACCGAAGGCCTCTACGCTGGGGTCGAGTGGACGGATCCGCCGGAGCAGGTTCGCGCCGCTCTTGCTACGCATTCCAAATTCAAGCCGTTCGCCTCGGTTCCCGGCACGGACCTCGCTATTTCTGTGCGGATAGTCACCCGCAACGCCGCACGCAAAATCTGCAAAGCAGCGTTCGAATGGGCAAAGAAGTATGGCTACAAGTCCGTCACCATCTGCGAAAAGCCGAATGTTTTGCGCGAGACCTCCGGAATGATGGAAGACGAAGCGAAGGCAGTGGCCAAGGAGTACCCAGGCATGGTGTTGTGGTCGACGAACATTGACGCACAGACCATGTGGCTGACCAAGAACCCCGAGGAATACGGAGTTATCGTCGCCTCGAATTTGTTCGGTGACGTAATCTCTGATGCTTTCGCCGGGCTGATCGGTGGGCTGGGCTTTGCGGCGTCGGGCAACATTGGAGACGGGGTTGCCGTCTTCGAGCCAACCCATGGCTCGGCGCCCAAGTATGCCGAGCTCGATCCTCCCATCGTGAATCCGATTGCGATGTTTCTCTCGGCAGTCATGATGCTCGAGCATGTGGGCGAAGCGGAAAAGGCCCGCCGCATCCGTGATGCGATTGCTGCGGTCGTGAAAGAAGGCAAAGTGCGCACTTTCGACATGATGCGGATTCCTGGAGGCGTAAATGCAATCCGCCAAGGCGCGGCCAGCACTACGGAGATGACCGATGCGGTACTGGCACAGCTTAAGCTGCGCTCTGCCGTAAGCGAAGCACAGGAGTTCGCTGGAGCTAGAGGTCGCTAGAAAGCGAGGAGCGATATGACAGTTGCAATGTCACCACAAGCTGGCGAGGCGGGTCACTCCGGCGTCGAAATCCGCTCTGATCTTCGTGTGCGTCTCGAGCCGCGCGAGCGCGGCGGCCTGGAGATTCAAATCGCATCGCGTGTGGAGGTTTATTACGGCGACCTGATCCGGAGGCAGGCAGAAGAAGTACTGGAGGCCTTAGGGGTGCGGCATGCCCACGTGGAGATCCAGGACGAGGGCGCACTGCCCTTCGTCATCGCCGCCCGCATCGAAGCTGCAGCGCGGAGAACCGGACTGGGAGTGGGCACACGCGTGCTTCCTGATCGCCTGCCGCTTCCTGAGCCTTCGGCCCGCGATCGCATGCGGCGTTCGCGGCTTTACGTTCCCGGCAGCGAGCCTAAATATTTCATTAATGCGGCTCTGCACGGTTCCGACGGCATCATTTTCGATCTTGAAGACTCCGTGCACATCAGCGAGAAAGACGCTGCACGCCTTCTGGTCCGCAACGCGCTTCGCGCCGTCGATTTCCTTGGTTGCGAGCGCATGGTGCGCATCAATCAGATCCCGCTCGGCCTGGAAGATCTGGACGAGATCGTTCCGGAATCCCCTGACCTGATTCTGATTCCAAAAGTCGAGAGTCCTCAACAACTCATCGAGGTCGACCGCCGTATCGCGGAGATCAAGGCCGATTATGGGATAACCCGGCCCGTCTGGCTCATGCCCATTGTTGAATCGGCGCTGGGAATCGAAAACGCATTTTCGATCGCCACGGCTAGCCCGCAGATCGTTGCGCTCACGATCGGTCTCGAGGACTACACCGCTGACCTCGGCGCAGTGAAGACCCGGGCAGGCGGCGAGTCAATCTATGCCCGGCAGCGGGTGATCAACGCCGCGCGCGCTGCTGACGTGCAGGCAATCGATTCCGTATTCAGTGATGTCGGCGATCTGGAGGGCTTGCGCGCTTGGACGCTGAACTCGCGCACTTTGGGTTTTGAAGGTATGGGATGCGTGCACCCGACACAAATTCCTGTGATTCATGAGGCATTCGCCCCTTCGGCGGCCGAGATCGAACGCGCACGCAGGATCGTGGCTGCATACGACGAAGCACAGAAAAAGGGTCTTGGCGTAGTAAGTCTCGGCTCGAAGATGATCGATCCGCCGGTCGTGCAACGTGCTGTGAAGGTGATGGCGCACGCCAGAGCGATGGGATTCGAGTAAATAGCCAACCGCAACCGGTGCAGGAGTGTTCATGCCAATCCTTGAGAAAACGGAAATGATCGTGAACGCCGCTGGACGCAGCGTTCCCGAAACAGTGAACGGTCGCCCGCAGGCCGCCTACATGGGCGTCGGCAAGTATCAGCCCTTCGGTCGAAAGGCAGCGCCTCCGATCTGCAGCACTGCCGACTATCCGGCCAACGGCGACAAACGTGTTGCGGATCTCGAGACCGCACTGCGCAAGTGCGGCTTGCGCGATGGCATGGTCATTTCATCGCATCACCATCTTCGCGATGGTGATCGC
>QIAL01000194.1 GCA_003225535.1 Acidobacteriota bacterium | reverse complement strand
GATGCCCACTTTTTCCACGCCTGCTATCGCATGAAATTGCTCTTCGATCGAGCGGTATAGATCGCCGACCTGACGCTGCGAATAGCCCGCGGCCTGAGGGTTGAAGTGGACGATGTAGCGGTTGGTTGATTCGAGTTTGAGATCCGTGTGCTGGAGCTTGTTCAGGCTCTGGGCGAACAATCCTGCGCCTACCAGCAGGACAAGCGATAGTGCCGCCTGCACCACCACGAGGCTGCGCGGTTGGGCCTGCGCCGCAATCCAAGCTGGCGCAACGCCGAACAACACGCCCGTCAGCAGCGACAGCCCACAAGCAAAGGCAATGACCTGTGGAGATGGATTCGCATGAATCGGCAGACCCGCTGCGTCGGGAAAGGCCAGCGCCAGCAACATCTTTGTTCCCGCATAGGCGACTGCGAGTCCCGCGAGCCCGCCCAGGCCCGCCAGCAGCAAGCTCTCGGTGAGCAACTGCCGAACGATTCGGTAGCGCTTTGCGCCGAGCGCGGTCCGAACCGACATCTCGGCCTTACGGCCCATGCCTCGAGCGAGCAACAGATTGGCGATGTTGGCGCACGCAATCAATAACACGAGGCCGGAACACCACATCAACAACTTCAGATGTGACGCATATTCTTCCTGGATGAGCTGAATGCCAGCCCCACCCGGCGTCAAGACAAGATGCGCCCGTGCCAGCGCCGCCTGACTATCCTTCGACGAGTATGAGTGCGTTGATGCGAGAGCCTGCCGCAACAGACCGCTGAGCTTTGCCTGCAGTTGGACTTGCGACACACCTGGTTTCATGCGGCCGATCATGTAGAGCCAGTTGCCGTCGGGATCGTGCACGTACGTGACATTCGCTAGTGGAGGCATCGACTCGATGGGGAGATAGAAGTCTGGAGGTGCGCTCGAAAGCCGGTCCCCATAAAAACCTTCCGGTGCAATTCCTGCAATGGTTACGGGCTTGGTATTTACGTAGAACGTGCTGCCGACAACGGAGCGATCGCTGGAGTAGCTGTTCTTCCAGGTTTCGTAGCTCATCACCGCAACGACGGGTGCACCTTGAACGTCGTCGGCATCGGAGAATAGCCGGCCAGCGCGAGGCTGTAGCCCAAAAGTTCGAAAATAGTTGCCGGAGACGAATTCTCCCATCACCGATCGGGCACTCTCCTGGCTGTCGCCGCGTCTGACTACAACCGGCCGGTACAAATAGCCCGCTTGCATGGCAGCCAGTTCCTCGAATTCCGGCGCGTTCTTCTTTATGTGCTCGTAAACAGCCGTGGAGAAGAGCGCATAGTCTCCGTCGTCACGGTGGCCGAATCCCACACAACACATGATCGGCCACGGGAAGGCTCTTCATCATGACTGCGTTTACCAAGGTGAAGATCGCGGCGTTGGCCCCGATGCCCAAGGCAAGGGTGAGGACGGCGGTCGCGGTGAATCCGGGGGTTTTGCGGAGCTGGCGCACGGCGAAACGGATATCCTGCAGGACCGTCGAGAACATGGCTCTCTCTCCTCACGAACCTAAGGTTCAAGCAGCTTGCCTTCCACTCTTTCGCTTAGGCAATCCTTGGCGTTTCTTGCATTTGGAAAGATGGGCATGCGGTGCGAGTGTCCTTTCGCGATGACTAGCGTCCGGAAACGAACATCTACTTCAGGTAGAATCATCTTCCTCCGGCTTGCATCTATGCGTGCTATGGAATTCCGACAACTTGGCAAATCTGGTTTGAAAGTTCCGGTCCTGAGCTTCGGGACGGGGACGTTTGGCGGTGGAACGGAGTTCTTCAAGGCATGGGGAGCGAGCGATGTGGCCGAAGCGACACGGCTGGTCGATGTCTGTTTAGAGGCCGGCGTCAATCTCTTCGACACGGCGGACATCTACTCGAACGGGCTCTCGGAAACGATCCTGGGAAAAGCGGTCGCCGGACGACGTGAGAAGGTTTTGATCTCCACCAAAGCCTCGTTCCGCATGGGAGACGGGCCCAATGATCTTGGCTCCTCGCGGCATCATCTGATTCAGGCTTGTGAAGCGAGCCTGCGACGCCTGGGCACGGACTATATCGATATCTATCACCTGCACGGATTCGACGCGCTGACACCGGTCGAAGAAGTGTTGAGCACGCTCGACAATTTCATCCAAAGCGGCAAGGTGCGATACATCGCATGCTCGAATTTTTCAGGATGGCACCTGATGAAGTCGCTCGACGCCGCTGATCGCTATGGCTGGGCGCGGTATTGCGGGCATCAGGTGTACTACTCGCTGATTAACCGCGAGTACGAATGGGAGTTGCTGCCGCTGGGGCTTGACCAGGGTGTCGGTGCGCTGGTGTGGAGTCCACTGGGATGGGGACGGCTTACGGGAAAGATCCGGCGCGGCCAGCCTTTGCCCTCGGAGAGCCGGCTTCACAAAACGGCCGAGCAAGGGCCGCCGGTTGAAAATGAGCATTTGTTCAAGATTGTGGATGCGCTCGACGGGGTTGCGAAAGAGACCGGCAAGAGTGTGCCGCAAGTGGCTCTGAACTGGCTGCTGCGGAAACCGACGGTTTCGACAGTAATCATCGGTGCGCGGAACGAACAACAATTGCGCCAGAATCTTGATGCCGTGGGATGGAATCTGACAGCGGAGCAGATGGACAAACTCGACCGGGCCAGCGATGTGACGCCGATTTATCCGTACTGGCATCAGAGGCAATTTGTGGAGCGGAATCCATGGGCGGCAGCGCCGAAAGCGCCTGTGTAGCGCCGGACGCCTTCGTCCGGGGCGCCCCTCGCGCAAGTCTTTGGCGCGGGGCGTTTGCCTTCACACAACAGCATCTGCGCCCAGTTCGGTTGTCGGCACGCTCCCCCTTCGCTTCGCTCAGGGGTCGCGGGACGGACGAAGGCGTCCGTCCCTACACAATCTTCTCGCCTACCACTTTGGCTTGCGTGAACAGGTACAGGTAGTCCGGACCACCCGACTTCGAGTCAGTTCCCGACATGTTGAAGCCACCGAAGGGATGCGCACCGACCATGGCGCCGGTACATTTGCGGTTGATGTACAGGTTCCCGACGTGGAATTCGCGGATGGCACGATCGATCTTGTCGCGTGAATTAGTGTAAACGGCGCCCGTTAGGCCGAACTCGGTGTCATTCGCGATCTCCAGCGCGTGGTCGAAGCCGCGAGCCTTGATCACAGCGAGCACAGGTCCGAAGATTTCTTCCTGCTCGAGCTTTGATTTCGGCTGTATATCGGCAATCACGGTGGGCTGGATGAAGTAGCCTTCGCCGGCCTGGGTGGCGCGCTCGCCGCCGGTGATGATGCGTCCGTCTTTTTTGCCCTGCGCGATGTAGCCGAGGATGGTCTTCATCGAGCCTTCGTTGATCACGGCGCCCATGTTCGCGTTCTCGGCGGGATCCCCAACTTTGATCTGCTCGACGCGCGCCTTCAACTGCTGCAGGAACTTGTCGTAGACGCGCTCGTCGACGATAGCGCGGGAGCAGGCGGAGCACTTCTGGCCCTGGAATCCGAAGGCAGCTTGCGCGACGCCTTCGACCGCGGAATCGATGTCGGCATCGGCGTCGACGATGATGGCGTCTTTGCCACCCATTTCAAGAATCGTGCGCTTGATCCAGATCTGGCCGGGGGCCTGGGTGGAGGCGGCTTTGTTGATGTGCAGCCCGACTTCGCGCGATCCGGTGAAGGCGATGTAGCGGGTCTGCGGGTGGGCGACGACGGCATCGCCGAAGCTGGCTCCGGCGCCGGGGCAGAAGTTCACGACGCCCTCGGGCATGCCACACTCTTCGAGCAACTCGACGAACTTCGCAGCGATCGTGGGCGAATCGCTCGACGGTTTCAGGATGACGGTGTTGCCGCTGACGATCGAGGCCAGCGTCATTCCTGCCATAATGGCGCAGGGAAAATTCCACGGCGGAATAACCGCGCCCACGCCGAGCGGGATGTAGTGCAGGGTGTCGTGCTCGCCGGGCAACTGGATTGGCGTTTGCGCTTTGGCGAAGCGCAACGCTTCGCGCGCGTAGAACTCGCAGAAGTCGATGGTCTCAGAGATGTCGGCATCGGCCTAAGCCCAGTTCTTGCTGACTTCGAAGATCAGCCAGGCCATGTATTCCATCTTGTGCTGGCGCATGGTGTCGGCAACGCGGAACAGCAGACTGGCGCGCTCTTCCACCGGTATGCGGCTCCAGGATTCGAAGGCCTTGAGTGCGGCTTGCATCGCTGGTTCAACGTGCTCTTTGCCAGCCTTCTGATGGGTACCGACGATCTCGGATGGCTTCGTCGGATTCAGAGACTTGATCTTTTCGGAGGTCTTGATGCGCTTGCCGCCGATGATGAGGTCATATTCGCGGCCTAGCTGGCTGCGAACTTTTGCGATCGCGGCACGCATTCGGCGCGCGTTTTCTTCGTTGCGGAAATCGAAAAAGGGCTCGGTCACAAACGGTCCGGCGTGCAGGTTGGTGCGCGCTGGCCGGACGGGGGCTTCCAGTGTTGCCATGGGGGAGATCCTTTCGAAGCTCGGGAGATTGCGAAAAGTAGGTTTACCTCGGTATTTTACACCCGTGTCCGCATCTGAGGACGGGCGTGAAGGGAAGAGGCACTGAATTCTAATCTCGACTTCGAAAAGCTCTAACCACGAAGGACACGAAGGTACACGAAGGAAAAACGTCGGGCACAGACTTTTGGGCGCGAAGCTTTCACTTTTCAATGGCGCCGACGTCGCCCAGTCGCTTTTCGGACGAGCGTTGCCTCGCTGGTCGGTTCCGGTGAGCTTTGCGGAATACGTGGTCGTATTCACGGTTATTTTCCGCTGAGCTCAAAAAAACTCCCACCCTGACGTCGGAAGGATCGTGACGTTAGGATGGGCTACCTCAGAAGCGGGTCTTTGCAGTTATTACTCTGCCGATGGGGCCTCAGCATGATCAATGATTAGCACCTGGAGCTCCGCGTGTAGCTTCGCGCGTTGGCCGTCGCCAGGACCCATCGTGCGTACTGTGACGAACTGCCGATTTCCTTCCCCGCCTTGCTCAAGACGCTGTTCTTCGGCTGCATCCGGTGTCCAGCGCAGGTCAAACGCGTAATTTCCCTTGAGGCCCGTCTTGTCGATGACGGTCTGGCCAAGACGTAGGGAAAGTTGCTGAGCGAGGAATTCTAGGGGAGTTCCCGAAGCCGTCAACTCGCCTCGCTCCATATGCATCATGTGCATTCCCTCGGATTTCTGGAGCTTGGAACCGCCTTCGTCGACGACCAGATCGTAGGCGGGAATGGTTTGAGTTTGGGGATGCATGGCCAGCTTGAAGCGCTCGGACAACAGAGCTTTGAGCATTGCCTGATCGTTGAAGCTCTTATGATCGGTGGTCTGTTGTTGCATGGCGGCCACGACGGAATCGTCAAGCTTGGCTTCGATATCGAACCTGGCGGAGTTCAGCCAGTCCGGGCCTCCGGAAATCTGGCTGTCCTGCACGTGGTAAGCCATCTGAATCAATCTCTGCAAGGTGACGCTTTCTGCCACGAAGCTGCCGTCTTTCAACGAGAGCTTCATTTTGGATCGAATCATTGTGTCGCCGGATTGAGAGGGCTTGATGGAGACTGATGAATACACCGGCGCGGACGCGGTCGCAGTGGTGAGCTGCGACTGGGCCCAACCGGGCGATGGATGCAACAGGCCAAAAGTGATGGGAACGGCTATAGCCAGAACTGCGGCTACAGTCAGCAGAACTTTTCGAGCAAAGTCCAACTTGAGTGAAATGCGGTCGTTCATAATGTGAACCATCCTTCTTTTAAGATCAGCGCCGGTGACACCCGAAACGCAGGGCAGCGGCGACCCCAGACAAAATTCGCAGACTTTCAAAATGCTTTCGGCGTAGATTTGGCGGTCCTTGC
>QIAL01000193.1 GCA_003225535.1 Acidobacteriota bacterium | reverse complement strand
TGATTAAGCCTCTTCGATTTGGTCTTTCATCCTGTAGCTCTTGCCTTCGATGGTGACGGTCTCGGCGTGATGCAGCAGCCGGTCCAGAACGGCGGAGGTTATCGTCGCGTCATTGTTAAAGACCCTGGCCCAGTGCTTATACAGCTGGTTGGTCGTAACGATGGTTGAGCCGGTCTCGTAGCGCTGGCTGAACACCTGGAAGAGCAAATCCGCCCCCGTCTTATCGATGGGCAGATACCCAAGTTCATCGACCAAGACGATATTTGGGCTAATGTATTTTTTGAGTTCGGCTTTGAGGCGGTGGGCGGACTGCGCGGCCACCAATGTGTTGACGATGTCGATCGCTGTCGTAAACAGCACGGTATGGCCGGCCAGGCATCCTTCGTAGGCCAAGGCGGCCGCCAAGTGGCTCTTGCCCAGGCCTGCGCCACCCATAAAGATCACGTTGGCCTTGTCCTTGAGGAAGGAGAGGCGGAAGAGATTTTGGACTTGGGCGCGATTGATCTTTTTGGGCCAGGCCCAGTTAAACTGTTCGAGCGTTTTAATAACGGGAAAGCGCGCTGCCTGGATGCGGCGTTGGGTCGCCCGGTCCTTGCGCCGCAGCGCTTCGCCCTCGGCTAAACGGCTTAAGAAGTCCAGTTGCGTCCAGTTTTTCTCCACGGCCTCCTTGGCCAGCGCTTGATGGTATTCCCGAAAATAGGAGAGCTTGAGGTAAATCAGGTGGCTCACGAGTTGGTCGTCTTTCATGGATTGGCTGAGGGGTCAGGGAAGTTTTTGGTGTCGTAGAGGGATAGGTCCGGAGCCGGCAGTTCCAGCTCCAGCAGGTCTTGTTGACGAGTCAGATGCAAAGCACCGGGCTCCTCGGGAGGATGCTGGCGTTGCTGTAAAAGGTTGGCGATGTATTCGCTGGAGAAGGCCTGGTAAGTGAAGGCATCTTCCAGGGCCCGGGCTACGGCGTCGATGCCGTAGAGTTCGCTCAAAGCGACGATCTTCTGGACATGATGTTTGGGATTGAGGCGGCGCTGCTCCAGTTGCTGGTAATAATCGGGCGCTTTGGGACAGAGGGCCAAAAAGCGCAGGAAGAGCTTTTGCTCGCGCGCCTTTTTGCGGTGCAGGAGCAAGGGCTCCACGTGGTCGGGTAACTCGTAGTCCTGGTTACGGTCGTAGCGGCGCACATGCTCGGCCACGAGCTTGTCCTGGTCATAGACCACCAGCCGATCGGGGAAGCGTTTCAAGGTGAGTTTGCTCGAGGCGTACTGGCAGGGAACCGAGTAACGGTTGGCATCGACTTTGAATCGGAACTGGCTGTTGATCCGGATGCTTTCCACAATGGCCGCTTCGTACGCCAGCGGATGCAAGGGCTTGAGCTTTTCCTGGGCGAAGAGTTCCTGCGGCGTCTTTTGGGTCTGGCCGTGAACCCGGACATTGGCCACCGTATCCAGCCAATGGCGCGCCGCCGGATTGACGATTTTAAAATCCGACAGCTCCAGGCCGTTAAGGAAGTTGCGTTTTACATAGGCCACTCCGTTTTCCACGCGCCCTTTTTCCTGCGGCTGGCCCACGCCACAGGCTCGGATTTGGAAGCCGTAGTGGTTGGCAAAATCCAGGTAGCGGGGATTGAACACGACCAAGCCGCTGGCTCGACTCAAGACCGCCACCTTGCAGTTGTCGACCCAGACGTCGCGGACCACCCCGCCGAAGTATTCGAAGGCGTGGAGGTGACAGTCCAGAAAATGTTCCAGCGTTTCGGCCAGAGTGAACTCAAGGTACATTTTGCGGCTGTACGCCAGGACCATAATGAAAAATGAAAGCCGCCGGTGCGTAGAGCCCACCGGCACCGAACCGGCGCAACCCCAGTCCACCTGCGCACATTGGCCAGGCTCGAAGTGAAGGGTCAGGAAAGCCGCTCGTTGTTTGGGCCGCACCTCACTCACAAAGGCTCGAAGAATCGAACTTCGCCCCTGATACCCCAGTTCCTTGAGTTGTTGGAAAATCTGCTGAGCCGAATAATCATGTTGTTCCAACAGCCGAATGATGTCGCCCTTGAAAGGATCGAGTTTACTGAGGCGTTTGGGGATAGCGGCCCGCTGGTAACTCTCCCGCCGTGCCCACTTGCGCACAGTGTGGAAGCCCAGTTTGAGCTCGCGAGCAATCTGCCGCAGGCTGAGCTGCTTTTGGCTGAACAGATGCCGGATCTGGCAATAGGTCTGATAATCGATCATGGCTGACCTCCCAACGCTTTACGCAAAAGCTCTCCGACACTGACCGGTCCGGAGCGTGGCGCATCGATCGGATCCAAGCTCAGGACCTGGTAGAGGGGTTTTTCAAACGCAATCAGCCCGGCTTGGATTAGCTGCCGGCGGCTGGCCGAAAGCACCAGCGGATCCATTTTCAACCGCCGCACCAGTGAGGCGTCTGAGTAATAGCTCAGCCCTTCGGCATCGGCCACGCTGGTTAGGAACAGGTACAGCGCCCAGGCCGAGTGATCACACCGGAGGAAATAATTTTCCTGTACCAGCCGGTGATCGATCCAACTGAACTGTGGGGGGACTTTCCGGAGTCGCTCCAGATTGAGGACACGTTTTTTCATGCAATAACCTTTCGAAGTTCATTCCGGGCACCGTGCCCAGAATGTCGTGGCCTTTGATTAGCAGCCGGCGGGTGCTGGTTGCTATGTCGTCTGGTAAGGTACTGCCAACGAACATGGA
Organism: Acidobacteriota bacterium; assembly: GCA_003225535.1. GTDB lineage: Bacteria > Acidobacteriota > Terriglobia > Terriglobales > Acidobacteriaceae > Sulfotelmatobacter. The sequence goes on along the minus strand of QIAL01000193.1, from coordinate 697 downwards.
GATAAGTCCAACAAACAGAGGGATCTGCATCGAACAGAGGTCTTGTAAGGTACGGCCGGGTGTGTTTTCCACAAGCTGCTCTGTCGCAGTCGGTTGGTTCGAGCAGCCATCTTGTAAGGTACGACGGCTATAGCGGGCCGTGTTTTTCCAGTAGCCCGGATGCTCCTTCTGCCAGTTGCGAACACGCTCGGCGTTCTTGTCATCCCGGAAGTAATTTTGGTTCTCCGGTTTGGCCAGCCAAGCTCGCTGCGACGCGCGCTTGCGGGCTTTACGGCAGTCGGCCTTTTGGCAATAGCATTGGCGTTGCGCGTTCCGATAATCGGGAAGAAAAAGTTCCTTGCAGTTCAGACATTTGCGTCGGGTTTGCGGCGGCTTCATCGGTTCCAAAATCAGGAGGAACCAGTATCTGAAACCGCAAGAACCAGGCGGAAGAAAATCCACCTGCAAGAAAACTCACACCGGCGAAGAAGGAAGAAGATTTTTCAGCGAATGCCTCAAAGAAAATGCCCGCGAAGAAGATCCAGTTCCTGACCGGCGATTTTGATCCACTTCGATTTCACTGCTGGCACCCAAGTCGGTCCCTTCCTCGAAGGCGCCCTCTGCCAGTTTAAGCGTCCTGGCTGCGCCAAACCGGGATGGCACCTGACCTTCAAGCAAAAGGGACGCACCCGTACCGTCTACGTGCCGATGGAGTTGG
>QIAL01000175.1 GCA_003225535.1 Acidobacteriota bacterium | reverse complement strand
CTTCCTCGCGATCTACTGCCTCGTGGTGGGACTGCCGTACGTGCTCCTGTGGCGAGCCTACAGGCGAGCGCTCACGACTTTCAGCGTCCCCGCGGATGAGGTTCCGCTGACGGGGACCGACGCGCCGGGCCGTCAATGGATTCTGCCGGCGGTTGTCGGCTTCGCGCTTCTGATCCTGGCTGTGATCCTGGTGCTGGCGGTGCGGCCCGGTGTCCCATAGCAGGCTGTTGGCGGAAGCAACTGCCGGATCTCTTGGCCTCGCGCCCCGGTGCCGCTTGACAATAGATGTATATGCATATATTGTCGCCCCAAGGTAGATTCATGAAACTGCAATCACTTCCTTGCTACTGCGCGACGGTGCGCCAAGTTGCCCGAGCCGTGACCGTTCTCTATGAGGAAGTGCTCGCCGACAGCGATCTGCACGCCACGCAGTACACGGCGCTGCAGGTACTGGACTCGGTCCCGAACTTGACCACGACGGAGCTGGCGGATGCAATCGGCATCGACCAGACAACGGCCACACGAACTCTGGCGCTGATTCGCAAGAGTGGTCTTGCGATCGATACAGTCGGAGCTGACCGCCGGCAGCGGCGCTGGGCCTTGACCGCGAAAGGGCAGACGCAGCTGCGAAAGCTGAGACCGGCCTGGGAGGCCGCGCAGCAAGCCTTTGAGAAGCGTCTGGGGCGCGCGGAAGCCGTGGCGCTGAAGAGAGCAGCGTATTCTGCCGCCGGCAGGCTGGCGGCAAGTTGAGCCGGTTAAAGGATCGCCACAGATCGAGGAAGTCGCTGACGCGAGATTTCGCTTCGGATTGTTTTAGCAATACACATGTATATACATGTACAATCCCTTCAACATGACACCAGGAGATCACCATCATGTCACTGCACATCGTGAAGTTTCTCAGTCCGCCATTGGCACTTATTTCGGCGGCATTTCTTATTCATGTCGGCGCCGCCGTGGCAGCGGATTCCGCGGGCGATGCTCAGCAGCAGGCGAGGGAATTGCTCGCTGGGAGAATCGCAACCCGGTCGGCACCATCCGAGCGGCGCGCTGAGGGGGCACTGAGGTCCACCGGTGATGCCCAGGAGCTCGCAAGGCGACTACTGCTGGGTGTGACCGACTCCGGTGTCCAAGGCATCAAGCCGATGACACGGCCCGATGATGCGGCGGCGCCGGTCGAGCTCACCGCCCAAAAAAGCGTGCTCGCCCATGGCGACGCGCAGGCGACGGCGCGGCGGTTGCTCCTGGGCCAGGCGAATGCGCCGGGGTCGTGACGATCACACACCGTTTGCGCCGTTTGGTGAGTTCATAGGAGGGTCATCATGTTGGATCTCGCTGGAGCGATCGTGGGAATGATGGCGATCGGTATAAACCTCGTGGCTCTTACCAGTGTCCTGCCAGGCCCGCTCACTCAGCGCCTGCGCGTGGCTGCAATTGCGGGTGCCTGGGTTGGTTTAGCGACAGGGCTTGGCGCGGCCGGAAGGTTGGTTTTTTCTCCAGACCATCCGGTGCCGCTTGTGGGAGTGCTGTTCGCCGTGCCGTTGCTTGCCGTAGCTGCGCTCGCGTTCAAATATCCCAGAATGCGATCCACCTTGATGGCAATTCCCATGCCGTTATTGATTGGCCTTAATGCGCTGCGCGTGCTTGGCGTGCTGTTTCTGCTACTGGCAGCAACAGGGCGTCTCAGCGGACCCTTCCCGTTTTCTGCCGGCTGGGGAGACATCATCACCGGCGCGCTCGCAATTCCGCTCGCATTGAGCATGGCTCGGTCTCAAAAGCCCCCGGTGGGTGCGATCAGGCTTTGGAATATCTTTGGGACACTCGACCTCTTTGCCGCCGTTGGGCTCGGCATCACCTCAGCAGCCGGAAGCCCGCTACAGCTGATTCACGCCGGCGTAGGGTCGGAGGCGATGCAGTACTTACCATTCTGCCTGGTACCTACCGTATTGGTGCCGTTTTACCTGATCACCCACGCGATCATTGCGGCACAACTCGGTGCGCTCCGAGCAGTGCCTTCCGCCCGAGCGCGCGCGCTTGCCGATGCGTAAGCAGTGGACACGCATTCAGCTTGGCAAGGGAGGAGGCGGGCGGGCTCACCGGCCTGGTGAGCCCGCCGGGCTTCAGCCTTCGAGCATTTTCTTCAGGTTGTCAAGACCGCCCCGGTACACACCCTTGACGAGTTTGACCGTGCCCGCGTCACTTTCGGCCTCCGGCGGATTGTCGGAGGTGTTCTTACGCTGATAGGTTCCGCTCCAGGTCACTTCTGTCATCCCCGCCTTCCCGGGCCGCACGGTGATCGTCGATGAATAGTGTGCGAGCGGCAGTGGGGACTTGACGATGCGGTAGCGATAGGCATGGTGAGCATCGTCGAAGGCGATCAGCCGCTCGATCAGTATCGGGCCGTCCTTGATGGTCAGCTTCCTGACCGCGCCAACCTTGCCGTTGCTTCCTGAGACGAGCTCGTCGCCGCTGAAGGCCGGGTGCCATTTGCTTAGACCGTCGAAGTCCTTGACGGTCGCCCACACTTTCTCCAGGGGCGCCTTGATTTCGACGGTTTCAACAACTCGAAGGGTCTTTGGCGGATCGCCTGAGGCCGAGCCTGCCGCCAGTGTGCCGAGTATGAGAAGAACCAACGACAGTTTCATTATGGACGCCCCCTGTGACCGGGAAAGTCCTAAGCTTAACGCCGAAAGGGCGCGCCCAGAAAGAGCCAGGGTGCGGACATCATCGCCATGCCGTGTCGCGCCGCCCAATCTCGTCGGCACCGACGTTGCGGAACGGAACGTACCGCCAACAGCCTCACATCCAACAGCGCGGCACCAGAGTGCGACTCCGACTGCTTCGGTCGCGGCGGCACGGTCGGCTGGTCGACCGCAGGGTAGAGCCTGGCAATTAACAACGAATCGCCGATCGCGGACGGAGACAAGTCGTACAACGATCTCGATGTGATCGGCAACATCGGCGTTGCAGTGGGATTAGCCCTACCTCGAGCCTGCAGGGAACGCGCACCATCGGCGAGATAACAGCACACATGCGCTCGATCGATTGCGGCTGCAATTTCGCGCGCGTACGATCCGCCCGCTGACGGTTGACCAACAGACCTTACGTAACCACAAAAAGACTCGGCGCAGGGAGGCTCCGCGTGACTGCGCTTCCTGCTCCGCTCACGCTAGCAGGAGGAACGACATGACACCGCGCATGACAGGACGGATTCTGGTCACAGCGTTGCTGCTTTCGCCGCTCTCGGCGCGAGCCCAATCGGACGACGGATTTCCTTTTCTCGAAGCCACCGTGGCGCAGCTACAGGCTCAGATGGCCTCCGGCCGTCTGACATCGGAGCAGCTGACGCGCGCATACATCGAGCGTATCCACGCGCTCGACTCAAGTGGCCCCGGGGTCAACTCCATCATGGAGCTCAACCCGGACGCGCTGGCGGCAGCCCGGCATGCCGACCAGCAGCGCAGACACGGCGTGGTGCTGGGACCCTTGCACGGCATCCCGGTACTTCTGAAGGACAACATCGACACCGGCGACAGAATGCAGACCAGCGCGGGCTCCTTCGCACTGGTCGGAACGCCCGCGGTGCGCGATTCCACGGTCGCGGCCAACCTGCGCGCCGGAGGTGCCGTGATCCTAGGAAAGACCACTCTGTCG
>QIAL01000174.1 GCA_003225535.1 Acidobacteriota bacterium | reverse complement strand
ATTCCCCAGCACAGTCCAAATCCTGCGATGCGAACGAGCACAGGCGCTGGAGTAAGTGAATACACCTCACCCAAATGTGGCACGGTCAAGGTCGTAAGCATCCAAGGCAGGGCGACCATTCCCGTCAGACTGTAAATCAGCCAGATGTGTTCGTAGTTCCAGCGCGGTGCATATTTCATCGGCACCGCGAAAAGACCTTGCAGAACGCCCGCAAATACAACCGCTGCCAGTCCCATCCAGATTCGGAATGACATAGCGCCTCAAGTTTTGGGCTTTAGAAAGGCTCTACGGCGCCCAGACTTCCAATGCCGCATGGAGAAACAAATTCGTGACATGGATCAACATCTGCTCGGCGAGATGGGGGTTGCCCTGTTCCAGCACTTCAATGATGAGCCTATGAAGTCGAAGTTGCCTTTCCCACGGGCCGACGTCAAGCTTCTTCACCAGGGCCTTCATCAGCGTGAATGCATAAAGCGGCACCAGGAGGCGTCGTCCGTGCTCCCGCAGAACGGAATTCCGCGGCTTCTCCAGCATAAGCATATGAAACCGCTGTACGCTATCGATCACCTGGCGCAGATCACCGGTTCCCACGGAACGATGAATTTCTTGGAAGGCAGCTTCCAGATCGTTAACCGGGAGTCTGTCTTCGGTGATTAGCCGCGCCGCCAGTCCCTCCAGCACTCCTCGCACTTGATAAATGTGAATGATGTCAGCTCTCTCGAGTTTCAGCACGCGCGCACTACGGCCGTGCCCTTTGGTGACGAAGCCCTGTGTCGCAAGAATGTTCAGCGCTTCGCGAACCGAGATCTGGGCGACTCCGTATTCGCGCGCCCATTTGCCTTCGACGATTTTTTCTCCAGGCGAAATTCTTGCAGCCAGAATCTCCTCACGAAGGCGACGGGCAACGTTCTCTTTGAGCAGGCCGCGTGCAGCGACCGCATTCTGCTCAGTGTGCATAGGTCTCGTAATGTACCACGCAATGCAAACGAGGACTGCTCGTGTGGAAGCCGCAGCGGTGCAACGAGGCCATTTATAAAGCTCGGCCACTGCAGCTCACACCGAAGTGGCGGCTGGGTTGACATGGCGGAGTAGAATCCCTCTTCGTGCAGGTCGAATTACCTAATCACTGCATTCCCAAGAGGCCACAATCATGAATCGAGGAACATCCAGACGACACTATTTGAAGTTGATGGCGGCAAGCGCGGGACTGGCGGCAGCTGCTCCCCTTGCGCTCGCGCAGGAAGGTGCGGCCAAAACATCGGCACAACAGGTTGGACCTCCTCCCGGGCATGAGCGTCGAATGCAATGGTGGCAGGAAGCAAAGTTCGGCATGTTCATCCACTGGGGACTCTACAGCCTGATAGGCCGTCATGAATGGGCGATGGAAGTCGAAGGAGTATCCATCCCGCAATACGAAATGCTGGCAAAGCACTTCAACCCCAAGCCGAACGCCGCCCGCGACTGGGCGAGATTGGCCAAGCAGGCGGGACAGAAGTACATGGTGATGACGACGAAGCATCATGAAGGCTTCTGCAATTTCGACACGAAGCTCACGGACTACTGCGCGCCAAAGCAGGCGGCGGGACGCGATCTGGTGCGTGAATTCGTCGATGCCGCGCGGGCAGAAGGGTTGCGCGTTGGCTTCTACTACTCGCTGATGGATTGGCATCATCCTGATGGAGCACGGTGCGCAACCGACGAAGCAGCGCGGCAGCGTTTTGTCGCTTACACGCATGGGCTGATTCGTGAACTCATGACCAACTACGGGAAGATCGACATTCTCTGGTATGACGTAGATTGGCCGCTGACCGTCGACCAGTGGGAGTCGCAAAAAATGAACGATATGGTCTTCCAGCTTCAGCCGGACATAATTGTGAACAACCGCAACGGATTGCCGGGAGATTTTTCGACGCCTGAACAGGAGATCCGCGCGGCTGATAAAGGGCGCGCTTGGGAAACCTGCATGACCCTGAATGACAGTTGGGGTTACCACAAAGCCGACGATAACTGGAAGACACCGAAGACCATCGTCAACAATCTGATTACCTGCGCTCGAGGTGGCGGCAACTATTTGCTGAATATCGGGCCCAAACCGGACGGTTCAATACCGCAAGAGTCGATAGATATTCTGCAAACCGTGGGCATATGGACTTCACAAAATGGAGCCGCGATCTACGGGACCGAGCGCAATCATTTCGAGTGGCACGTGTATGCCAACTTCACACAGCGTGGAAATACGGCGTATGCGCACGTTACCAACTGGCCTGGGGACACGCCCGCCGAGCAATGGCTTACGTTCTATCAGCCGCCTTCGGTGGTGTCATTGGGTGGCTGGAGGACGAAAGTGAAGTCGGTCCGGCTGTTGGTTGGCGACAAGCCATTGACGTTCACGCAGGACGATTTGTCATTGAGGATCACCGGCCTTCCACCGGCTTCCCCCAGCGATCTCGCCACAGTGATTGCGATCGAGTGCGATGGTGAGCCGGCGCTGAGCCATGAGTACGTGAGGAAAACTCGGCCACGCTTCAAAGTCGGGGTGAGCACGACAACACCCTGACTGTTGCCGGGTCACAAATCGTGGTAGCTAGCGAGACGGCTCTTTCACTTGGAGTATCTGATCGACGGAAACTGATTCGAGACGCTGCACAATTCCGCTCGGCCAGGTGATCTCGATCAGTCTTATTTTCTTCGAAGATCCCACTCCGAAGTGCGCGCGCTTGTCGCTGGCGGCGAGGTAGCTTCCCGCCGTACTTACAAAACGAGTCTGCTGTTGCCCACTCTCAGTCACCAGCCGAATCTTCGAACCGATTGCGTCACGATTGCTGGATGTTCCGGTTAGATTCAGTATGAGCCAGTGATTCCCGTTGCCTACCCGATTATGCAAAATAATCGCGGGTCCATCGTTGCAGTTGATCGCAACGTCGACCCGTCCGTCATTGTCGAGATCACCGAAGGCAGCGCCCCGTGCCGCAATAGGCGTCGTGAAGATGGAACCGCTCTGCGGAGAAACATTCGAGAAGTGGCCCTGATGGTTTCTCAGGAGCAGCGGAGGCTCGAGGTAGCGAAGGGTGGGCTCAGTGAGTTGGATGTTGTCCATCACGTGGCCTTGAGCGACGAAAAGGTCGAGCCAACCATCGTTATCATAGTCAATCCATTTCGCTCCCCAACCCGAATGCGACAAGGTCGACGCACCCAGGCCGATCGAGTCTGTTACGTCCTCGAAGGTTCCCTTATCATTGCGAAAAAGCTTGTATTTCTGGTTGGCGAGAGCATTTACGAACACCGAAGGCCAGCCGGTGTTCTTGTAATCGCCGAAATCAGCACCCATGCCCGCAAACGCGTGACCGTTCTGGTCGTAGCCCAGCCCGGAGA
>QIAL01000173.1 GCA_003225535.1 Acidobacteriota bacterium | reverse complement strand
CCAGCAACATTCCGCCCGTCAGCAGCCACAGATGCATGTAGCCAAACGTTTGCCACAACCGCAACATCAGCGCCAGCACGAAGCGTAGCGGATTCAGCGTGGCGGCGACGTTGTACCGAAAGAATTCCGGATTTCCAAACACATACCCGGTGCGCGAGTAGTGGTAGCAATACCAGGCGGCGAGCGGCAGAATGGGAATAAGAAGCCCCAGAATCTGCTTCCAATCGGATTCCGACTCAGAAGTCTGCCAGAGTCCCCTCAGTCTTTCGCTCTTTTGCGTAAGCCGTCCCGCCAATTCCCAGGCCACAAGCGCCAAGGGAGCAAGAATCGCGGTTTCCTTAGCAAGAGCCGCGAGTGAAAACCAGAAGGCCGTCGCTCTCCATCGACCTTCGACAAAGGCCAGCAAGCCCCAAAGTGTCAGTCCGGCAGCCGCTAAATCCACCTGCGCCAACGAACTCTGCGCGAAGAAAACCGGATACACCCCGGTACACACCGTTGCCGCAATCGCGACCGGAGTATTCGCCACGCCCTTCGCCAGTCGAAATACTCCCAGCAAGGAAAACGATGCGATCACCAGCATCGCAGAACGCGCCACCGCTGGAGCGTAGCCCACAAATTTCCACCACAACGCGATCCACGCCATCACCAGAGGTGGATGGGCATTCGAAACGGTAGTGTGAGGAATGAGACTCCCGCTGAGAAGAAGATCACGAGCGGCGGGAACGTAATAACCAGCTTCATCCCAGAAATACGGCAATTGCAACAGAGGAGCGTGCAAGAGGAAGACTGCAACAAAGATCGGCACGAACACCAGAGCAGGATGCCAGCTCGATCGCATGGGCGATGTCATTTTACTGTAGAGACGTTGCTTGCAACGTCTCTCTGGCCACGCCACGTCTCTATCACAACTCTAGTGCACCGGCCCGGGCGACATACGTGGATCGAGCTTGATTTCCCCGAAGGTGCCTTCGTAGCTGGCAACATTCTGCTGCAACAAACCCAGCAACGCCTTCGCCTGCTGCGGACTCAAATAAATCCCCTGGAAATTACGGATCTCGACCTGGGTTTCGCTCTGCTGCTGCAACGTGCCGAAAATGAGGAAAAAGTCCCAGATGTTCACCCGCATCTGCACGCTGTTCGCATAATTCTCGCGGTACGACGGATCACTAATTAACTTTATGTTGGGTTGCGTCGGATTATTCATGGCTGGAAGTGTAAACGAGTTCGGCCGCAGAAACAGGAGGGTGATGGCCCGAGTGACAAAAAGTGTCAGCGGATTGATTGTTTGCGGCGGGTAACGGCCGATCCGAAGTCACCCCATAGCGGCACATCAGCCCAGATACCAGCACAAAACAAAGCACTTACAGACCTTCGCGCCATTACTTTGGGCAGTGTCTTATGGCGTCGAAAATGCGATACAGTCAGGGTGCTGCCCCGACGAGATTGGGGCCATGCGGAATACCTTATGACCCAAAATAACGATCAGGCGATGATGGAAGAAATCGTTCTTCCGGAACATCTGCTTCCCCTTGGATCAGTGCTGGGCCAGGGAGTATCGGCTCTCGATTTGTGTATGGTTCTTGCCAAGATTTTCCGGGTGCAGTACACCGAGGTTGCATTGCTGCGCCTCGAGGGTGGCTTGCTGCGATTTGTTTTCCCGGAATACCTGCGCACCACGGGAGCGATTCCGCTCTCCAGCAAAGCGGTGGCGGCGCACACGGCCCTCAGCAAGAAGCCTGAGATCTTTAACAATTTTGCTCGTGTCAAGCATGCCAGTATCTTTGAGACGATCAAACCCGAAGATAACGACGAGACCGCGGCACCGGCTCCGATTCAGAAACTCATGTCCGTACCGGTCATGGACCGGGACTCGGCTGTGGTCGGTGTGATTCAGATCTCGCGCAAAGCACTCGATTCAAAATTCGCGCAAGATTTCAGCCGCGAAGACTTGCACGACCTGGAACTTGTCGCTGGGCTTTTGGCCACCGCTCCGGCGTTGATGGCGAACTAGTTGGACTTAAAGAATGGACGGGGATGCCAAGGCATCCCCCTTTTTCTTCCTCTGTGATTTCTAGCGTGGCGATTTCGAGAACACACGTAGATCGGCTCCGGTCATCTCTTTCGGCTCGTCCAAACCGAGCATCCCAAGAACTGTAGGCGAGATATCGCGCAGCGATCCATTCGGCTTCAACGTGAACTGACTCGAATTCTCCGCAACTACGATGAAGGGCACCGGATTCGTGGTATGCGCCGTGTGGGGTCCGCCGCTCGCAGGATCGATCATCAATTCGGCGTTCCCATGATCGGCAGTAATCAGCATCGCGCCACCTTTTGCGCGAATTGCCGATTCAATCCGACCCAGACAGGCATCCACCGTTTCAACCGCCTTGACCGTGGGCTCAATCTTGCCCGAGTGGCCAACCATATCGGCATTAGCAAAGTTCACGATGACCACATCGAACGTTCCTTCTTCTGTCGCCTTCACAACTGCATCGGCAATTCCGGAAGCACTCATCTCCGGCTTCAGATCGTACGTCGCCACCTTCGGGGATGGCACCATAACGCGGTCCTCTCCAGGGAATGGCTGTATTTTTCCGTCTCGGCGACGCGCAGGTTCCGCATATTCAGGCCGCCCATGACGTTGGCCAGAATGTTCGCCATCGACTCTGGAGGAATCACGACCGGCAGGCTGAAGTTCTTGTCATACCGCGTCATGCAGACATAATGCAGATTCTTCGGCACCCGGTCGCGCGGCATCGTGGTATCGAGATCCTCCGCGCCGGGCAAATCGCTGCCGCCTTTTTCGTTGAGCCCACTGTTACGGGTGAGCGCCCGCGTAATCTGCCGAACACGGTCCGCGCGGAAATTGAAGCAGATGCAGGAGTCGTCATCGCGAATGGTCGCCAGCGCCTGCCCGCGGCTGTCGGTACAAACAAAAGGAAGCACAAACTCGTCGGTCACTCCCTTGTTGTAAGAATCTTTCATGCCCTGCACTGGATCGGACTGCTTGCCGCCCTCCGCATCCGCGAAGACCATGGCGTTGTACGCCTTGGCAATACGTTCCCATCGACGGTCGCGATCCATGGCGTAGTAGCGGCCGTTTACCGTCGCAATCTTGCCACAGTTGTACTCGCGCATCTTGTGCTGTAACTGCTCCAGGTATCCCGCGCCGTTCGTGGGCAACGTATCACGCCCATCCATAAACGCGTGCACGAATACGCGATCCAGTCCATTCTCTTTCGCCATCTTCAGCAGGGCATAAAGATGAGCCTGCTGCGAATGAACTCCTCCGTCCGATATCAATCCAAACAGATGCAGTCGCCGCTCGCCGACACGCGCATGCTTCATGGCGTCAAGCAGCACGGGATGCGAGAATAGTTCCCCATTCTGGATCATCAAATCGATCCGCGTGATGTCCATATGCACGATGCGCCCGGCACCGATGTTGAGATGCCCAACCTCGCTGTTGCCCATCTGTCCTTCGGGCAGTCCAACGTACGGCCCGCTGGTGTGAATAAGTGTATTTGGATACTCGCGAAGCAACCTGTCGTAGGTAGGCTTGCGCGCCAGCGCGATAGCATTGGCTTTGGTTTCGGCTCGATACCCCCAGCCGTCGAGGATGGTAAGAACAAGCGGTTTAGGACGAGACATAAATACGGTTCTGGCTCCTGGCTTCTAGCTGTAGCGCAAAAGAAAAACGGCAAGGACGCGACTTACAGTCGTGCCGCAACAAGCTGCTGTAATCTCTCCGGCTCAGACACTGAGGATGGCGTCGTTAACTTCCATAAGTACACGACCGAATCGTTAGTTCTTTATGGTGTTGGGCTTGCTCGCGTCGTCCTGTTTCTTCTGCTGCATCTCTTCTTTCACCCGCTTTTCAAGCTGGGCATTCGCCTCGTCAATCATCTTCTTGAGGTGTGGCTGCATCGCCTGCATGCCTTCCGTGGTCATTGCGGGCATCTCCCTCAAGATCTTCTGGCCGGTAGGAGTGGAGTAGAACCCAACCATGGCATTCACGTCTGACTTGTTCAAATGTTTCTGGTAAACGGGGATCATATCGTCGAGCAACCCCTCGACTGAAAGATTCTTCATGACTTCATCGGAAATTGCGTCAAATTTCGCAAAATCCTCGTTTGTCACATTGGGTTGCTGCTTTCTGACCTGCTCGCGCTCCAAAGACCGGATCTGTTGGGACACCTGCTGCATGACCACCTTCATCTGATTGCGAATCTGCATGACATCGAACAGTTTTCGAATGTCGTCAGCAGAGGCAGAAGCTTCAGAACCAGCCGCAGCCGCTTGACCCAGCATGCAAGGTGAAGTCAGGCACAGCAAAATCGCGAACAAGATAGCGCGAACTCTCATATGTGGCTCCTCGACTCCGGATTATCCGTGATAGTTAAGCGCACTCAATCCCATGAACCTTGCCGTCCCGCCCAATTCCTGCTCAATCCGCATCAATTGGTTGTACTTGGCAATACGATCCGTGCGCGAAGCCGATCCCGTTTTGATCTGACCGGCGCCAGTGGCCACAGCCAAATCCGCGATGAACGTGTCTTCCGTCTCGCCCGAACGATGCGAAATCACCGACGTATACCCATTCCGCCGCGCCAGATCGATCGCATCGAGCGTTTCGCTCACCGTGCCAATCTGATTCACTTTGATCAGAATCGAGTTCGCCACTCCCTTGTCGATTCCTTCCTGCAGGAACTGGATATTGGTGACGAAGATATCGTCCCCCACCAGTTGGATCTTCCCGCCAATCTCTTTGGTCAGATTCTGCCATCCATCCCAATCGTTCTC
>QIAL01000172.1 GCA_003225535.1 Acidobacteriota bacterium | reverse complement strand
CTGCTGATACCTTTGTATAAGACATGGCGAACTGTATTCGATGCGGGCGGCAACTGCCGCCCCTGTCCTTCAAGAAGATCTGCCAGTGGTGCGTGCAACACGAAGCCGCGCAACGGGGCGAAGAGTCGGGCAACGTCCCGCAACCGGTCATCACCCGGCCCTGGGTGCGGCGAAGCGAGTCGAGCATCACGCTGACGCAGGTGATCTTCGGCGCCAATATAGCGGTCTTTCTCGCAACCGCGTTGGCAAGCGGCTCGGCCATCAATATATCCGGAGAAGTCAACTTTCATTACGGAGCCAACTTCGGGCCTTACACCCTTTCGGGGGAGTGGTGGCGGCTGCTGACCTACATGTTCCTGCACGGCGGCGCCATGCACATTTTCTTCAACATGTGGTGTCTGTGGGATCTCGGGCGGCTCTGCGAATCGCTGTACGGGCGCTGGACTTTCGCCGGCATTTATCTCATCACCGGTGTTTCGGGGGGGTTGGCAAGCATTGCCTGGAATCCTAGAGTCCTGAGCGTTGGAGCTTCAGGAGCGATCTTCGGCCTAGCCGGAGCTCTTATCGCCTCTTTCTATCTAGGCGAATTTTCTTTGCCGCGTGTGGCGATCAGCGGAACCCTGCGTAGCCTTGTCATTTTCGCAGTCTTTAACCTGGGATTTGGACAGCTTTTCGGAGGAATCGATAACGCCTGCCACATCGGTGGACTCGTCAGCGGCCTCATTCTTGGTGCCTTGATCGCCCGCCTGGCACCGCAAACGGATGCTCCGCTGAGGCGCGCGACTGTTGTGGGTGTGGTTGTGCTGGGACTGCTTGCGGCCGGATTCGGCGTACGCCAGTGGCGCGGCGGACCCATGCGCATCGCTCGCGCCTTTCAGGAAACCAAAGGTGACCCGGTGGCGCGACTGCAAGCCGTGATCAAGCAGCAGCCCAACCTCGTCCCTGCACACTTCGCATTGGCACAGGCCTATCTGGCTGGCGACCAATATCTCGAGGCCGAAGCGGAATTCAAACGTGTTATCGAACTGCAGCCCGCAAACCTCGAGGCCCGATTCGATCTAGGCCTGGTTTACCTGACCGAGAAGCGACTGGAAGACTCGAAGTCTGAATTTACGCAAATCCTCGCCCAAGATCCGAACAGCGCTGAAGGTCACTACGGCTTGGGACTCGTCCTCGCCGCTCAACAGAACCATTCCGCAGCGATTGATGAATTCAAGAAAGCGGCGCCCGACACTCACGTCTCGGGCGTCTACTTCGAGATGGGAAACTCCTACGCAAAACTCAACCGCCACGAGCTGATGCCTATCAGGCAAAGGGAATGCTGAAAGACTGCCAGGAAGCAAGAGACCTGGCCCAGCAGCTACGCGGACCTGCGACGCGTTAGCCTTTCGTGATCTCCGCAACAGCTCGATAAGCCTGATTGATCGCCTCGTCCGTATAGGCATACGCTCCCGCGTCCGCGTTGGCGATCGCGATTCGCCCGAACGGCTTGCGCGCCACTTCGCACGGAGTCTCTCCACCCTCCAGCCAGAACGAATCAAACAGCGAGTTGTACTCGTAGGCGTAGCCGTGCGGCCAGCGGTTAACGGTGATGGCCGCGATATCCCGGGCCGGATCGAATCTTCCCGCACCCAGCACGCGCGCCAGTTGCTCCCGGATATTGCGCTCCATCGTCTCAAACGTCGTCGTGTACAACTCCATGCGGCCGGAGCTGTGCTGTTGACGCGCCGGCAGGCCGGGATGGCACGCGGCCTTCATCATGTGCACCACGATCGGCTCCTCGGGTTTGCGGGCACACTCGTATCCGCCAATGCTCACCGGGAGATCAAGGTTCACTGAGCTGTGATACATGCCGGGCGCATAAATCGAGTTCGCGCCGACTTTCTCGAACGACTTCCAGTTGCGGAGCGCAACGTTGGTATAGAGCAGCGGCACTTTCTGCGCGGAAGCCAGAGCCTCCTTTTGCGGGTCCGGCAGTTCCTCGCAGATATATGGAATCACCACGTGCCAGCACGCCAGGATCGCGTTCTTCGCCTTCACGGTGTAGGTCTTGTCGGCGCGCGCATAGGTGACCTCTACTTCCTTCGCGCTGGACGCTTCCCCTAAATGCTTCACGCGCACGGCGGTGCTGTTCAAACGGATGCGCACCGGCGATCCAGATTGATCGAGCTTCGCGTAATCCGCCTTGGCGAGAATCACATCGGAGACCAAGTTCCCCGGCACCGCCTCAGGAATCAGTTGGCGAACCAGCAGCCGAGCGATGCTGGCGTTTCCGTCTGGAAAATGGAAGAAGTATTTCTCCGCCTCGGCATTGGGAATGGCATCGCGGTTCATTCCCTTTCCCGGTGTCGGGTCCAATTTCAGCCCTTTGAAACCTGGCAGGTCAAATCCCCACGCGTCCTGCGCCGAGACCGCGTCAATGCCTACGCCAAACAGGCCGTGCGGCAGAGCCTGATAGATTTTGACGATATCTCCGTGAACCCCGGCGACGTCTTTCAAATAGTTGGCATAACTGATTCGCGCCAGCTTTGCTTTCTTCTCGTCCGAGGTTAGCCCCGGAAAATAATCCTTCGGTTCGTCATACAGGCCCTGCAGGTCGCGCTTGGCCTGATCGGCGATGGGAGCTTCGCGCAAAAAAGCTTCCAGCAGTTTTGGGGATTGCGCTGCCGCATCTTCGCTCTCACCTCCGCCTCGCGGGCTGAAGTTCGCCAGCAACTTATCCACGCCAAAAGTCTCTTTGTCGAAGAAAATCTTGGAACGCAGGCCGCGCGAACGATAAAGATCCTTGTCAAAATACTTCGAATACGAGGCAACATCGATCCCCAACTCTTCGATCAGCCCCTTTGCTACCGAACTGTAAGGCGCTGGACTCTCGATGGAGAATGTCCCGCCAAAACCAAGCCGGAATGCGTTCCCCACACGGAATTCGTTGCGCTTGGCGTGGCCGCCAAAGTCGTCGTGGTTGTCGAGGATGAGAATGCGCGCATTAGCGCCCGCCGCCTTGCGATAGTAGTGGGCAGCCGCAAGCCCGCTGATGCCTCCTCCCACGATCGCCAGATCGTAGGTCTCGTCGGTGTCTTCACGCTTGCCCGCCGAATCCCAGAAGGTCCCATCGCGCAAGCTGTGCGCGGTCTCAAACGATCCCGGATGGCTGCCGCGCAACCCAGTGAACGCCGGAGGATAGTAAGCACCTGACTTCTTCGGATCAGCGCCGTCGCCAAAGAGATGCCAGGGCATCATAGCGGCCCCAGCCGTCACCGCCACGCCGTTGAGAAAATCACGGCGCGTGATTCTGCGATGCATTCCCAGTCCCCGGTCCCGCGAATCCCGCACGATCAACTCCCTCGTAGAGACGTTGCTTGCAACGTCTCTGCCGACGGCGTCGCCGATCCATCGATTCTCCGGGCTGTCGACAGAGAGGTCACCAAGCAACGCTTCTACACTCGCCTGTTACACTTGTCCCTCAGCTTTCTTCACAGCCAGTTCCGCGCCCTGAAAGCCGATCTTGCTGTGGGTCCCATCGCAGAAGGGTTTATTGACCGATCCTCCGCAGCGGCACAGTGAGAACGCTGTTTTGCCCGTGAGATCGAACTGATTTCCATTGATATCCACCAGCTCGACGGCTCCCTCGGGTGCTTCCACGCGAAGCGGCCCATTCGGACGGACCGTAATCTTAACTTGCGCCATGAAAAAATCCTCCAACCTTACGAGTTTCTAGTAAGCCTTAAGAAGATACCACGGAGGAGGCCATGTCGGCTTGCACGCTGGAACGCCACTCAACCGGCTAGCGCACACACTGCGCGACAAAACAGGACCAATCTGATCCGGTTTGTTACAAAGCTCGGAGTCTGATTTAGTTTGTTACGGAGTCGAACCGCGCGGCGGAATGAATCTCGGATGCAGCCGCGTAGCGGCGGAATGTGAAAGCCCGGCACGGCAGTGCCGGGTGAGGTGCGTGAAACAAACCGAGTCCGCTCTAGCGGACGGCACTTGTTTTGGCTGGCACTTATTCCGTCCGCAAAGCCCGCATCGGCGCAATCGAAGCAGCCTGCCTCGCAGGCAGAAGACTCGCCGCCAGCGAAACTAGCGTCACCATGAAGAACGCAAAGCCGAACGTAACCGGATCGCGCGGGTGCAGCCCGAACAACATCGACTCCATCATTCCCGCAGAAACCAAAGCAATCAGCAGACCGCAAGCCAGTCCAATCCCGGTCACGAGCAAATTCTCCTTCACCAGCATTCGCAAGACCTGCGCCGGACGCGCTCCAAGAGCCATCCTGACACCAATCTCCGAGGTTCGTCGCGCCAACCGGTACGCCAGCGTTCCGTAGAGCCCAATCGCGACCAGCATCGCCGCCAGCACTCCAAAGAATGCCGAGAGCCGAGAGAACATCCGCTGCTGCGAATACGATTCCTCGAAGACTGCCTGCTGCGTCATCGGATTCTCAAGAGGCAGGTTTGGATCCATAGCGCGCACAGCCCTTTCAATCGACGACAGAATCGCCCGGGAATCACCGACGACGTGTACTTCGACTTCCATGTGCATGACCCCGGCAACCTGCGTGTACGGAAGATAAGCCATCGGAATCGGACTCTCGTCCACGCGGGTGTATTTGCTGTCTTTGACCACGCCAACGATGGTGAACCGATACTTGTCGCCGATCTGATGACCCAGCGGGTTTATTCCTGGCATCAGTTTCTTGGCAAATGTTTCGTTGACCACAGCCACGCGCGGCGCCGTTTCCGTATCACTGTCGATAAAATCGCGGCCATTGATCACCGGCACGCCCATCACGTGGAAGAAGTCAGGGCCGACGTCGTTCGAGCGCAGCGGCGCCTCGGAATAGGTATGCGACACCCCGTCAATCGTCGCCGAGTTGTTATTGCTCCATCCCGAGCCCGGACGGTTTTCCGCCAACGTAACTGACTCCACTCCGGGGAGACTCCGCAGGCGTTCCAGCTGCGGGGTAATTCCGAAGACGAGCACGCCTTCCGCGTGCATTCCCAGGTTCGTCGACCGGTAGTTTTCCAGTGTGCGCAATAACAGTCCTGCGGCGACCAACAGCACGAAACAGAATGCCATTTGCGCCGCCATCACAACGTTTCCACTCCATTTCCCCGAGCGGGAGCGATAGGCGGTTGAGGCGGACGTCTTCAACGAACCAGCGACCGGAACCCGCAATGCCGGAATCGAAGGAGCCAGACCGAACACCAGCGCCGCAACCGCGCAGATCACCAACGTAAACAGCAGCACAGTCCCATCAGGAACCAAGCTGGTCTCGATCCGCGACCAGGCAGCCAGAGCCCGAGTCGCCGTCAACGCGAAGAGCCAGCCGAGCGCTGCACCTATGGTCACCAGCAGAATGCTTTCCAGCAGCAGTTGCCGAAAGATTTGCCAGCGACCGGCGCCGAGCGCCAGTCGCAAGCTGAACTCCCGCTGGCGCGCGCTCTTTTTCGCGACCAGCAGCATGGCCACGTTCGAACAGGCAATCACAAGCACAAGACCGACCAGCGTCATCAGCACCGTCACTCCAGTCGCGTAATTTCCCCCGGTGTCGAGTCCGTCGATGCCGCGCGCCGACTGGAAGGCCAACGTCACTTTCGGTTTCTTCGGATCGGGCGTGCTGAGACCCGTGTAAGCCACGCGTTGATATCGCGGAGTAACCTCGGCAAGCGCCTGTGACGCCGATACGCCTGGAGCCAGCCGCGCAATTAATTCCAGACACCACCAGGTGGGTGTGGCGTAGAGCGTGTTGGATTCCGCGGGTGTTCCCCAGGCGTTGAGGTCAGTTCGGCTCTGCAGTGGAATCCAGATATCCGTCGATAGCCCAGGTTCGACTCCGAAGAACCCTTCCGGGCCAATTCCAATAATCGTGAATGCATTTCCCTTAATGTAGATGTTCTGCCCGAGAATAGAAGGACTCCGCGAGAAGCGCCGCGTCCAGTAGGAATAACTCAGCACGGCAACCTGCGAATGACTCCGCTCATCTTCGAGAGTAAAACTGTGTCCTCGCGCCAAGGAAACGCCGAGCCCTGAAAAGAAATTGCCGCTCACCATGTCGCCTTCCACTTCTTCGGGCGTGTCGCCGAAACGTACGGCGACCTTCCCAATCGCAAGCGGCACAAACGCGATCAGATCGGCGAACGCGTGCTGGTCCTGGCGAAGATCCTCAAACACCGGGTCGGAGAATGAAGTCGTCGAGTCGCCCGTGTTCCCTGCCCCGTCAGGCTGACCGCTCGGCACATGCAGATATACAAGTTCCTGCGGGTTCGGCACGGGCAGGCCTTTCAGCAGCACGGCGTTCATCACGCTGAATACGGCCGTGTTCGCGCCGATTCCAAGCGCCAATGTGAGAACCACCGTCACCGTGAACCACGGCGAGTTGTACAACTGGCGTGCGGCATAACGGAACTCGTTCATCATGATGTGCATGGCGACGTCTCGTGCAGCAATTCAAGGACGTCCTGAGGCAGGAAAGGTGAGCACAGGAATCGAGCAGATTACGCCGCTCTTACCCGCGCCGAACGCAGGCTGCGATAAAGTGCCAGGCACTCATCAATCATCCGCTTGGTAGTGAAGCGCTCGCGGGCGCGAGTGTACGCCAATTCGGCATACGCACGCCGCATCGGACGATCGGCATTGAGCAGCCGGATATTTTCCGCAAGACTCGCGGCGTCATTGGTACGGAAGTAAAGTGCCGTATCGCCCCAGATCTCGCGGTAGCTCGGAATGTCATTGGCAACAATCGCGCAGCGGGAGAAAGCGGCTTCGAGCAAGGGCATGCCATTGCGCATCGGTCTGCGGCCCCCGAATCGCCACTGACGTTTCCTCGATGGCGACCCTCACATCCGCGCGAATCGGAATCCGCGGCAGCGGCACCGTATGCTCCGCCCCCACGATGCAGACCGGCAGCGGATGCTGCTGCTGCGTGAGCAGAAACACTTGCTTGCTCGCGTCCACGAGCCGGCCCACCGCGAGCACGCAATCATCCTTGCTGACGTAGGGATTAAAGAAGATTGGATTGCGTCCCGGATAAATCACTTCGCTCCGTCGCGGCCGCGCGTAACAGGACGAGATGCACTCGAGCATCCACGCCGAGGGAGCCACAACCGCATCCGCGCTCATCAATCCATTGAGCACCGTTCGCCGGTACCAGTCGAAAGCGCGTGCCGGACGCGGCGCGCGATCGTGCACCGCATGCGTCCATGTGACCAGGTCGCCGTGCGCCATGACCACGCGAGGCACATCTACGGGCAAGTTTCCGTAACAGAAATGATTCAAATGCAGGATGTCCGGCCGAAGTTCTTTGATCAGCGTCACCAGAAATGCGGACGACTCCGGCAAGTCCTCTTCGGCTTCCTGCATCCACTCCAGACGAAAAGCTGTCGGACGGTAATCGAGTCCGTGCAGGTGATCCATCCAGGATGTCTGATCGGGCAGAGGGATCTGGCCAAAGCTGACCAGCGTGACGCGCACGCCGCGCGTGACCAGCCCGGTCACCAGCTCGCGGGCATAGGTCCAGGAGCCAGACAACGAGTCGGCCGTCACCAGGACGTGCACAGAACCTCCGAAGCGAAACCCGTGAGAGAAGCGGGTTTCCGCCTGCAGTGCGTCCATTTTAGTGGCAATGCGCCGTACCCGGAAAGAAATTTTCGTTCAGGATCGCCCGGTGGTGGCTTTCGTTGCGTTTTCGCCGGATATCGTCTCCTTTTGGGGCTGTTTTTTCATAGCCTGCTTGTCGGCTTCCTTTTGCAGGGCGCCATTGTAAACAGCGGTGAGGGCTGGGAGTTGTTTGCGGATCATGTCGTTGATTTTGGCGCGGACCTGGTCCGTGCTGCTGGGGGCGGGCGGCTTTTTCTCGGCGGTCGGTGTTGGCTTAGCGGATTGGTCGTCAGGCTCTTCGACTTTTTCGGTGAGCATGCGGCCGTCGTGGCGGACCAGCCTGTATCCGGGATTCTGCTGGACCCAGTCCTTTAGCTTCTCTTCCTCCTCGTAGCGTTTGCGGCCGCGCTCGCGGGCTTCGATGTCTTTCTTCGCTTCCCAGCGGGCGACGAAGCGGGCTTTCTTGGCGGCCTCTTCCTCTTTCTGTCGGATCTCTTGTTCGACCTCGTCGACCTCTTCTTCCTCTTCTTCTTCGAAGTCTTCGTCGTCCCAGAGGTGGGTTTGATTGAGGATGCTTTCGGCCGCGTCGCGCGGGTCGAGGACGACCTCGTGAATCCACGGTTTGAAGTTGGTCTGACGCAGGTTGGTGCTGGCGGTTTGCAACGCATAAAGAAGGAGGCTGGCGGTCTTGTGCTCGATCTGGCCGGTCAGGAGCAGGCGCATGATCTGCATGAGAGACATCTGGATGGAGTTGGCGTCTTCGAGCACCGGCAGGAAGAAGGTGGCCGTGCCGCGACGGCGGCGATCGACGTTGAGACGGATGCGCTCGTCCTGGTAGCGCTTGTGGAAGTAACAGAAACGGTTTCGGCGGAGCGCGGGCGATCCGCACTGCGTGCCGTTGGTTTTTAAGTGCTGACAGCGATTTGGATAGTCGGACATCTTTAATTAGGCCTCCTCCCCTCTCCCCTGGTCTTGTGAAATCAGAGGGTTGGGGGAAATTCTGGAATTAATCTATGGGCTGCAAGGAGTTAGGGGCAAAATCTTGAGAGTGAAGGAGTTCTCTGCTGTCAGTTCTCAGTTGTCAGTTGTCAGTTGTCAGTTCTCAGTTGTCAGTTCTCAGTCAAAA
>QIAL01000321.1 GCA_003225535.1 Acidobacteriota bacterium | reverse complement strand
AGGACAAGGCAAACCGCTTTACGCTGCTCCCACAGAATGACGAGCCAATCCTGTGGGACTTCGGCTCCGCCGCCAAGCATCATGCGCTGAACTGCCCATGGCTCGGCCCCGAGCGTTCCCGTCCCGGAATCTCCATGCTCCGTGGCGCCATGACCCCGGAGATGGGCCGCGCCGAAGATGTCGCAAGAAAGATCCGCATCGAACTCGAAAAACGCGGCCTGCACAAAGAACCAGTCGGGATCGACATCATCGAACTCCCGGTCCTGTTCGCGCTCCAGCGCGAAGGCCTCGAAATCGTCGACGGCCAGCAACTCATGTCCGAAGCCCGCGTCATCAAGACACAGGACGAGATCGCGCTGCTCAACACGTCGGCGATGATGGTCGACGCCGCCTACGACGAACTCTATCGCGCCATGAAGCCCGGCTTGGCGGAGAATGAAGCCGTCGGCCTCGTCAGCAAGGTTCTCTACGATCTCGGCTCGGAGTACGTCGAGGCCGTAAACGCCATCTCCGGCGAGCGCTGCAACCCGCACCCGCACGTGTTCTCCGATCGCATCTTGCGCCCCGGTGACCCCGTGTACTACGACATCCTGCACTCCTACATGGGATACCGCACCTGCTACTACCGCTGCTTCACGGTGGGCTACGCGTCGCACGCCATGGTGGATGCCTACAAGCGTTGCCGCGAATACCTCGATGCCGCGATCGAACTCGTGCGCCCCGGCCGCACAACCGCCGAGATAGCAGCGGTCTGGCCCAAAGCACAAGACTTCGGCTTCCCTAACGAAGAAGCGGCGTTCGCTCTGCAGTATGGCCACGGCATCGGACTTGCAATCTGGGAAAAGCCGGTGATCAGCCGCCTGGTTTCCTTCGATCATCCGGTAGAAATCAAGCCCGGCATGGTGTTCGCTCTCGAAACCTTCTGGCCCTCGACCGACGGCTGGAGCGCCGCGCGCATCGAAGAGGAAATCGTCGTGACTCCGACCGGACACGAAGTGATCACACGTTTCCCGGCAGAAGAACTGTTGGTAGCCGGTGCTCACTATTTCACGGTGAACGGCCCGTTACCGACCACACGCGAAAGCGAAGCTCCGGCCAGCAAGCACGTGCTCGACATGATCGAAGCCAGCGCCAAGACAGAGAAGATCGGAGTTTAAGGGCTGAAGGCCATCGTCAAGGCCCTCCCCAATAGAACGACTATGGCCTTCAGCGTAGTAATGCCCGCTCTCGAGATGGCGCAGGAAACCGGCAAGCTCATTGCTTGGCGGAAGAAGGAAGGCGACCGCGTTTCCAAGGGCGAACCGCTCCTGGAAATAGAAACTGACAAGGCGGTGGTGGAAGTCGAAGCCCCTGCCGACGGGGTTCTGGCGGGAATCAAGGCTTCCGAAGGGGCGGAGATCCCGGTAGGACAAACGATTGCGTGGATCGTCGCACCCGGAGAGCAGCCTCCCGCCGATATCGAATCCGTTGCCCCTGCGGCTCGTGCAACCTCACAGCCGAAGTCTGAGCCGTCCCACTCCGGTCCAACTCAGTCCGCTTCACCGTCAGTAGCGAACTCTGCCAAGATTTCTCCCAAAGCGCGCCGCCTCGCCAAAGAATTGGGAGTTGATGTTGCCGCCATCCACGGCTCCGGCCCCGGTGGAGAAATTCTCGCTTCGGACGTGCAGGCTGCTTCGACGTCCCCTGCCACCGCAACCCCTCATTCAACGCTAAAGGAATCCGGAACGGTCGAAGTTCCCACGTCGCTGGGCCGAATCATGGCCGAGCGCACGACGCAAAGTTGGACGACAGTACCCCACTTTTTCGTGACTCGCGACGTCGACGCCACAGCGCTGAATCAGTATCGCGAGCAGATCGTCGATGAAA
Organism: Acidobacteriota bacterium; assembly: GCA_003225535.1. Classification (GTDB taxonomy): domain Bacteria; phylum Acidobacteriota; class Terriglobia; order Terriglobales; family Acidobacteriaceae; genus Sulfotelmatobacter. Next base: position 10,093 of record QIAL01000321.1, on the reverse strand, counting down.
TCGAGTCCACCAAGAAGATCCGCGTCACTCACACAGATCTGCTGGTCGCTGTGGTGTCGCGCGTGCTCCTGAGACATCCGCGCTTGAACGCCAGCTGGAGCGCAGAAGGCATTCGTCTTCATGATCATGTGAACATGGGTGTGGCCATCGCCGTGAATGATGGCGTAGTCGCCGCCGTCATCCCCAATGCGGACACCGGAAGTCTGCCGGAGATTGCGAGTCAGCGGCGGGATGTTGCCGAGCGCGCCCGGGCCGGCAAGCTGCGCCCCGCCGATATCGCGGACGCTACATTCACCATCAGCAATCTAGGGATGTATGGGGTGGATCAGTTCAGCGCGATCATCACTCCGCCACAGGCCGCCATTCTGGCGGTGGGAGGAATTGCCGACAAAGTCGTCGCGCTCGAGGGAAAGCCTGCGGTCCGGCCGATGATGACGCTGACGGTCTCCTGCGATCACCGTGTGGCCGATGGCGCCCGCGCCGCCATGTTCCTGAGCGATCTCGCTCAGGCGCTGAGTGACCCTGCAAAATTACTTGAATAGAAGTTTTACTGCTGCAGGATCTGTCCTGGCTGCGGGTGAACCTGCTCATCTTTGATCTCGCTCGAATCCCAGCCGCCGCCCAGAGCCTTAACCAGGTACACGGTGCTAACCAACTGCTGCCCGAGCAACTGCGTCTCGAGACGCTGATTACTCAGTAGGGTGGTCTGTGCGGTAATCACGTCGAGATAATTTGTCACTCCGCCCACGTAGCGGTTGTTTGCAATCTCCAAAGCCTTCCGCGCATCTTCAACGGCCGCGCCCTGCGTCGAAAGTGCCTGTGAGAGCGTGCTCAGATTGCTGATGCCATCCTCCACCTGCTGGAAGGCGGTGAGCACGGTTTGACGATAGTTCGCCACCGCCTCGTCGTACGCAGCCCGCGCCGCGGCCAGGTTTGCGCGATTGCGACCGCCTTGAAGCACCGGCTCCAGAGCATCGGCGCCCAAAGACCAGAAAAGGCTCGGGGCATTGAACAACGAACTAATAGCCGTGCTCTGCAACCCTCCTGCGCCGCCGAGCGTGATATGTGGATAAAAAGCTGTGCGAGCCAGTCCAACCTTCGCGTTGGCAAACGCTATATCGCGCTCAAACGTGGCGATGTCTGGCCGCCGCTCCAGCGCGTCTGACGGAACTCCCAACGGCACGGCAGGCGGCGTGGTCTTCAGCGGCGCGACCGGCACACTAAAATTCGGGGCTGGCTGTCCCACCAGGACCGCAATCGCGTGCTCATACTGCGCGCGCGTCTGCAGCACCAAGGCAGCTTGCGAAATGGTGGAGTCCAGCAAGGTGGCCTGTTGCGCGACCTCGAGGCCGCTCGCGATCCCTCCAGTGTGACGCTGGTTCAGCAGGTCCAGTGCCTTCCGCTGATATCCCACCGATTCCTCGACGACCTGGTATTCCGCATCGAGTTCGCGCAAGGTGAAATAGTCGGCGGCGAGTTCGGCAGTCAAAACCAGCTGCACATTCCCGAGATCCGCCGCCGTAGATTGCAGCGAAGCATTCGCTGCTTCCACATTCTTGCGCACCCGTCCGAACAAATCGGCTTCGTAGCTCAATGAAAAAGGAATCGTATAGACACTCTGCGTGTAAGGCCGCCTAACCCCGTTCGCAACTGCGGCTCCGTTTACCGGACGATTGCCCGACCCGCGCTCGCGAATCGCGGATGGATCTGCCGAAACCTGAGGGAAGTAATCCGCGGTAGCAATCCGTGCCAGAGAACGCGCCTGGCTCAATCGATCTCGCGCGGCGACCAGAGACTGATTCGCCTGCAAGAGTTGCTGCTCGTAGCCGTCCAGCGCAGGGTCCTGGAATATCTGCCACCATGATCCCTTCGGGATCGCGTCCCTGGGCGCAGCCTGTTGCCACGGCGGCTGTGTCTTCCACGCATCGGGCGCGGGTGCTGAAGCGCTTGGGCGCGCATATCGAGGCCCCACGGTGCATGCGCTTGCGAATCCCAGCCACAACAGGAGCGCTGCGACAGATCCCCTCCTCACTGCCCACTCCCATTGGCCTTGCTCGGTTTTCTCTGCTGCCCCGGCTGCCTCTGCGCGTTGCGCTGTTGTTGCTCCGGAATATTTTCTTCCTGGCGTGTGCTCTGCGGAACCGCTTGTGGTTGTGCCGCCGACTGATCCTGACCTTGCCCCGGTGATGCTGGCGCGATGTTCACCTGCTGTCCATCTTCTAACGAGTCCGGTGGATTGATCACGATCTGATCTTGGATGGAGACTCCGGCCAGAACTTCGAGAGTGGTTCCGTAGTCCTTTCCAATGCTGATTGGGCGCAGTTGCACCTTATTGTCTGGTCCCACAACTGCTAGCCGGGACCCCTCGGAGCGAAACAGCATCGCATTCACCGGCACCGTAACTTTGTTGACGTTCGAGCCCACCGCAAAGTGCACCTCGCCGAACGATCCGGGCAACAGCCGGCCGTCCCGGTTCGGCACATCCACTTCCGTAAGCAGCGTCCGCGTATTGGGATCAATCGACTCGGCAGTTCGCGCCACCTTGGCCAAGAATCTCTGCCCCGGAAATTCCTGCAGAGTTACCGTCGTCGATGCACCGACCCTGATAAAAGGCGCGTAGGCTTGGGGAACGCTGGTGTACACGCGTAGCGGGTCGACTCGCGCCATGTCGAACAGTTCGCGCCCCGCAGCGCCGGCGCCGGCATTGATCAATGCTCCCGGGTCGACGTTACGCTTCGTAATGACGCCCGAGAATGGCGCGTATACCTTTTTGAATCCTTCCAGTTGTTCGAGTCGGCGCACGTTCGCATCTGCCGCCGCCAGATTTGCCTCCGCCTGTTTGTATCCGCTGGTCTGTTGGTCGGCCTCCTGCGCCGAGACCGAATCGCTCTTGCGCAGGTTCTCCCAGCGGTCGGCGCTGATCTTGGCAAGTTCCAGTTGCGCCACAATCTGTTGCCGCGCAGCTCGAGATTGATTTAGTTCCTGATCAATCTCCGGCGTGTCGATCGTCGCCAGTAAGTCACCTTCTTGCACGCGGCTTCCGATGTCTTTGTACCATCGCACCAAATATCCATTCGTCCGGGCGTAGATCGGAGACTCTGCAAAGGCCTGCAGCGAACCTGGAAGCACAAGCTCCTCGTCGGGCTTCTCCGCCAGCGGATGGACCACTGCGACCGTTGGAATCGAGCTCTGTTCGGTCTCTTTAGCCAGCGCGCGTTCGTGACTCGCGCGGCTGATCAATGTGACCGCACCGGCTGCCAGCAGAATCAGCAAAGCGACTCCGACCACCATCAATGCGCGACGCGGCGGGGCAGGAGGAATCTCTGGCGGCGGCTCAATGCTGTGTGTCTGGCGCCGCGAGCGTTCCTTCATGGCGGCGATCTCTTCATCAATCTCGGCTTGCGTCGCGTGATGAGGCGTGTCGGCACTCTGTCGACCATCAGAATCGCTGGCCACGCGATGTTGCTGCCGTATTTGTTCGTCATCTAACTTCATGCTTTGCTCCGAATCTAGGAAACCGCTGTTTTTAATCACGACTCCTGCTCGCGCGCCCGCTGTGCCTCTCGCCGGCTATGGAATATCGCGAAAACACTCGGTACGAAGAATAATGTTGCTACCGTGGCGAACAACAACCCGCCAATCACCGCTCGTCCCAACGGCGCGTTTTGCTCGCCGCCTTCGCCGAAGCCCAACGCCATCGGCACCATTCCAATAATCATTGCCAGTGCGGTCATCAACACCGGACGAATGCGCGTGTAGCCGGCTGCCACAGCCGCCTGGACGGCAGGCACGCCTTCATCCATCTGTTCGCGGGCGAAGCTAACCATCAGAATCGAGTTTGCCGTCGCCACGCCCATGCACATGACCGCTCCCGTAAGAGACGGAACATTCAAGGTTGTGTGCGTCAGCAACAGGAACCAGCAGATCCCAGCTAGCGCCCCGGGCAGTGCCGTGATGATGATGAACGGATCCAGCCACGACTGGAAGTTGATCACGATCAACAAGTAGACCAGCACGATCGCTCCTACCAGTCCAACTCCCAGACCAATAAATGAAGACCGCATAGTAGCAACCTGCCCACGCACCACAATGTGAGTGCCGCGCGGCAGTTTGTCTTCGAAGCTCTTGAGCACCTCATGCGTATCCGCCGCGACCGCTCCCAAATCACGGTCTTGCGTGCTGGCGAATACGTCGATGATCGGCTGCACATTGTAGTGATTCACTGTCGCAGGCCGAACCGTTGGATTGATCTGCACCAGGTTGCCCATTAATTGCGGCCCTTGCTGCGAAACAACGGGGATGTTCATCAGGTCTTGCAGGTCTGTCATGCGGTATTGCGGGGATTGCACCGCCATCTGGTACGTCACTTCATTTTTCGGATTGAGCCAGAAGTTAGGGGACGTCTGGAAGCTCCCACTGAGCGAAACTAGCGCGCTCTGCGCCACCTCGCGTGTCGTCAGCCCGACTTGGGCGACTCGTGTGCGCTGGATATCCATGTGCAGCGTGGGCAGCGAGAGCAGTTGCTGGACATGTACGTCGGCAGTCCCGGGAATATGCCGCATCCGTCCGGCGATCTGCTGAGCGATCGCATAATTCGTTTGCTGATCATTGCCGACGACTTGCACGTCGATGGGCGCAGGAATACCGAAGTTCAAGATTTGTGTGACGATGTCAGCGGGCTGGAAAAAGAACTCCACGCCCGGGAAACGCCGAGGCAGGAATTCCCGCAAATGCCGCGTCAGGTCGGCTGTTGGCTCATGCTTCTCGGGATTCAATGCAATCAGAATCTCAGCATCGCTCGAGCCGATCGTCCCGTTGGAACTATACGACTGGTTGATGCCGGAATTCGGCAGCCCGATGTTGTCGAGAATGGTTTGCAGCTGTCCCTGCGGAATTTCTGCGCGCAGAGAGTTCTCGATCTGATCGCACAGACGAGCTGTCTCCTCCACCCGCAATCCGGGACGTCCGCGAACGTGTAGCCGCAACAACCCTGCATCCACCTGGGGAAAGAAGTCTTGTCCCAGGAATGAAAAAAGTCCCAGTGAGAGCAGGCAGAACAACAGGAAGCAAACTGCGAACAGCCCCCGATGGGCAATTGTTGTCTCGAGCAGTGATTCGTAGCTTCGTCGGAACTGTTCGAATTTACGCTCAAAGCCCCGCTGGAACTGTGCAAGAGCGGATCTAGGCGCCTCGGCACGGTGTTCATGCCCTCGCATGATGTACATCACCAGCGTAGGAATCAGGGTTCGCGACAGAAGGTAGCTGGCCAGCATGGCGAAGCTCACGGCCTCCGCCAGCGGTACAAACAGAAACTTCGCAACGCCGCTCAGGAAAAACATTGGCACAAACACGATGCAGATGCTGAGCGTCGATACGAATGCAGGCACTGCAATCTGCTGGGCTCCGTCAAGAATCGCCTGGCGCATCTCTTTGCCCATCGCCAGATTGCGCTCAATGTTTTCAATTTCCACGGTAGCGTCATCGACCAGGATCCCTACCGCCAGCGCCAATCCTCCCAGCGTCATGATGTTGATGGTTTCGCCGATCGCCCCTAGAAGAATGATCGACACAAAGATCGAGAGCGGAATCGAAATCGAGATGACAATCGTCGGACGCCAATCCCCCAGGAAGAGCAGGATCATGCAAGCGGTGAGAGCCGCGGCAATCAGGGCCTCGCGGACGACGCCGTTGATCGACGCCCGCACGAAAAGCGACTGATCGAACAAATGAGAAATCTTTAGTTCCGGTGGCAATGACTGCGCGGCCTGCTCAACGATTCCCTTGACCCCGGCGACAATCTGCAGCGTGGAGGCCGTGCCGTTCTTATAGATCGACATCAGCGCGCCGCGGTTCCCGTCTTGCCGAACGATGTTGGTCTGCGGTGCAAATCCGTCGCGGATGTGGGCCACATCGCGCATGTACAACGTAGACCCATTTGTGGTTTTCACGGGGAGATCATTCAACTCCGCGATGGTTTCCGGAGTCCCGTTCATCTCGACGTCATATTCGAGAGGCCCCATCTTCAGCGTGCCGGTGGGCAGAATAATGTTCTGGGCGTTGACGGCATTTACGATATCTACCGGGGCAAGCCCGTACGCCTGCAGTTTTGGTAGATCGAGATCGACTTGAATCTGCCGCAATTTACCGCCATAGGGGTATGGCGTCGCGGCCCCCGGGACCGTTGCCAGAAAAGTACGCAAAAAATTCTGGCCAAGGTCAAACAGTTGCTGCTCAGGAAGCGTCTTGCTGCTCAATCCAAGCTGAATGATGGGAGTAGTTGAAGCACTGTAAGAAATAATGAGTGGCGGCGTGGTGCCCGGCGGCATGGAGCGAACAGAGGTCTGACAGATGGCCGTGATCTGTGCAATCGCGCCTTGTACGTTGGTCCCCGGACGAAAGAACACTTTGATGATTCCCAATCCATACACTGACTGGGATTCCATATGCTCAATGTCATTAACGGTCGTGGTGATCCCGCGCTCAGAGTTGGCCACCACTCGGTCCGCCATGTCCTGCGGCGATAATCCCGTGTAGAACCAAACGACGGAAACTACGGGAATGTCGATGTCGGGGAAAATATCGGTCGGCGTGCGCAGGATGGTGATCGGCGTCAGAATCAGAATCACGATCGCCATTACAACAAATGTATAAGGCCGTCTTAGGGCTAGAGCAACAATCCACATGAGATCCCCATCCGCTCCATCATCCAAGGAAACATCGAGACGTGCTGCCCCAATAGCACTTCGCCAATGATCGCTTAGATTCGATACTCGGCGTATCGGATTCGAATTAACTTGGCTCGATTATATGGTAGCTTAGGACCATGCGCCAAAAGTTATTGGCCGCAGAATACCGCAAGAACGGTAAGCGCCCCCCGGGCCGCCCCCGCAGCGAGCAAGCCCGGCAGGCCATCCTTCGTACTACTTTAAGGATCCTTGGTAAGAATGGTTTTTCCGACTTCAAGATTGAAGAGGTCGCGGCGCACGCCTCCGTGGGCAAAGCCACGGTTTACCGCTGGTGGCCGAATAAGGGCGCGCTGATCGCGGACGCATTCGCCAGCAGCACCACGCGCAAGCTGCGCTTCCCAGATACCGGATCCGTCTATGCCGATATGAGCCAGCAGATGCGCCAATTGATAAAGGTATTTCGCAGCCGGCGTGGTCGCATCGTATCTGCCATCCTGGCGGCGGGCCAGAGCGACAAAGATCTGATCGAAGCGTTCCGCGAACGATTCCTCTGGCCACGCCGCCGAGAAGCGTACGCGACTCTTCGTCGTGGCATCGAACGCGGTGAGTTGCGAAAGGACCTCGATCCCGATTTGCTTCTCGACTCACTCTACGGCCCGATCTATATGCGGTTCCTCATCCAGCATGATCGCCTGACCCCTGAATTTGTAGATCGTCTTTGTGAACTCGTGCTCGATGGAGTTCGCCCTCAAAAGAACTGATTGCGCCAAGAAATTGTGGGAGTACGCCGCCGTTGCCACCAATCCTAAACGCACAAGGAATCTCGAAAGCTTTCGGAGCCAAGCCGCTCTTCCAAAACGTCTCCTTCACAGTTTCCGAAGGAGACCGGATCGGGTTGATTGGGCCGAACGGTTCGGGGAAATCCACGCTGCTGCGGATTTTGGCGGGCACGGAGGTACCCGACAGCGGCGACCTTGCGGTTCGCAAGCGCCTCCGTCTTAGCTACGTGGCGCAAGACTCGAAATTTGCTCCCGGGGAGTCGGTACGCGGGGTCGTGGAGCGAGGGCTGCGGGATTCGAGCGCGCCGGAATCGGAACGTGGCGCCCACTTTGCCGAGATACTCGGCCGCGCCGGATTCGAAGACATCGACACCGAAGCGGTGGCGCTCTCCGGAGGCTGGCAGAAGCGGTTGGCCATCGTAGAAGCGCTGGTGCAGGCGCCCGATGTTTTACTGCTGGATGAGCCCACCAATCATTTGGACCTTGCCGGAATTGAATGGCTCGAAGACCTGCTGCGGGACGCAAGGTTCGCTTGCGTCGTGGTGAGCCACGATCGTTACTTCCTCGAGAATGTCGCCACCGAAACGGCGGAACTGAGTCGCGTGTATCCCGACGGGTTGTTGCGAGTGCGCGGCAAATACAGCGCGTTCCTCGAGAAGAAGGAAGAATTCCTTCACGCGCAGGGTAAGCGCCAGGAAGCTCTGGAGAATCTGGTGCACTCCGAAATTGAGTGGCTGCGCCGGGGAGCGAAGGCCCGGACCAGGAAGTCCAAGGCGCGTATCGATAAAGCCGGCGAACTGATGAGCGAACTCGCCGACTTGAATGCCAGAACCCGCACCACAACTGCGCAGATCGATTTTTCGGCGACCGATCGAAAGACCAAGCGCCTGATCGAACTCGAAAACGTGTCTTGCCAGCTCGGCGGCCGGACATTGTTCGAGCGGCTGAACTTCATCGTTTCCGCTGGCTTGCGGGTCGGACTGGTGGGGCCAAACGGTAGCGGCAAGACGACTTTGCTTCGCCTCTTGCGTGGAGACCTCGCGCCCAGCAGCGGAGAGATCCGTCGTGCCGACTGGTTACGCATCGTTTATTTCGACCAGACCCGCAAACTCGACGAGAATGTCACGCTGCGCCGAGCTCTTGCGCCCGAAGGGGATTCAGTGATTTATCAGGATCGCGTGATTCATGTGGCGTCGTGGGCGGCGAAATTCCTGTTCACCGGCGAGCAGCTTAACCAGCCGGTTGAACGCCTCTCCGGCGGTGAGCGGGCCCGGGTTTTGATCGCCCAGCTCATGCTGCAGCCGGCCGACGTGCTTCTGCTGGACGAGCCTACAAACGACCTCGACATCCCCACGCTCGAAATCCTGGAAGAAAGCCTCCTGGAATTTCGCGGCTCCCTGGTGCTGGTCACTCACGACCGCTACATGCTCGATCGCGTGTCGACGATCGTGCTCGGTCTCGACGGCCAGGGCCGCGCGGAAGGCTTCGCCGACTACGCACAATGGGAGTTGTGGCAGGCGGAAGGCAAGGGATCAGCGGAGAAACAGACACGCCCTGAGCAGCCAGCGCCTTCCTCCCGGCCGGAGACACAGAAAAAGAAGCTCTCCTATATAGAGGCTCGCGAGTATGCCGGCATCGAGCAACGCATCGCGGAGGCGGAGCAGGCGTTGCAGGCCCGGCGTGCTGAGATGGAGAATCCAGCAATTGCCAGTGATGGTCCCAAGCTGATGGCGGCCCACGACGAACTGGACGCCGCACAGAAAAATCTGGATTCACTGTACGCGCGCTGGGCGGAACTTGAAGAGAAGGCGGGGGCGGCCGCGCGCTCCGAGACACGATGATTGAAATCCAACCCGAGTGTGTCAGTCGTGACACAGCTCTACCCTAAAGTCAGATCTCCCAAAAATTGCTCATCTTTGCGGAAGCGCAACGACACCCTCGCCGAAATCGGCGAGTTTGCTGCAGATCAAACTGTCGTGCGGGGTGTGTTGTGACGTTCAGGCCTCGAATCTGCTCCATATTGTCCACTCTGAGAATCCACAACCCAGACTGCAAGCACTGTACGGCTCACCTAACCTGCGGAACCGAATTGCGAAAACGGCTGCAGGAGTTGAACGGGGTCTCAGAGCCCGTCCAGTTCCAGAGCTTTCGTCATGGCGTCGAGATGGCACTGGTGCTTATGTCGTCCGAGAAGCCAGAGAGACGAAAGGCAGGTTAGCTGGGCAGCGTGGTTTCTCAGACGAATTGTGTAGTCTGAGCGGCGCGTAAATTACTGATTCTAAGGCAGGTTTGGATAGGATTTGACTTACCCCCCGGTGCCCGAGTTGAATCCGGCAGCGGGAGTGAGCCGAAGCGATAGCCGCTGGTGAAATCCGAAGAAGTAAGGGTCTGACAGATGGGTTGCCGATTGTGAAAATTGGTCGGGGCGATAGGATTTGAACCTACGACCCCCTGCGCCCAAGGCAGGTGCGCTACCAGGCTGCGCTACGCCCCGACTTTTCAATGACTTAGGCCACGTTCGACCCGTAGTAAAAGTCTAAGGCAGGTGCGCTATTCCTGCAAGGGGAAGTTGCATTTTGCGAATACCCCGAAGCGAATCCGAGCGGCATCGTCGTACGCCTGTGCTGC
>QIAL01000171.1 GCA_003225535.1 Acidobacteriota bacterium | reverse complement strand
TACATCTTGGGATGGCAGTAGTCGTTGTGACCGAAGCCAGCACAGACAGGTTCGTTATTAAAATCCCATTTCAGATAGTTGATGACGACGAGATCGAGCAGGCCGTCGTTGTTGACGTCGACCCAGGCGGCGGCGACGGACCACAGGGGGCCGTACTCAGGATCGGGCTTGTTGAGGCCGGCCTTGTAGGTAACGTCGGTGAACGTTCCGTCGCCGTTGTTGTGATAGAGCGTGTTGCGATAGACGCCTGCCACGAAGATGTCCTCATACCCGTCGTTGTCGTAGTCGGCGATCGCGACGCCGGTGTCATAGCCTGTCCCTTTGAGGCCGGCCTTTTCTGTGACGTCGGTGAAGTGTCCTTTGCCGTCGTTTTCGAAGAGGCGGTTGTAGTACTTGGGGGAATCTTTTTTCAGTGTCTTGAGGTCCGCGCCATTAGTGAAGAAGATATCGAGCTTGCCGTCGTTGTTGTAATCGAAGACGGCCACGCCGCCCGCCATCGTCTCGGGAGCGTGGTGCTCGGGGCTTTCATTGCTGTCGAGTTTGAAATCGATAGCTTGATATGTGAATCGGATCGGACTATCGGACAGGGCGGCTTTGGGGGCGTTCCCCGACTGAGTTCTAGGTCGGGCCACTACGAGAGCGCACGCGAGCATCAGGAGAAATGCAGCCAGGAAACCGCGAATGATCATATCGGGCCGACGTCTTTATTGAACCACAAGAAACGCGAAGGACACGAAGGTGGCGATGGAATTTCCTTCGTGCACCTTCGTGTCCTTCGTGGTTAAAGCTCTTGATCTACTCGGGCAGCTTCTCCTCGCCCTGAATTGTTAAATGAGAATCCGCATGGGGCGCCGCAGTTCCCGGCTGTCCTCCGCCTACGGTGATGAGATAGTCTCCTGCACCGACGAGCCGGTCTCCAGCCTCGTTGACGTAGCTGAGATCCCGCGGACCGAGCGTCAACTTCACATGTTGTTGCTCGCCGGCTTTCAGATGAACGCGCTTGAACCCGCGCAGCGCCTTCAGCGGTGCGCCCGCTACCTTCGGGAAGCTGATGTAGACCTCAGCCACTTCGTCGCCGTCCCGCTTACCCGTGTTCTTGATGTCCACGTCGACATCCAGCGGACTGCCAGCCTGCAACTGTGGGTTCGACAGTTTCATCCCGCTATATTCGAAGGTGGTGTAACTCAAGCCGTGGCCGAAGCCATAGAGCGGCTCGCCCGTGAAGTACCGGTAGGTACGGTTCTTCATGTTGTAATCTTCGAAGTCGGGCAGTTGTTCGGTGCCTTTGTAGAACGTGACAGGCAGCCGTCCAGCCGGATTGTTGACTCCGGCCAGAGTTTCCGCGATCGCAGTTCCGCCTTCTTCACCCGAATACCAGGCGTCGAGAATGGCATTGGCGTGATCGTTGGCCCAGTTCACGGCGAGTGCACTGCCGTTCATCAGGACGACGACAAGAGGCTTGCCGGTTCCCTTCAGGGCTCCGAGCAAGGCTTCTTCTTCCGAGGGAAGGTTGAGGCTGGTACGGTCGCCGCCACGGAATCCGGGGACTTCGACCTTCATCTCTTCGCCTTCGAGCTTTGAGGTGATGCCAACCACGGCCACGACTACGTCGGCCTTCTGCGCGGCGGCGGTGGCTTCGATGAGCGGGTCCTTCCCGACAGGCTGCCAGACCATCTTGATACTGAAAGCACCCTTGAGGAATTCAACTTTCACCGGGTAGTGATGTCCCTTCGTCAGAGAAACGCTAGCTGTCTGGATGTTGGGATCGTGCAAGACCGGGTCATCGACGATCGGCTTGCCATCGAGCCACATGCGCTCGTTGGAACCAGCCAAGCCGATCTGATAAGTGCCGGACTCGGTGGGAGTGAGAAACCCTGTCCAGCGCACCGAATACTCTTTCATCCCCTCAGGAGCATGGACTGCTTGTGAGTCGGGGATGAAAGCGAACCTTTGCAGATCGACGATCGGATCAATGCGCGTGACCTGCGGCGTTCCCGCCAGATCGCCGGCAAAGTATTCCGCTTTCAGTCCGGGCTTCCCGTCCTCAGTTGTGAGCGCCGAAGTCGGAACGGGCGGCAATTCGCGCAGAAAATTTGTTCCCGGCTCATACATCACTTGAACTCCGCTGAACTGCTTGCGGATTCCTTCCAATGCGGTCACCGCGTGCGAGGCTGTACCGCTGTAGTTCCCATGGAGCACCTGAACGGATTCCGCCAGCGGACCAACCACCAGAATTTGTTTCGCGTTGGGCTCGAGCGGAAGTGTGCCATCGTTTTTCAGCAGCGTCATCGACTCGCGGGCGATTTTCAGCGCCAGCTGGCGATGTGGCGCGCTATCGATTTCGGAATCTGGAGTCTTGGCATACGGAACCATATCTGGAGGATCGAACATTCCCAACCGCATGCGCGCGGTGAACAGGCGCCGCAGGGAAATGTCGAGATCAGCCTCAGTCAGCAAACCCTGCTTCACGGCGTCTACGTAGGGCTTGTAGTCGTGATCGTCTTTGGTGATGGTGAAGAAGTCGGCGCATTCGTTGTCCATGCCGGTCTTGATGGCCGCCGCCGCCGCTTCAGCCTGGCTCTTCACAAAATGGTGTCCCTCGAAGAGGTCGACAATGGCATCGCAGTCGGAAACCACATAACCATTAAACTTCCACGCGCCGCGGAGCGTGTCTTTCAGCAGGAACGTATTGGCGCACGCGGGCTGACCATTGACGCGGTTATACGCGCACATAATGGACTCGGCTTTGCCTTCGGTTACGGTCGCGCGGAACGCTGGCAGATACGTGTCTTCCATATCATGTTTCGAGACTTGGACATCGATGGTGTGCCGCGTAGGTTCTGGACCGCTGTGTACCGCGTAGTGTTTCGGCGTGGAGATCACGCGGAAGTATTTGGGATCGTCGCCCTGCAATCCAGTGACAAAAGCCACGCCCATTCTTCCCGTTAAAAAGGGATCTTCTCCGTAAGTTTCCTGACCGCGTCCCCAACGGGGATCGCGGAAAATGTTTATGTTGGGAGACCAGAAATCCAGGCCTTCCATAATGTCGCGGCGTCCGGCGCGTATGGCCTGGTTATGTTTAGCCCGGGCTTCGGTGCCGATGACGATTGCCATCTCGTGGATGAGGGGATCGTCAAAGGTGGCAGCCAGCCCAACGGGCTCCGGAAAAACGGTCGCGGTACCAGCATTGGCAACACCGTGCAAGGCCTCACTCCACCAGTCGTAGGCGGGGACCTGTAGGTCCGGGATGGCCCGTGCCTGGTTCACTAATTGTTGGGCTTTCTGCTCCAGAGTCATCCGTTTGATGAGGTCGTCGACCCGGGCATCGATGGGTTGGGAGGGGTCCAAATAAGGGGGCTTAGAGTTGGTCTGAGCAGCGCTAGGAATGACGATAGGAAGGGCGAAAAAGGCTAAAACCAAAGTCCGAAAGCGACTTTCCATAGGTGATCCTCCGGCGCATCCGAAGCCTAGCCTGGGCATGCGGGTGCGCACCTGATTGAGTTAAAAAGGCTTTCCGTTAACGATTACGGTGACGGGACGCTTGTAGCACAGAGACATTGCAGGGTCAAGGGAGCAATCTGAAAATGTTAGAGGCTCAGTTTCGGGCCGGAGCCTCAAAAAATGCCTTTACGATATCGATTTTCTTCTTGACAACAGTTTACATAACAAAGTACACCGTAAACGTTCACGTACGAAGGGTTTGTTCTGTCCCAGACGACTGTCCCAACCGAGCGCAATTTTGGAGGCTGGCAAATGAAATCCCTCTCGCCCACGCATGCCGGGAGTTTCGGCCTATCCCTGAACAAGCTAGACCTACGTCTGGTCCTACTGCTGGGGGCACTGTTGCTCCTCTTTGCAGCGCAGGGCCTGTGCCAAGAAGCAACTATTGTTGGAACCGTGACCGACCCGAGCGGCGCGGCCGTCGCGAACGCCAAAGTGACACTGACAAACGTGGACACTGGCGTGTCGAAGGCATACACAACAAATGATTCGGGTCAATACACCGCGGTCGACATTCACATTGGCCACTACGATATTAAAGTTGAGACCGGTGGTTTCAAGACCGAAGAGCGAAAAGGCATGACGCTGCAGGTCGGCGATCGTGCTCGTGCGGACTTCCAACTGGCGGTTGGAGGTTCATCGGAAACGGTGACTGTCGAAGCCAACACCATTGCCGTCCAGTCGGATACTGGCGAAGTCAGCAACGTCATCACCGGCGATCAGATTGCCAATCTGTCCATCAATGGCCGCGGCATTTACCAGTTAGCGGCTCTGGCACCAGGAGCGTCCAGCCAGATCGATGTCACTGCTCCCAACACTCCCGTCGGTGGCAGTGCCAGCGTGGAATATAACGGCCTTCGCCAGAATCACAACATCTATCTGTTGGATGGCGGCGAGAACGACGACCGCGGCGGCGCCGGCGGCATGAGCATTGCGCCTTCTGCGGATGCCATTGCCGAGTTCCGTACCCTTACGTCCAACTACAGCGCCGACTACGGCCTGTCTTCGGCCGGAACAAACGTGCTGGTTCTAAAGTCGGGAACCAAGGATTACCACGCGTCAGCTTGGGAGTTTAACCGCAATGACGCGTTCGATGCCCGTACCTATAACAATCGGGCCCCGAAACCCGTGGCCGAGCTGCGCCAGAACACCTTCGGTTTTAACGCTGGAGGTCCGGTCGACTTCTGGGCCAAGGAGCACAAGACGTTCTTCTTCTACAACATGGAGTGGCGGAAATATATCAACGGTAACACTCTCCAGCAGACGGTTCCGTACGCTGACACATATGGTGGCGATTTTAGCGCCCATCTACCTGCGGATGCCGTGATCAGCAATTCAGGTCCGGACAATGGCAAAGCTATCCCGTTCTCGGGACTACATACGCCT
>QIAL01000320.1 GCA_003225535.1 Acidobacteriota bacterium | reverse complement strand
TGCGATGGCTGCCGCCTTCGCGGCCATTGTGTACTTCTGGCAGGGGCGTCAGACCAGCCTCGAGTTCGTCGCCGGATATGTGGTCGAGTTGTCGCTCAGCGTCAACAACCTGTTTGTCTTCCTGGTGATCTTCAATTATTTTGCCGTTCCCGACGAACTGCAACACCGCGTCTTGTTTTGGGGAATTCTTGGCGCGCTTATCTTGCGGGGAATCTTCATCGGCGCCGGAGTGGAACTCATCCAGCGCTTCCATTGGTTGCTCTTCGTTTTCGGCGCGTTGCTGATCTATAGCGGCATTCGCGTATTTCTATCTGGTGGGCACCAGGTAAACCCGTCGTCCAATCCGATAGTGAAGGCCCTGCGCCGGTTGATTCCTGTGACCACGGACTATCGCGGCGGCCGATTCTTTGTTCGTAATCCACAGGACAATGGGCGGCTCTACGCCACTCCGCTTCTGGTTGTGCTTCTGGTCATCGAAACGACTGACGTGTTGTTTGCCGTCGATTCCATTCCGGCCGTCCTCGCCATCACGTTGAAGGCGTTCATCGTTTACACGTCCAACGTGTTTGCGATCCTGGGACTGCGATCGATGTACTTCGCAGTCTCGGGACTGATCAAGGTCTTCCGCTTCCTGCACTATGGCTTGGCGGTCATCCTGATCCTGGTCGGCGTAAAAATGATTCTGGGAGACTACTTCGAGATTCCGATCGGAGTCACGTTGGGAACGGTGGCGCTGGTGCTGCTGATATCGATTGGGATTTCGGTGGCATATCCTGCGAAAGACGATGGCGGAAACACCGGTAAAAGAGACAACAGTTCAGAGCTTTAACGTCATGAAGACCGCGACGATGTCCATTGGCCAGTGCGCAAAGACGAACGGCCCGAGCCGCCGTGTTTTCAGCGACGGCAGCAGCAAAATGACAACTCCGGGCAAGAAAGTCAGAAAGCGCCACAGCACAAACTTCCAATCCAGGACAAATGGAAGAAAAACATGCTGGAGCGCCCACCAGAAACTCACCAGCCCGATGGCCAAGCTGCGGTTGCGGCAAAGCACCTCGAAACGCGGGAAAGCATAGCCTCGATACGTCATCTCCTCGGTGGGCGACCAGATCAGCCACCACAAACTAAAGCTGTAGATGATTCCCCACAACGGAAGAACGCGAGCGTCCGCCAACCCGGCAAACGAGGGCGGCTGGCCGCTGCCGTAGACAATGCGTGTTGCCGACGCTGCGCCGAGAATGAAGAAAGGAAAAACCAGCACGAACATTCCGATACCGAGAAAGACGTCGCGTCCCCAGCACAGACGCACACGGCCGATCAGATCGCGCAGCCGAATGCCTTCTTTGCGCGTATAGGCGGCCATCAATGCAAGGCAACCGATGTCCACGAGCGTTCCGTAGACAGTCCACCACTTCGCAGCAGCGTTCCAGGACCAGGAATGAGATTGCAGCCAGAGAACGCAGGCGGTGATCGCTTGGGCCGCGATGATCAGAACGCTACGCCCCATGAGCACCAGCCACGGGCCAGCCCATCCTAGAGTGCCGGTGCGAACCCGCTCGGCAAGTGCCGCTGCGGAATTATGTTCGGATGCAGCGAAAGGGGAAACTTGATTTAGAACGGGAACTTCGAGCGTCTGGGTACCCATGGGGCCCTCACGACTATACGAACACTACTTTATCCCCCCGAGCCACTGAATGCTTCAAGAATTTCTTGTCGTCGTGATCGGGATAATCCATGCGGTAGTGAGCACCGCGGCTTTCTTCCCGAGCCAGTGCGGACCGCGCTACGAGCAGTGCGGCAAGATGAACATTAGCGGCTTCATGCCCGCGCCGCGTCCTTGGATGCGCCAGCTTCGGAGCCATCTCTTCGAGCATCTTGACTGCCTTCTGCATTCCCAGGCGGGTCCGCACGAGACCAAGTTCACTCCACATCAGATTCTGAATCTGCCCGATTAACTCCTCAACGCCAGCGTCTACGGGGCCGTTAGAATATGCGGCCTTCGGGTTAGGGGCAGCGTGCGATGAGACCTTCTCAACGTTGCGCATCGCCTTTCCAGCACGCGCCCCGTAGACAAGGGCTTCGAGCAGAGTATTACTGGGTAGACGGTTAGCCCCATGCACACCCGTCGTCGCAACCTCGCCTGCCGCGTAAAGGCCGGCGACATTGGTCTTACCGTCGAGGTCGGTGCGCACTCCGCCGAGAGTGCAGTGCGCTGCCGGGCGCACCGGAATGAGGTCTTCCGTAATGTCGAGGTTATAAGCCATGCAGCTGGCATAGACGCGCGGGAAGTGCTTCTGAAGTTTGGCGGCATTGAAGTGCGTCACGTCGAGATATACGAAGGGATCTTTCGCACGGCTCACTTCCATCTCATGAACGATGGCACGCGCGACCAGGTCGAGGGGAGCCCGTTCGCCAAGCGGGTGGTACTTTCCCATAAAACGATCGAGTTCAAAGTTGCGCAGGTAAGCGCCTTCCGCCCGCAGACCCTCGGGCAAAGGAAAGCGTGGGACTTTCTTCATGAAAAGAGCGGTGGGATGAAACTGAACGAACTCCATGTCACCCACCTCAGCTCCGGCGTGGAACGCGAGCGCGATCCCGTCGGCAGTAGCGGTGTCGGGATTCGTCGTATTGGAGAAGACTTGTCCGGATCCGCCGGTGGCGAGCAGAACCGCGGAACAGGCGATCTCTTGAGGCGTTCCTTTTTCGTCGAGAACGGAAAGTCCGCTGATCCGGCTGCCTTCAGTGCGCAATTCCGTTATGAAGACAAATGCAGTCTGCGACACATGTTTCAGCGAGTCCACTTTCTGCGAGAGGGTCCGCAAGATCTGCTTGCCGGCAGATTCGCCATGGGCATGCAATCGGCGGCTGCGCGTGTGCGGGTTTTCGAGTTCAAAGGAGAGCCTCGTTGTGTGATGCTTGCCCCACGCCAGCAATTCATCGATCCGTTCGGCGCCTTCGTCGATCAGGATCTTGACCGCGGCGGGATTGCACAGACCATCTCCTGCTTCGAGAGTGTCCTGCAGGTGCAGGATCACATCGTCTTCATCCCCCAACCATTCAGCTTCGCTTTTGTCATCGCGCGCTTTGAAAGTTGGAAATTCCTTTTTTGCCAGGAGCAAGACCTGTCCTGATTCCGCCAATTCGATGGCGGCGCGCAGTGCGGCGATACCGGCACCAACGACGATAAAGTCAGTCTGGGCTGGCAGACCCTTCATAGAGGGGCAATACTACCACCGAAGCTCCAGGGGCAGGGACAGGAACGCTTACGCTATTATGGAAGCGCAATGGCGCAAGCGACCATACACGTCCTGCCACGTCCTTATCAGGCGTGGATCGAGACTGGCCTGCTCACCCGCGCAGGATCCATCCTGGGCGATCTATTGCCACAGACCAGTCGCATTTTCGTGGTGACCGTCGCCCCGGTGCGGAAGCGATGGGGAGCGAAGTTTTTGGCTGCACTAAAGGCGGCCGGATTCGCGCCGCAGGTCATTTTGATGCCTGACGGGGAGCCCTCCAAACGCCTCGCAACCGTAGAAGCGATGGCGGAAAAGCTGGTGCGGCTGGGAGCCGACCGCAAAGCCGTGATCATCGCGTTAGGTGGGGGCGTGGTGGGTGATGTCGCCGGATTGCTGGCCTCGTTGTATATGCGTGGCGTTGAGTTCGTGCAGGTTCCGACGACCGTGCTCGCCCAGGTGGATGCTTCCGTCGGTGGGAAAACGGGTGTGAATCTTGTTGCCGGCAAGAATCTGGTCGGAACTTTTTATCATCCAAGGGTTGTCCTGATCGATCCAAACGTACTGAAGACGCTGCCCGACCGCGAATTTCGGGCTGGACTCTACGAAGCGCTGAAGTGCGGCATCATTGGGAACGTCGAATTGTTCCTGCGATTCGAGCAGAATCGCGCCAAGATTCTGAAGCGCGATCCACTGGAACTGGAGTGGTTGATTGCGCAGGCTGTGAAGCTTAAGGCGGAGGTAGTATCGGCGGACGAGCACGAGGGCGGCTTACGACGCGTACTGAACCTGGGTCACACGATCGGCCACGCGCTTGAAGCCGAGACGAATTATCGTTCGCTGCTGCATGGCGAGGCCGTCGCCTGGGGAATGATTGCCGCCACCAACATCGCACTCACTGTGGGCCGCACGGACAGCGTGACCGCCGGCCGGATCGCCGATGCCGTGTTGAGCCTGGGACGCTTGCCGGAAGTGAATGTCAGCGCGAAGAAGGTTCTTGGGCGTCTGCAGAACGACAAGAAAACGCAGAACGGTGTCGTGCATTTCATCTTGCCTCGGGAAATCGGCAAAGTCGAAGTTGCCAGCGACGTGCCCGAGCGAGCTGTACTGGATTCGGTCGAAGAATTGCGCCGCCTTTCACGGGGCGGATGGGTTTGGGGCAAAAGTTAGGGGGAGTCATGCAGGAAACTGCAGAGCAATACATTGGAAGAATTCTGGGTTATGTAAAAGGTCAGGATGCTATTAAAGTCCAGCGCACAACCGCTGCGAAGCTCAAGAAATCCATCGCCGGCCTGTCCCCAGCGCAGTTGAAGTGGCGGCCGGAGCCGGCGAAGTGGTCGATCGCGGAGATTATTGCGCACTTGGCTGATGCGGAGGTTGTGGCAAGTTGGCGTATGCGGTCCGTCATAGGAGAGAACGGCATCACGATTCAACCGTTTGATCAGGACGCGTGGGCATCCGTGTTCAACTACCGCAGCCGCGACACCAAACGCTCGCTGGAAGTGTTCCGCGTGCTGCGACAGAATAATCTCACCATGCTGAAGGAACTTTCTCCAGAGACCTGGGACAACTTCGGCATGCACCTAGAGCGCGGCAAGGAGTCAATTGCGCATCTGGCGCGTATGTTCGCGGGGCACGACACAAATCACGTTCTGCAAATCGAGCGCATTGTGAAGCAAATCAAGAGCACAAAGTCGAAGAAGAAGCGGTAAGGCCATCCCGAGAATCGTGCCCGAGCCCAAATCTCCAGTCGTCGGCGCAGCTCCGGAAGGGGTGAGCGACCGGAATTCCGCAGCCCGCGCGGTGCGCGAGATGTTTACTTCGATCGCGCCCCGTTACGACCTGCTGAATCACGTGCTGTCGTTCAACGTGGATCGCATATGGTGGCGGCGCACGGCCCGAACGTTTCGACACATTCTGATACGCCCCGATGCCCGCATTCTGGATCTATGCTGCGGAACCGGTGATATGGCGTTCGCGCTCCAGCAGCAGGCACGGAAGTCATCGGCGCAGATCGTCGGTGCGGATTTTTCTCACGCCATGCTGCGACGGGCCGCGCTCAAGTCAGCCGATCGCGCGGCGGCGCCAGAATGGATTGAAGCCGACGCTCTCAATCTCCCGTTCCCTGATTCACATTTCGACCTGGTCACCTCGGCATTCGGTTTCCGCAATCTTGCGGATTACGATGCGGGCCTGCGAGAAATCACGCGAGTTCTTCGCCCCGGGGGAGAGTGTGGAATTCTCGATTTTGGCGAGCCCAAGGGGATCATGGGAGCTTTGTACCGAATTTATTTCAAGCAGGTGCTGCCTCGAGTGGGTACATTGATCTCGGGTGTTCGCGGCCCGTACGCGTATCTTCCTGCGTCGGTCGAACGCTTCCCGTCGCCAGAGGAAATGTTGACGCGTATGAAAGAGGCCGGCTTTGCCGAAGCCACCTGGACGCCGTACACGTTCGGAATTGCGGGATTGTACAGCGGTAAGAGAGCGGCTTAGGATTGTGCGGCCCAGGCTAGAGCTCTCTTAATTTTATGACAATGTCATCCTGAGCCGCGTCTTTTGCGGCGAAGGACCTGTGCAACTCGCTGGCAGCATCGGCGCAGCAAGGAAGTTCATAGGTCCTTCGCGGCAAAGAATGCCCCTCAGGATGACAGCGTAATAATGAGGACTACACAATTTCTCAAACGGCTTTAGCCCGCGTCGCGCAGAAGCTTGCTCAAACCCTCGATATCTTGAGCTCCAACATCGCCAACCACGAAATATCGCAGCCCATTCTTTGTCCAGCTTTCGACAGTGAACGACAACATCGAAACCGGCGCCGAGGCTAATGCTGCCGTCGCGTCTCCGCGGTCCTGGTAAATGAACACGGAGATCTCGTGCTGACGAAAGCGATAGATCAGATGCGCGCCCGGCGATTGGGCAAGATAGCTAACGCGGCCGCCTACAAGGGTAAAATCCGTGCCTTGCAGTTCCGGCAGGTTGAAACTGAACGGAATCTTTCCCTGGAACCACGGTTTTACGGTGTGCCGGTCGGTTGAGATCACGTCAACGGGACTCGCGCTT
This sequence comes from Acidobacteriota bacterium, assembly GCA_003225535.1. GTDB lineage: Bacteria > Acidobacteriota > Terriglobia > Terriglobales > Acidobacteriaceae > Sulfotelmatobacter. The sequence continues at coordinate 5,036 of QIAL01000320.1, read as the reverse complement.
GCCAGCGTGGCCACGTGGAGATCTGTCAGTTCGCTATAGACACGTTGGCGCAGCGTCTTTTCGTGATCGACGTACAGGCTGACCGCCAACGACAGAACCAGCACGAGAGTTGCAGGCAAAGCCACGATCTTCCAAACCCACGACCCCTCATGCCGTCCACGCTTGACTAGACTCTGCTGTATTTTCTCCCGCAGTTGAGCGCTCGGTTGATAACGCTTGCCGGCCACAGCGACCGCCCGCTTCATCTGGACCCGCTCCAGTGCATCTGCAGAACAACCCGCGCACTGCCTCAAGTGCTGCGCCAGCGAGGCCGCGTCTAATGAGGAGAGTTCTCCGTCAACGTATGCGTCGAGCTTCGCAGTCCATAAGTCACACGCCATGCGGAGCCCCCTCGAACTTTTCAACCATCAGCGCACGAAGCGCCTTGCGAGCGCGATGCAGACGAGACATGACAGTACCAACCGGAATGACTAACACTTGAGAGATCTCTTCGTACGACATCTCCTCGACTTCACACAGCAATAAGATCTCGCGAAAGGGCACCGGCAATTCCGTAAGCGCCTGGCGAACCATCTCGCGATCGGCCCGTTCGAGAAGCACGGTCTCGGGATTCGGGGCTGTGGAAGCAATGGTTTCAACCTCATCTTCGCTCGCCGAGGTTGATTTCAGCCCGGTCCTCGAGGTGAGGAATGTATTTCGGAGGATGCGAAACATCCACGCCCGAAAGTTCGTGCCCAGCTGAAATCCGGAAAATGCGCGGAGGGCCTTGGCATAGGTCTCCTGCACAAGATCTTCAGCCTCCGACGCGTCCTGGGCCAGCCAATGCGCAAAGTTATAGAGTTGCTCGAATAGCGGCAGAGCCAGTTCTTCAAACGTTGCGGCAGGCACGCGTTGATCCGGCACCTCCATAGCATAAACCGCATAACCGCGGATTTATTCCCGCTCCGGCAAGAAATATTTCCTTTTCTCCCCCTCACATGCTCAGTACCCATAGTCGTTAGCGCGAGATCCGTCGGCACATTCGCGAAATCGGAGCCGTCGGGTTTACGGAAGGTAGATACGTGACGCATTGATAGCGCAACATGAGATCTCCCACCCTGCACAGCGGATACAACAACAAATAGCAACGGGCCTAAGATTCCCGAGCAGTTACCAAAGGCCGCCCTCGAAGCGAACCGAAGAACAAGTCTCAATACCTCCCAACAACATATTGCAATGCCGCCCAACGATACTTGTGGGCGCATGTCGTCTCAGGCACTCTGCCAGAAAGCAGTTTTTCTTGCCACTTTGATCGTTGCCCCTCTGGCCGATGTTCAGCAAAAACAAATTCAAGTGCAGTTGGGAGCGTGCTTCGTGTCAGCTTGAAGGCAATCCGTTGAGCCAGCAGCAGAGAGCTGAGGAATCCCCCGCCCCAGTCCAATCAGGAGAAGAACGATGCAAAGAAAGTTATTCAATCATCTCTGTGTTGCGGCTCTAGTCGTACTTGCCGTGATTTGTTTCTCCACCTCAGCCCGTGCCTACCCAAACGGTATTTCAGGATTCTCCGGCAAGAGTGGGTCGACTTGCACGATGTGTCATAGCGGCGGCACAAGCCTGCCGACAGTCGTGATCAGTGGCCCGACGACCGTCGCTTCCGGTTCAACCAACACTTACACTTTAAACAACAATGGCAGTCCAAATAGCGGATTAGACGTCGGGGCGTCGGCTGGGACATTCGCCGCGGGATCGACCACACTTGTGATGAATGGTGAGATTACCCAGATTGCAGCGCTCGCCTCAAGCCCCCTGAGCTGGACATTCAACTGGACCGCGCCAACCGTTACCACCACATCCACGGTAACAATGTATGGCGCTTCGATCTCGGGTGGATACGGAGGATCCACCGGCACCACTGTGCTCACGATTACCGTGAACCCGGCAGCGGTTGCACCATCGATCACGGCTCAGCCTGGCAACCAGACTGTGACAGCGGGGCAAACAGCGACGTTTAGCGTGAGCGCGACCGGTACGGCTCCTCTGAGCTACCAGTGGAAAAAGAATGGCGCGAACATCACTGGCGCGACCTCCAGTTCCTACACCACGCCAGCCACGACGACAGCCGACAGCGGCTCTACTTTTTCGGTGGTAGTCACCAACTCCGCCGGAAATGCCACCAGCAACAATGGAACCCTGACCGTAAATGCGGCGGCAGTTGCGCCATCGATCACGTCTCAGCCTGCAAACCAGTCGGTAACAGCGGGACAAACGGCGATGTTTAGCGTAGGCGCTAGCGGTACGGCTCCTCTGAGCTATCAATGGAGGAAGAATGGTTTGTACATTACCGGCGCGACCTCCAGTTCTTACACAACGCCAGCCACAACCACGGCCGACAGCGGCACCACTTTCTCGGTGGTGGTCACCAACTCCGCCGGAAGTGCGACCAGCAACAATGCGACCCTGACCGTAAATCCGGCAGCAGTCGCGCCATCGATCACGTCTCAGCCTGCGAACCAGACGGTAACTGCGGGACAGACGGCCACCTTCATGGTGAGCGCGACCGGCACGGCGCCGCTGAGTTATCAATGGCGTAAGAACGGCGGGAACATCACCGGTGCGACCTCCAGTTCTTACACCACTCCAGCCGCAACTACGGCAGACAGTGGCTCCACTTTCTCGGTGGTAGTCACCAACTCCGCCGGAAGTGCGACCAGCAACAATGCGTCCCTGACGGTCAATGCCGCAGCGGTCGCGCCCTCAATCACGACTCAGCCTGCGAACCAGACGGTAACCGCGGGGCAGACGGCCATGTTTAGCGTAAGTGCGACCGGCACGGCTCCGATGGGCTATCAATGGCGTAAGAACGGGGCGAACATCACAGGTGCGACCTCCAGTTCGTACTCCACGCCGGCTACAGCCACGACGGATAGCGGCTCCAGCTTCTCGGTGGTCATCAGCAATTCTGCCGGAAGCGTGAGTAGCAACAACGCCACACTGACGGTCAACCAGGCAGCACCGGTTGCGCCGTCGATCACGACGCAGCCGATCAGCCAAACGGTGACTGCCGGGCAGACAGCGACCTTCAGTGTGCTCGCCACGGGTACTGCGTCCCTAAGCTACCAGTGGAGGAAGAGCGGCACCAACATCAGCGGAGCGAACGCCGCTTCCTACACCACACCAGCTACAACCACAGCAGACAGCGGGTCCACCTTCTCCGTGGTCGTCAGCAATTCTGCAGGAAGTGCGACCAGCAACAGCGCGTCACTGACGGTGAATAGTGCACCTGTTTCAGGCGGAGGGGGCAAGCTCGTGCTCTCGACGAACCGACTGGTGTTCTACGCCGAAGGCTCTGCAGCTCCAGCTCCGAAGGCGATCAAGGTCACGAGCAGTTCGGGTTCAGCGATGACCTTCAACGCTGATGTCTATGGTGGTTCGTGGGTCTCCATCAATCCATCGGCGGGTACAACTCCGGGCCAGATCACGGTGTCGGCGTATCCGACCGGACTCACGGCAGGCACGTACTCGTGCGTGATAAAGATCACGGCCAATGGCACGACGAGGCGGGTTTACGTCGTGCTGGTGGTTGCGTCCGGCGGAGATGATGGAGGCGAGCATGATGATGCCGCGGCTCTCCCTTTCAGCTTGGATCCTGGAGCGAAGAGTACGGCAGATGCGATTTGGTTAGACGGATACGGGGTTCCGGTCCAAAGCAAAAAGGATCCAACAAGCCAGGGCTTGGTCATAAGAAGGAACCCATCGGCCCCGAAGACGGCGATTGCTGGTGCCGCACTGAAAGGCGCTGCCGGATCGCAGCTCTCACAGTTGAGCTTCGACCTGCGCAGCGATAGCGAGTGCAGCACCCAGGCGCCTCAATTCGTTATCGTGACCGCCGACGAGATCGTCCATAAAGCGAACTGTGCCAGTGGAACGATTCAGGCGCTGACAGTATCCGGCTGGAAGCGTGTGAGCTTCGATCCCACGAACTCCAGACAGCTATCGCCAGTTGTAGCACCAGGTATGGCTGTAAAGACGATTGCCTTGGTGATGGATCAACCCATCGCCACGGGAACGGCTGTGCTCGACAACATCAACGTCAACGGCAGGTACATCGGCAGGCAGTAGAGCCGAGCAAACCGCCCAACCCAAGCAGGCCTGGACTCACAAGTCCAGGTCTGCTTGCCGTTTAGAATGTGCGCTACCCGGCGTGTCCTGGCAATCGTCAATTGCGCTGATTGAAACCACTCTTAGGCTGGGGTCGCAGCTTTGAAGCTGTCAGCAAACGCGTCCGTCACGGTATAGCGGATGACGTGCTCGTATTCAGGCCCGAGAAACCGGTGCAGCCGATCGGTGTTCATGATGTACTCGCCGGTCATATAGGGAAGCGCTTCGGGAGGAATTGCGGAAATCTGCTGCTTCCACAAGAACGCCAGTACCTGACGCATCACCCACTTTCCGGGCACACGCACCAGTTTTGCGTGGGCTATCTCAATGCATTTCGCAAAAGTAAGAGGTTCACCACGGCCGGCGACGTTAAGCACCGTCAGCCGCTGCGTCTCCGGCTCGCGCTGCAGGATGTGCCGGATCAGGCGCGCCATGTCGTCCACATGGATGAACTGAATCTTGTTGTCCAGATACTGCTGGCCTCGCGGCAACATGCAGGGCAGACGTTTGCCCGCGGCGCGCATCTGCTCGGCGCGAGCTCCCTTACCATTCGGCGTTCCCCGAAACGCACCCATCAGATAGTTCTCGACGCTGGCTCCGGCAAAAATATGCGGCCGCAAGATGTATACGCTGCATCCCCGCAAGGCGGTGCAACGCTGTTGTACGACTTCGTCAGATTCTTTCTTGTGTATGGCGTACGGCAGAGTATGCGCACCGAATGCAGATTCCTCAGTGGCAGGCGCCGGCAGGTCGGGCCCGTATGCCGAGACACTACTGGGAAAGATGAACTGCTTGATCCCGTCGTCGGCCGTTCGATTCACTTCGGTGACAGCTTCCATTACTCGCGCCGTGCCGGCCACATTGATCTGCCACATGCGCTCGACGTCGAGCACACCCGT
>QIAL01000319.1 GCA_003225535.1 Acidobacteriota bacterium | reverse complement strand
TCACACCCACGACCAGCTTAAGGCCCGTGATCACCAGAGATGCCAGGACGGAGTTCCCCGCGACCGCACGCTTTTCCGCGCGCATCAAGTCGGACGGAGACAACGCCGGCGTGCCTGACATTCTGGAATTATCGCCGCTAAGGGTAGAAACGGCAAAGCGACGAATGATTGAGTCATCGGGGCGATTAAGCGATTGAGCCCGCTCGACGCCGACACCATTCCATGGAAGGCATTTCAATCACTCAGTCGCTCAATCGCCCAATACGCAATGGCTCGCTTTGCCGTTTCTGCCGTTAGCGGCGATAATTCCAGAATGTCAGGCACGCCGGCGTTGTCTCCATCCGACTTGATGCGCGCGGAAAAGCGTGCGGTCGCGGGGAACTCCGTCCTGGCAGCTCTGGTGATCACGGGCCTTAAGCTGGTCGTGGGTGTGACCACCGGAAGTCGGGGCATTCTCTCTGAAGCCGCGCATTCCGGGCTTGATCTGATCGCATCGATCCTGACATTTTTTTCCGTGCGAGTCTCCGACAAGCCTGCCGATGCCGATCATCAATACGGACACGGAAAAGTCGAGAACTTTTCCGCATTTGTGGAAACCGGCCTGCTGCTTCTGACCTGCGCCTGGATCATTTACGAAGCGGCCTTGCGGATCTTCTTCCATCACATTGAGATCGAGCCTTCGATTGCCGCTTTCGCTGTCATGGTGTTCTCCATGATCGTCGACTGGTGGCGTTCGCGCGCCCTGGGCCGCATTGCCAACAAATACGACAGTCAGGCGCTGGAGGCCGACGCGCTTCATTTCTCCACCGACATCTGGTCGGCGGGCGTCGTCGTGCTGGGTCTCGCGCTGGTTCTCGTTGGACGGACCTATCACATCAGCTGGCTGGCCGATGCCGATCCGATCGCCGCTTTGTTCGTCGCTGGGGTTGTCATCTCGGTCAGCTGGCGATTAGCGCGGCGCACCATCGATGCTCTGCTCGATGCCGCTCCTGCGGGCGTGCGGTCTCAGATTTACGATGCAGTATCGCGCGTCGATGGCGTGCTCGAGGTCGACCGCGTCCGCATCCGGCGCGCCGGGAATCGTTACTTTGCCGACCTTGCCGTGGGGCTTGCCCGGAGCGTCACCTTCCAGCGATCGGGCCAACTTGTCGGCGCCGTAACAGAATCGGTTCGCCGCGTCCTGCCCGACGCCGACGTGACCGTGCAGCCACTGCCGCGAGCGCAGCGCACAGAAAACATCTTCGATCGCATCCGTGCCGTGGCTACCCGCCGCAACCTGAATGTGCACGACATCAGCGTGCAGGATCTTGCCGGACGCCTTCACGTCGAGCAGCACATCGAACTAGATGAGCGGATGACTCTCAAGGAAGCGCATGATCAGGTGACCGAACTGGAAGCGGAGATGCGGCAGGATGTTCCTGAAATTTCGGAGATCCTCACCCATATCGAAAGCGAGCCGGCGACGATTGAGCGTCCAGAAGAACTGGTAGGCGACGCTGAACTCGAACATCGCTTGAAAGCGGTCGCCGCGCAGTTTCCCGAGATCCTGGACCTGCACGACTTCGTCTTCAAACGCGTCCGCGGCCGCCTCTACCTTTCCTGCCATTGCACGCTGTCGGACAGCCTGCTGTCTCTCTCTCGCGTACACGACATCCAGACGGAACTCGAGATTCGTTTCAAGCAGGACGCGCCCCAGTTGTTCCGCGTGTTGATCCACCCCGAACCAAGCACCGATAACCGGAGATAAAGAGTGATTTCAGCTAAAACAATCTGGACCGACAACGAACGTTACCTCGGCGAGGCCACTTCGCGCCATGCGATCGTCATGGACACTGCCAAGGAGAAGACTGCGAATACTCCGATGGAGCTTGTTCTCATCGCTCTCTGTGGCTGCACCGCGTCAGACGTGGTCGGAATTCTTCGCAAGAAGCGTGAGCCATTCACCAGCCTCGAAGTCAGCGCGGAGGGCGATCGTGCCGAGGGATATCCGGCCGTTTATACACAAATCAAGCTGACGTATCGCGTCGGTGGTAAAGTGTCGAGCAAGGCGATGGAGGACGCAGTCCGCCTGTCGAAAGAAAAGTATTGTTCGGTATCGGCCATGTTGGAAAAGACTGCCAAGATCACGAGCGCGATCGAATACGCTGGTTGAGCGTAAGAATTTTGCCTCATATCCGTGCCAGCCGCGAAGCGGCGATAGAATACAGGCCACGGCGCAAGCCGTGGGGATCTGCGAGCAAAATAGAGCTAGCCCCGAAAGGGGCGGAAGAAAGACCGGCTGGCGCTTGATGCGATGTAGGCCACTTGGGATGAGCACGTTGATGTCAATCGTCATCTTCACTCAACCCGGCTGCTTCTCCTGCGAACTGATGCGGGTGTATCTGGAGGCTCGCGAGATTGCGTTCGAAGAGCGTGATATCTCCAAGGATACAGAAGCGCGCCGGACCATGACCGAAACATACGGCAGCAACGAAACTCCGACGATGCTCATCGACGAAGAGGTGATCATCGGATTCGATCCCGGCCTGCTTGACCAGATTCTCGACTCCCCAGCATCATCAGACTCGGTGAACTGAGCTGAATAGCCGAAATTCCAATTCCCACGCGCATCCCCTGCGCGGATACATTTTTATTGCACTGGCCACGCTCCTGTGGGGCGTGTCCGCCTCGCTCGGTCGTGCTGTATTTACCGGGAAACTCGCTTTAGCCGGGGAATCGTTGCATCCCATCGACCCGCTGATCCTTTCGCAAACGCATCAAGCTGCCCACGCCTGATCTCATCCAGTGCCTCATCCTCGGGATGCTGGGCGTGGCCGCGTCAAATTACTTCTATTACGTTGCCATTCAGAAGACCAGCGTCGCCATCGCGATCGTCCTGCAATACACCGCGCCGGTGTGGGTGTTGCTCTACGTGGTCGCTCGCGGACAGCAAAAGCTGTCTTTGCAGAAGGTCGCCGCGGTCCTGGTCGCGGTGGCCGGGATCTCGCTGACGATTGGGATCATCGGCGGTAAGTCGGCGGCGCCGCTCCGCTTCGATTCCTATGGCCTGATCGCCGCAGTGCTAGCGTCGTTCTCCTTCGCCTTCTACAACGTCGGCGGACACGGCAT
>QIAL01000170.1 GCA_003225535.1 Acidobacteriota bacterium | reverse complement strand
ATCCTTGCCGACATAATGCTCGAAGAAGATCGCGGCCATGGGCGTGACGTACTCATGGCTGAAGCGCAGATCGGCGCGAGCAAAGCCGGTGTCGCCGGGCTTTACCGAGGGCACTCCTACTGCGCCCTTCCCGTTGAGCATGTGCCGCGCAAAAATCTTCTCGGCAAGAGTCATCGCCAGTGTGGCGCGGGCGCTCCCGCCCGCGGACTCTATGGGAGGAAGAAAAACCTTCCCCTGCAGACGCGCAACATTGAATGGAAAAAGCCCGCCGTATTCGATCACCTGCCGCGTAATCTCATCCTCGCCCGCGGTGAATTCGCTCAGCGCGATCTCTTCCCCGCCCCGGATGCGATCAATCAGAGAGAAGTTTGTCGAAGTCAGCAGCCCCAGGTTCTGGCAATTCTGCGTGTAAATGCGCTCGATATTTTCGGCGATCACCACGCGGATGCCGGCGCACATCTCGGCATAAGGGGACTGCTCACGGCTCGATCCCTTGCCGCGCCGTTTACCGCTCACCGCGCACACGAACCCGCCGCGCTTTATATCGCCGCGGCCGACGGGTGTGACGCTTCCGCACTTCAAGCCGAGATACGGGATCTCACCGAGTGTCTCGTCGAAATAAAAACAGTAGTGAGCGGGAGTGATCTCGTCGGTCGAAATGTCGTCGCGCAGCTTGGGATTGTTCGCGGGATTCTTCGTGTCCCACGGCAAGTCTTCGCCCGCCAGTTGCCGCTTGATCAGCTCCGGGTCTTCGGTGAGAAACAGAATGCGTCCCTGCAGACGGACTTTGTCGGGCCGCTTTTCGATTTGGCGTTCCAGAAGTGAGTTGATCACGGTAGCCTGAGATTTTCGAAATTTTGGCGCCGGAGCGGAGCCGGCGTCCCCACATGCTTCATTGTAACTCCGCTAACCCCGCAATGACTCGTGTAGCCCCGGACGCCTTCGTCCGGGGTTGCGCGCGAAGCGCGCTATGAACGCGGCAAATCCCGGAAAGAATCCTGGCTAGGTCAACATTCCGATCGGTGAGCCTCGCCCCCGCTGCTATCTTTGATAAACCCGCGGATCCGGCAGCACTTCAAGCCCACGCCCGGCGAAGATCTCTTCGAATTCGTGCAACAGCGCGTCATGCACCAATCCATTCGAGGCCAGCGTCTCGCGGCTATTGAGTTCGAAGGGGGAACCATCGAAACGAGTGATCCGGCCTCCGGCTTCTTCGACGATGAGCACTCCGGCCGCCGTGTCCCAAGGGTTGAGATTGAACTCCCAGAATCCGTCGAAGCGGCCGCAAGCCACGTTGCACAAATCCAGCGCGGCGGCTCCGGCGCGACGCACGCCATGCGTTTTCAATGTGATCTGGTGATAGAAGAATATGTTCGGATTCTTGTGGCGCTTGTGACTCGGAAAGCCGGTGGCGACGAGACATTCCTTGAGCTGCGCCATCTTCGAGACGTGAATCGGCTTGCCATTGAGTTGTGCGCCCCTTCCCTTCTCAGCGCTGAAAAGCTCGTCCCGCGTCGGATCGTAAACAACGCCTGCGATGCGCATCTCTTTATCTTTGGAACGATGCTCCAGCGCCATCGACACGGCGAACACCGGGTATCCGTGCGCAAAATTGGTGGTGCCATCGAGCGGATCGACGTACCAGCGGTATTCGCTGCCCCGATCCTTCAGCCCCTGCTCTTCCCCCATGACATCGTGCGAAGGAAATTGTTTGCTGACCCGCTCGCGAATCAGGGCTTCCGAAGCACGATCGGCCGCCGTCACCAGGTCAGCGTCGCCCTTGTATTCAATCTTCAAGCCCTGATGGAAGTATTGCATCAACAGAACTCCCGCTTCGCGCGCGATCGCGGACATTGCGGGAATGAAACTTTCAGGATTCCTGGATTCGGACATGGACCTCGGACCTCACACTTCAGACGTCAGCAAACGGCCTCCCAATCAATTGGAATGATTGAATCCCGTCACCCCACCCCTTGCGGAGGTCTGAGGTCCGCGGTCTGACGCCGCTCTACTTGCGTTTTCCGCCATCCTCGGCGATGTACATGATCTCGTGCTTGAAGATAAACAGATTGGGAGCGTCCTGCCGGGTCAGACGCACCATGTTTCTGTCGTAGTACTCGATCCAGCCCTGGAAAGTCTGACCATCCATCAATTTGACCGAGACCGGCTTCTGTTTCTCCCCGAGTGTCTTCAGGAAAGACGCTTCCTCAAAGGTATCTTCCGGGGGCGGAGTGCGTCCGCGCTTGGCGTTGGGACTTCCTTGCGGAGGACGGAACGACATGCTCGCATTGTACACAAAGCGCACGGAGTTCCGTTGCCTGACAGGCGGGACACCGTGCAATCGGAAGTGCAATAATGGGCAATTCCTTCCCGGCAGGAGGCACATTCCATGCGTTGTGTACTCCCGTTACTTCCTGCGATCCTCGGAGTGTCGCTCATCATGGCCTCGGCTCAGACAGGTCACAATTACCCCACGCCGCCCGAACCGATGGACCCGCAGTCACGCCAGACCCAACAGCCCCAGATCAGCACGCGCCGCGTCGACGCCGCTCAAGTCCAGAAAGAGGCGGATGACCTCGCGCATATGGCCCAAACCATCCCCGCCGACGTGGCGAGCGTCCGAAAAGGAATGCTGCCCAAAGATGTGATTGAGAAGCTAAAGCAGATTGAAAAGCTCTCGAAACACTTACGGACGGAACTCAATCCGTAGAGCATTCTTCCTAAGAAAAAAGGCCATCTTCATCGAAAATGGCCACCCACAGGAAATACTGAGCGAGTTAGAAGATGAGCTTCAGTTCAAACTCGATGGCCCGCGGTGCTCCCAGTGAATTCACGCCCGAGCCAAGCCCCAAGCGCAATGAGTTGCCATCTACTCCATGGAGAGCAGCGCTGGTAGTGCCATTGGCTGAGCCAACGCTCCCATCTAGGGTGGGGCTAAAGGGAGCCGATGGACCAGCGAAGTTTGAAAAGTTGAAGAGGTTGAAGATCGTCATGCCTGGCCGCAGTTCGACTGTTTCCTTAACTTTGTATCCCCAATTCAGGCCGAGATCGAACGTCTTCAGCCAGCCTTGCCCAACGGCCCCGGCCGGAACGGATTGCAGTTGAGAGCCTCCGTTGATGACTCCACCGAGATGAGTCAAATCAGTCTGGTTTATTAGATTGGGAAGAGCTGTGACCAGAGCCTGACCTGCCGGAGTGAGTTGTCCGACCATCGTCGTGTTGAAGCTGCTGATCTTCTGATTCAGGCCATTCGTCCCAAAATCGCGCCCGAATGAACCTTCCTTTGTGCCCGGCAGCAGATCTCCCAAGCCGCCGTTAGAGCCGGAGGTCCCGTCGCCCGTTCCATCACCGGTCAGGTCTGTCTGGAAGATCCCGCCGGGGTTTCCACTAGTGGGAAGTCTTACATCTAAGGGCAGCGGGCTGTCGAAATGACCGATGAGGCTCATCCGGAATCCGACAGGGAGATCCATGACGCCGCCGAAGGAGATCTGGTGGGTTCTGTCCAGGCCATTAGGCC
>QIAL01000169.1 GCA_003225535.1 Acidobacteriota bacterium | reverse complement strand
TACGACGAAATCCGAGACGCGCTGTGTAGAAAAGGCTTCTCCTTCCACGCCCCGCCAATTTCCCAAACCTAGGCAAACTGGTGGACCCAGCAACTATGAAAGACATTGGTCCGGAACAAGTGCGCCAATTTCTTCTGGATAGGTACGCTGAATCGATTAAGTGCATGGCTCTTAATCCAGCTGAAGTCCCGGACAACTTCGACTTCCTGCTTAACGGAGTCATCGATTCCTTCGGCGTATTGGAAATGATCAGTTCGATCGAAGACGAATTCCGCATCCGATTGGATCTGGCCGCGTTGGATGCGGAACAAATCACAATATTAGGCCCACTGTCCCGATATGTGGCGGAAAATGGTAAGGCAGATTCCTCTGCCGGTCCATAGTTCGCCTGGAGAGTGTTGGGAACCATGCTGCTTCCTTATCAAAGTGCGGCTCTGTTCATCAGGGGCCTTGATTACCGGCTAGGTGCTGTCCGGCGGGATCTGGGCGAGTTGAGCGCTGACAAGCTTCTGCTCGGCACTGTAAAAGATTTAAGCGCAGTTGGCTATTGCTACAACTTCGGGCTCGGCCGAGATGAAAGCCTTTTAATGCTGGCGGCTAGCCCGTTGTCTAACGCCTTACAGTACGCTAACGAACCGCGCGGTTTAGTATTTCAGCATTGCTTCGCTGAGAGCGCTGTCGTGCGTTATGACGTTAATGAAACCGATATAGCAGTGCGAAATCGTTACTTTCCCGCGGAAGTAATGAGACAGCTCCAGCTCGATAATTTACCGTATTTTTGTTCATTCGCCAGCGGTTGCGCCGGATTCATTTCGGTCTTGATTGCCGCGGGCGGCCTATTCCGATCTTCAGACGAGCGTCCCGTCATCTGCGTAATGGCCGATAGTATGCCCCCTGGGGTCCCGTACGATATGTCGCGAGAGCGAATTCTTGTTTCTGATCACAGTTCTGCTTTCGTGATGGGGCGCGAGCAGCATGGCTATCAATTATTAGGTGTCAACTATTCCTCAATTACGCGGATTGCAGTCCCTTTTGTCGAAATCGTAAGACGGACTGTGCAGATGGTCGAGGAATTAGCGACCAGCCTTGATTTGGATTTGAGTCGAAGGGATGTGGCTATCCACTATCCGAATATTTTCCCGGACACGTGGCGAATGGTAACACGCTATCTCAAAATACCAAATGTCGAACATGTCATAGATGGCATGCGGGATCGTGCACATTGCATGGCGTCAGACTCTGTGATTTCACTGGCAAAACTCCATCGGGGTAATGAAGGACGTATTCATGTGGTCGTGAACTATGGCATCGGACTTCATCTTGGCACCTGCTTTTTGAAAGAGGTAGCTCAAACTGGAGCCGACATCTGACCATCTGATTTAGCGAATTGTAAAATGCCGGATTGTTCGGTATTTGTTTTAGAAGAATGCGGTGACGACTGCGGGCGTGAATGCGAAGAATGTTGTGTCCGCATCTAGTCACCATCCAAGCTCGGGCGGCAATTGGGATCCGGGCCATAGTCGCGAAGCATAACCGCGAACACCACGGCATTTCGGCGAAGAATTCAGGAGGAATCGTATCGCAAAAATGTAACTATTGGATGGCGGTGCGATTGTCACAGCCCAAAATCGGCACCCAACACGGTCTCGGCGACGTTTGAGGAGACCCCCGAATAACTGAAGGTTTGGTATTTTAAACGAATAATTGCTTCATCGTTGTCTGATTTGGCGGCTCGAACTTATGTGATGCAACGCGCTGTAGCAGCGAGATTTGCGCTTTCAAACGCTGCTTGTGCTCATAATTTCAGTGCTTCTAACCTGGCGGCTGTATTAAGGTAGGTCAGTCTATGTCCGAGCGATTGCTGCCAGGTTTAAAAAACAGGATTCTTCAGTTCCTAGCGCGAAACGCACCGGGTGCGACCACCACGCGCGTTTGGCTCAACCGCTGGCGGGGGGTGAATATCGGCAAGGATGTTTGGATAGGATATGACTCGATTATAGAGACCTCTTGTCCGCATCTGGTTACCATCCGCGATCGCGCGGCGATTGGCATGAGGGTCACAATAATTGCGCATAACCGGGAGCAACTGGGCGTTACGATCGAAGAAGATGCTTCGCTCGGGGCAGGGGTGATCGTACTGCCGAATGTGAGCATTGGGCGCGGTGCAATTGTTACGGCCGGAAGCGTAGTCACCAAATCCGTTCCTCCCAAAACGATGGTGCAAGGCAATCCGGCCCGACCGATTGCGACAGTCGAGACTCCGTTTGGACTTGGAGTGTCGGTAAAAGAGTTTGCCAAGGGGCTCAGACCAATTCGAGGGATTCCAGGGGCCGAACACGATAAAGAAGGCGTGAGAGGGAGTGACCAGACGTGAGCCAGGACAAATTCCTCGAGCGGTTCGGATATTGCCGAACGGGCACTGAAGAGCGACAGATTGCGGTGGGCCAGTATCCTTGATAAACCGCACAAAGATGCTCGTGCACTCCTTCGTTAAGCCTGCTTTGAAATGGATGACAAGTAACCTACCGCGACTTTATCAATATATTTAACAGGCTTCTACCACGAAGAAGGAGAAACAGTATGGACTCTAACCGGGAAGCTGAAATAGTGCGGCCGACCACAGCGATGGACGAGCGAACGGACAAAGAACTGGCCGCAAAGAAGCAGCGCGATCAGATGCTGAAACTCGCGTCGAAAGGCTTTTACAACCAACTGATCAATTATGGCGTACGCAAGGAGGAGGTCCTCCCGGTTGCTTCGCACCCGCTCCGATAATCTTTTGGCACAGGGAAAGAGACCCGCCCAGGGCGTGGAGTATTACAACGCAATCTTTACGGTGGCGTCGGTGAAGGACGAATAGGCGGACCAAAAACAACTCGTCATTCAACACGTGATGCTTCGCCCGCTGCAATTGCCGGATATTACCGTTTCGCGTGGTTAAAAGTCCCGGCTGTCCGGGAAAGCTTTGTGCCGGCGTTTTCGGAAAATGAAAGGGATCTACGAAACTATTTCACCCATCCGACACGGGAATATTTTGGCGTCTACTACAACGAACAGCCGGTGGGAATCGTCGGCGGTGAGAATATCGACTCAACGTGGGGCAAGCTCGAGATGAAAAAGCTGGTAGGCGAGCCCGGATTGCAGGGCAAAGGCATCGGAAAACGAGCGGCGTTCGGCTTCCTTTATCATACCTTCATGATCCGGAACCTAAACAAGGTTTACATCCAGTCGCGCAACATCACATGCGCAATATCAATCTGAACAGCCGGTTCGGCTTCGAATTGGAAGGAGTCTTCCTCGACGACATCACTGTGCGCGGCAAGCACCAAGACGTTGTGCGCATGGCTTTGTTTAAATCGCTGTGGTTGAGAATTTTTTCCGCACCGTCTGACCATGATTGGCTCCCGCGTTAATCCTCGAATTCCTTCGATCGACTTGGGATAGGCCGTCGGGATCCCGGTTGGGTGTTTGCAGCATTACAGCTCAGAAATACACTTGGCGACTCTCTGCTCAATATTGTACTCTGGATTAGTTTCTGAGCGCCAAATAGGTGAACATATTCAAGTATGTGATAGCAGGTTGTGCAGCTGGCATTACGTTATCGAGCCATGCTTGCACAATCCTGGAATTCGGTGCTGAAAATTTGCTCAATTCAGCCCGAAACACTCCCGAAATAAACTTTCAAGAACTTGAAGCGTTTGCAGCGGGTC
>QIAL01000168.1 GCA_003225535.1 Acidobacteriota bacterium | reverse complement strand
ATTCAGGGTCATCACACCGCGATTGTCGGCCCCGATCGCATACGTCCCAGTGAACGCTTGCGGGCTTGTGGCCCCGGCGCCTGCACTGTTGGTGACCAGTTCGCCGTTGCTGAGATTGCCGGCACCGTCCGCCGTGAATCTTCCCACCGCCCCAAAAACAGACCCACTGGTCCCATTCCCGCTCACACCCGTAAAATTAAATGCATAGTTGCCATTCAACGCCGCGTTGTTGGACTGGCCCTGAGCTATCGAAGCAAAAACCAACGCGAAACAAAGAATCAGCAGAACATTCAGCTTACGCATCTTTCTTTCCTCCATTTGCCAGCCGGGCGGTTGGCTCTGAGACTCTTATTCCGAACGCACAGCGTACGATTGAGGCGCCTAGGTGGGGGGAGGGCGCCAGTTCTAAACCAGAGTTATCCTCACTCTGAGAATGAGGAACGCACGAATATCACGCATGGACAATTGCGCCTCTCCCAAGGCTTTGAGCTTTAGCGCAAGCTTCTCAATTTTTTCTTCACACGCCCTGACTTAGTTCGTCTGCTTTTCCTAGCCCCGGTTTACTTCGCCGCAGGAGCAGATATGCTTGATGCGCCGCGCAATGGCAATCGGGTGGAAGCTGCAAAACCAGGGTCAGGAGATACCCGAAAGCGCGAGTAGCGGCCACAAACCGGTCGAGCGGCGTCAGCGGGGTGCCGCGCCCTTCGGTTCTAAGGGTGCGACGGTTGCCTTTGCTTTTTCTTGCTAGACTCATATCTGCAATGTAGGCGCGCACATCATGCTGCCCGGTCATTTCCGCGGAGTGCTTCCCACTGTTGCAGCCCTGTAAGAAGCGCCAGCGTTCTTCCGTAGGCTGCTATCGCTCCGGTTAGATTGTGAAACTCCGGAGAACCCTTAATCGTTCCCCGTCTTCGTATGTGCGCATCCGCCGAGAGTTCGAGGATTCGTTCTATGCCTTTGTTCGCGAGCTCCGAGTTAGTTTTCATCATCGGCTTGACCTCCTTCGGTAACAAAGGGGCCAAGCCTTCGGGACTCTGCATAAGGGGAATCCTCCAATTTGCTGCCGGATTATCATGGAGGAGGAGGACGGGTGGATGGCCGCCTTTTCTGCGGTTTGTGGGCGTGTGCCCCGAACAATAAGTCCTGCTAGGAAAACCAGGGAAACGCCCTAACTCGCAGGATGCGACCTCGTCTAGAATGTGCGGCGAGGAGAAGACCATGCGCAAAGTTTTGTTTTTGCTGCTGTTTGTTCCGGGAGTTTTGCGGGCACGGAGCGCGCAGGAAACGGCACGACCTGCTAACACCAGCGTTTCCGGGCGCTGGGTGGTGAATACGGATTTTTATGGTTCAACGATTTATTTTCGGATGGAGCTGAAGCAGGAAGGCGACAAACTGAGTGGGAATTTTGATGGAGACAAGCTGGAGGGAACGCTCAAGGGGAACAACGTCTACTTTCTGGCAAAGGACGAGCAAGGCGGCACCGACGAAGGCAAAGCCACGCTCCAGGGCGGGATCATCACCGGCACCGTGGTGTTTACACACTCTGACGATCCGGCCCATCCGGAGACCCACAAATTTACGGCGGAACTCGTTCCGGCGCGGCGCGCGGCGGCGCCACAACGGCACGAATTTGTCCCCATAACTTTCCACCGGCAATTTTCGGCCGCGAACAAGCCGGTGCTGACGATTGCTCCGGGCGACACCGTGCACACAACGACCGTGGATGCAGGCGGAACGGATGAAAAAGGCGTGACGCGCGTGCTGGGCGGAAATCCCGAGACCGGGCCTTTTTACGTCGAGACAGCGGCGCCGGGCGATACCTTAGCCGTGCACTTGACGCGAGTGCGGCTGAATCGCGATTGGGCAGAAAGCGACGATTTTCTCGTTGGGCACGCAGTCGACAGCGATCTCGCGGTGAAGATGAAAGACGTCGGGAAGACAGTGCGCTGGCATCTGGACGCGGAGCACGGAGTGGCAACTCCGGAGAAACCAGCGGAACATCTAACGCGCTATGTGGTGCCGCTGCGGCCGATGCTCGGTTGTGTGGCGGTTGCTCCGAACGTGGCGCAAGCCGCTCCGGGGACGGGAGATTCCGGCCGTTACGGCGGGAACATGGACTTCAACGAAATCGTGGAAGGCGCGACGGTGTATTTGCCGGTAAGCGTACCGGGCGCGCTGCTCTATGTAGGCGATGGGCACGCGGCCCAGGGCGACGGTGAGCTTAACGGCAACGCGCTGGAAACGTCGATGGACGTGGAGTTCACGGTGGATGTGATTGCGGGGAAACGGATTCAAGGGCCGAGGGTGGAATCTGCGACGCAGGTCATGGCGATGGGGCTGGCTGGGTCGTTAGATGATGCGTTCCGCGGCGCAACGGCGAACATGGCGCAATGGCTGACGGAAGAATATAAACTGACGCCTTCGGAAGTTGCCCAGGTGCTGGGCACGTCGGCGGAATACAAGGTCAGCGAAGTGGCGGACCGCAACGCGGGAATAGTGCTCAAGATCAGTAAAGAAAGATTGAAGGCGCTGTCAATCGCTGGGAAGTAAGAGAAGGGAAAGAGGTTTCTCGACCAAGTGCGCGGGGACGAACACTACTCACTTTTTTGGTTGGGAAGTGCTGAGCGAGGAGGAGGCGATGAGTAGCTGCGCTTCCGCAGGGTCGATGCGCTCCATTTTTACGTCGGGCCGATGATTGGATCTTTCGTCTACGCTAACCCGCAGGTAATAGACTTTGCCGGCTTCAGCACTTAGATCGGCGGCAGAACCCAGTTTGGAGATTCTCTTGAGGCTGGATTGCCAGGCTGCACACACGCGATGATTCCCCGGCTCCGCTGAAAAGAAAAAATATGACTTGCCGTGGATTGCCCGATCCAGGCGCCATCGAGACCGACCCTGGTCGTGGCGGTGCCGATAGTTAGGGTGTTGTCTTGCTTGACGTCCTGGAACACATAGACCAGGGCCTTGGTGGGTTCCGCCTTTGGAGCAGGATGCTGGTTCTTGTCCGTCTTCACCTCGAACTTGATCTGGTCAGGACCACATCCCGCTGCGGCGCGAGCGGCCGCCGCGTCGTCTTGGGCAAAGAGGGGCGACGCGAAAACCGCCAAGAAAATGGCTGCGACTATGGTTTTCATCATGCAGGTATGACGTGGTTGGAGGCGAATTGGCCGTCCCAGTTAATTATGGGGGGCTGCCGTGGAGGCAAGGCGCACTAACCGGATTGGGATGATTGTTGCTTGTGACCGAACAAAACGTCAAGGAGGATGAGAACGGCGCCGATGAAAATAGCGGAATCGGCGACGTTAAAGGCGGGGTAGCGGTAGGTGCCAAACCAGACTTCGAAGAAATCCGTCACTGCGCCGTGGAGGATCCGATCGGTGACGTTGCCGGTAGCGCCACCGAGCAAGAGAGCGATACCCGCGACGGCTTTAGCGCCGCCGCCCTGACTGGTGACTAACAACCAGGCGAGCGCGCCGATAACGACGACGGAGCCCAGGATCAAAATAGTGCGTGTGCTGGCCGAGGCAGAATCGGAGAAAATGCCGAAAGCGAGGCCGGGATTGCGGCTGTGCACGAGGTAGATCAAGTTGTGGATTAGTTCCTGGCGCCAGCCCTCGGAAGTTTGCGATTCGAACCACGCTTTGGTAGCGCGGTCCAGGAGAACGACGGAGAGAGTGAGCCAGAGCCACCGGAGGCGAGAAGGAAGGGTCATG
>QIAL01000318.1 GCA_003225535.1 Acidobacteriota bacterium | reverse complement strand
GTGGCGTGATGACGCTCAAAAATCTGGCCGGAATAGTCGTGATTCAAGGCAGCGGCTGCGGTTCGCGCGATATCGAAAAACAGATTCACACCAATGGAAAAGTTTGCGGCGTAGATGAATCCTGTCTTGTGGCGCTCGACTAGCGTGCGCACGTGATCCATCTCTTTGTACCAACCGGTCGTGCCGACCACCATGTTTTTGCCGGCATTTGCGCACGCTTCGATGTGTGACAGGACGCAGTGCGGGGCGGTGAAGTCGATGACTGTGTCGAAGGGGGCGAGATTTTCAGGAGTGAGTGCAACGGACTCGATGTTGTCTTTCGCGCCGATGACTCGGGCGTGATGTCTGCGCTCGGCGGCGACTTCGGCTACGAGCGATCCGGTTTTGCCTCGGCCGAGGAGGAGGAGATTCATTGTGCGGTCCTTCCAAAGATTTAACCACAGAGGGCACAGATGGGCACAGAGGCTAGCATGACGGACTAAAGGGGCGCTTGCAGGCACAATGTGGGGGAAATACCTGATTGTTCCGGCATTCTGTTGCCGAACTGCGCTTTCCACAGCTGCTGAGATTCCTTACTGACAACAGCGATCATTCGCCCGGCATCCCATAGCAGCGCCGCGGAGAGGAATATTCATGGATCAAAATCGAATGGCAGTTGTGATTGCAATTGTGGTGATTGGGGTCATTGCGGTTGCGGCGATTGCGTTTGTTACGTCTCGCAAGCGCCGCAGCCAGAAACTGAAGGAGCGCTTTGGGCCGGAGTACGACCGTGTCATGCGGCAGGAAGGAGATTCGCGCAAGGCTGAGGGAGTGCTCGAATTCCGTCAGAAGCGGCGGGAGAAATTCAATATTCGCCCGCTATCGGCGGCGAACCGGTCCAGTTTCGCCGAGGGCTGGAGCGAAGTGCAGGCACGGTTTGTGGATGATCCGCAAGGTGCAGTCACGTTGGCCGACAGCCTGGTCACCGACGTGATGCAGGCGCGGGGATATCCGATCGGAGCGTTCGAACAGCGGGCCGCCGATCTTTCGGTGGATTATCCGGTGATTGTCGACAACTATCGCGCTGCGCACGACATTGCGTTGCGCCACAGCTCAGGCAAGGCTAGTACGGAAGATTTGCGGCAGGCGATGGTGCATTATCGCGTGCTGTTTCAGGAATTGCTCGACGAACCTAAAACCCACAGAAGAGGAGCATAGAAGATGGCGACGCCGTTGAGAAAAGAGCAGCCGGAATTTGATGATGAACAGGAAATCACGACCGCCGATCTGGCGCAGGGGAAACGGCCGGTGTCGGAAACGCGTGGGCCTCAGGAAATCACGACCGAGCGAAATTTTGAGCAAGGCTCGCGAACCGAGAATGCCGCGACGCTTACCGCGAACGACAGCAGGGTGGCTGACAGTCGAGCAGCCGGAAGCACTCCGCTGTTCCCAGGCGAAGAATTGGAGGGCCTGCGCGCGCGGTGGAAAGAGATTCAGACGGCATTTGTGGATGAGCCTCGCAAGGCTGTAGAACAGGCGGACGGGCTGGTGGCTTCGGCGATGAAGCGTCTGGCGGAAGTATTCGCGGACGAGCGGTCGCGACTGGAGCAGCAGTGGGATCGCGGAGACAACGTGTCGACGGAGGCCTTGCGGGTGGCGTTGCAGCGGTATCGGTCGTTCTTTGACCGGCTGCTGTCGGTGTAAAACGAAACTGTGTGGCCCCGGACGCATTCGTCCGGGCGGGTTTTGAGTGTGCGCTCGACGACTGAAGCCGCGGTGGTGCGGCACGCTCCCCTTCGCTTTGCTCAGGGTCGCGGGGCGGACGAAGGCGTCCGCCCCTACACAAGCTAGGCGAAGACTTCGGGGTCTAGTTCGGAGAAGAAGGTTTTGTGGAGGCGCTGGATTACTTCGGGGACTTCGTCTTCTTCGATTACGAAGGTCAGGTTAATTTCTGAGGCGCCTTGCGAGATCATGCGGATCTTTTTGTCCGCCAGCTCGCGGAAGACGTGGGCGGCGATGCCAGGAGTTTCGCGCAGATTTTCTCCTACCAGGCAGACGATAGCTTTGCGGCCTTCGTATTTTACGTCGGCTAACTTGGCGAGATCAGCCGCCAGCGCGGGAATGGCCTGATTCGAATCGACTGTGAGCGAGACGCTGACTTCCGAAGTCGAGACCACATCCACCGCGACTTTGTGGCGATCGAAGGCTTCGAAGATAGAGCGCAGAAATCCGTGGGCCAGCAGCATGCGCGGGGCGGCGACGTCGACTATGGTGATGCGTTTCTTGGCGGCGATCGCTTTGAAGATGTTCTTGGTGTGCGGGGCGCGAGTGGTGATGCGTGTGCCTTCGCACGAGGGGTTGCGCGAGTTCAGCACGTACACGGGAATATTCTTTTGAATGGCCGGCAGAACCGTGGCCGGGTGCAGAACCTTTGCGCCGAAGTAGGCAAGTTCGGCGGCCTCATCAAAGCTGATGACTTTGATCCGGCGCGCTTCCGGACAGATTCGGGGATCGGTTGTAAGAATGCCGTCGACGTCGGTCCAGATCTCGATCCTGTCGGCGCCTAGGCCCGCTCCGAAGATGGCGGCGGAGAAGTCGGAACCTCCGCGGCCGATGGTTGTCGTGATCCCCGCGCGGTTCGAACCGATGAATCCGCCCATCACAGGAACCTGTCCTGCTTTGACGAGCGAGAGAACCTTTTCCTGAAGTCGAAGATTTGTCTCTTCGTACTGTGGGACCGCCTGCATGTAGGCGCTGTCGGTGACCAGCACATCCCGGGAATCGACGTGAGTGCCTTTCAAACCGCGGGCTTCGAATGCGGCGGCGACGATCTTGCTCGAAAGCATCTCGCCGAATGCGGCCACGTGATCGGTAGTGCGGGGAGTGATTTCGCCGACGGCGGAAATGCCGCGGAGGAGTTCGTCGAGCGATTCGAAGTCCTGGCCGAGTTCGGAATGGAATTCGGTGAAGCGCGCGGTGCCAAGGAGTTCGCTGGCTGTGTTGTAGTGTCGCTCCTGTAGCGACCGGCAGAGTTTGAGGGCGGTCTTGCGTTCTCCTTCGCCGGCGGCGCGAGCCATGGTCAGCAACGTGTCGGTGACCTTGGCCATGGCGCTGACCACGACCACGGGTTGTTTGTCGAGGCGTCCTTGGACGATCGCAGCGACGCGGTCGATGGCTTTGGCGTCTTCGACTGAGGTGCCGCCGAATTTCATGACGATCATTCTGCGGGCCTCGTGGGGAATGATCGGCCTTCGGAATGGCGCAGACGTGCGGAGGCGGGACTCCTCCGCCACACTTCGGCTTCGCTCAGTGCAGGCAGCCGGCAGGATGCCTGCGCTACTTTTCTGGCGCCGGTACTTGGATTCATCCCAGGTATCCCTTGGCTTTCAGGAGTTCGGCGTTTAATAGGGCTGCACCGGCGGCACCGCGGATCGTGTTGTGCGATAGCACCGTGAACTTCCAGTCGAGGACGCTGCACGGGCGTAGACGGCCGACGGCCGTCGTCATGCCGGCGCCCATGTCGACGTCGAAGCGCGGTTGTGGACGGTCATTCGCTTCGAGGTAGACCACCGGCTTTTCCGGAGCGCTGGGCAGCTTTAATTCCTGCGGCTCGGCTCTGTAGCTGTTCCATGCAGCGATGATTTCTTCCGGCTTCGCCTTCTTTTTCAGGCGAATCGAGACCGACTCGGTGTGACCGTCTTCCACGGCGACGCGGTTGCACTGGGCGCTCATGGCAAAGGGGCCCGGGATGATTTTGGAGCCATTGAGGTTCCCCAGGAGTTTCTTCGTCTCCTCTTCCATCTTTTCTTCTTCGTTCTTGATGAAGGGAATCACGTTGCCGAGGATGTCGAGCGAGGCCACGCCCGGGTATCCCGCTCCGCTGACGGCTTGCATCGTGACCGCCATGACGGTTTCTAGACCAAACTTCTGATGAAGCGGCGCGAGTGCCAGAACCAAACCGATCGCGGAGCAGTTGGGGTTCGTGACGACATATCCGCCAGACTTCTTGCGCCATCCCTGGATATCGATCAGCTTGATGTGGCCGCTGTTGACTTCGGGGATGACCAGCGGAACGTCTTCCTGCATGCGAAGCGCGCTGGAGTTGGAGACTACCGCGCACCCGGCCTCGGCGAAGCGAGGTTCGAGTTCAGCGGCGATGGCGGAGTCAAGAGCCGCGAAGATAATCTTCGGCGCGCCTTCGGGAGTAGCCGGGGACACCTTCATTTTCGCCACAGCGGAGGGGATGGGCGTTTTCAGGCGCCAGCGAGCCGCGTCTTCATAGACCTTGCCCTCAGAGCGATCCGAAGCCGCCAGCCACGCGACTTCAAACCAGGGATGGTGCTCCAGCATCTGGATGAATCGTTGTCCGACTACACCAGTAGCGCCGAGAATGCCGATAGGAATCTTCTTATTCATGTGAGTACTTGGAATTTTATAACAAGCGCAGAATTCGTTCTGTGCCTGGGGCCAGTCAGGGCGTTACTAAAGCTCAGGAATTCCGGTCGTGGCATGTGTGAAAGGGTGAGACGCCCTCCCACACAGCCAGCGGGACGCCGGCGCTACTTTCGATGACCGCTCGGGGTGCCGATCGAATATTCGGCAGTGAGAGGGCCAAATTTCTTTTTCTCTGTGTAAAGGCGCCAACGGCGGAAGACGATGCGGAGGCTGGCCATGACCGGAATGGAGAGATAGATGCCCAGGATTCCTGCGATTTCTGCTCCCGCCATGACTCCGAAGATCGCCGCCAGGGGATGCAGTTCCATGCTCTCGCCCATGATGTGGGGAGAGGACACATAGTCTTGAATCCCGCGCCAGACAAGGAGAAAGATGAGGATCACAAGCCAGTGATGGGGCGAGGTGAGGAGCACAACTCCGAGAATGGTGACCGCGGCCACCAGCGGACCAATCACGGGGATAAACTCCAGCAAACCTCCGATCGTGCCCAGCACCAAAGCATATTGCACACCCATGATGCCCAAAAATGAGGAGTAGACGACAAGAGAGAGGGCCGCAAGAGTGAGTTGCGCGCGGATGAAGTGCGCCAGCATCTGATTCAGATCGTTGAGCACGTTCTCGAGAAACTCCCGCTGGGGGCGCGATTGGATCGTGGTGAGCAGGAAGTCGCTGAAACCGCGCCCATCTTTCAGAAAGAAAATCGAGAGCAGAGGCACAACGAACAGCAGCCATGCCTGTTTCGCGACATCGGCTATGCGCACACCGATCCGCTGTGCCAGGGCTGTGATGTCATCCTGATGGCTGACCAGAAACGCCCGCACCGCCTCGGTGGTGTTGTGACTCCAGTGATGCTGCTGCTCGAGCTGGTTCGTGATCTCGCCGGAGCTGACTTTCTCGAGAAGGCCGGGCAATGCCTGGCCCAGGCGAGCCGCCTCTCGTGTCACTTTGGGACCGACGATCACAAAGAACACGACGACCAGCGCAAGCAGGAGGGTATATAGCACCGCAATGGCGCGGCCGCGGCCCTTGAGCAACTTCTCCAGATTATTCACCAGAGGGCTCATGAGGTAAGCGAAAAAGATAGCGAAGAGGAAGGCGACCAGTGTTTCGCGCGTGACGTAGAGAAAACCAAGCCCTAGCGCGAACAGCAGCGCCGTGACAATGACCCGAGCCGTGCGTGCGTCAGCCAGTAGCAATAAGTTTTCCAGGGGCGGTCTCGCTTCTGCCGCCGGGCAGCTACAGCTAATCCCGGACTACTTCGGTGTTATCGGCAGGGATCGCCACTCGTATGAGCTTGAAATGATCCTGTTCATCGACCCATAGGGCCCAGTCAAAATCGTCACCCTTTAGATTCAGGCGCATCAGTTCGCGGTCGGTGCCGCGAACCTGTATTTTTTCCTTGCCTACCAGTTCCATGCGGACATGCTCTGAGGTCTCGTCCTGGGGAACAAGAACGCCGAAGTCTCCCGGGTCCTGCTGGCATTTCAAAGCGCCACCTTCCGGCTTGCAGGCTGCGGCCAGATATCGCCAGATCAGCACTTCACGGTGCACGAAGAAGTTGTTGTCAAGGATTGGGGAAGTGGTGGGCATCAAGAAAGGCTTTTCGGTGGGTTTTGAAGAGGAAGCCGTGCTGATCTTCTCCAGCAGGAATTCGTTATTCGGGGCGACCGTAAGAGAACCGCCGGAGGACTGGCTCCATTCGTAGCGAATCAATGTGCCCATAGCGGTCATTTCGAGATCACTTTTCTGGCTCACCGGATCAGAACCCGCCGTTTGCTTGACTTGGGCCTTGACGACACTGGAGTCGGCCTGCTGCTGGATGCTGAAGGTCTCGGTGGCGACCCGTTGCCCTTTCACAAATATGCCGAAAGATCCGGAATCCACGGCTTGGGCGGGGGCAGCTTTGGCCTGGTTCTTTTTGTCGGCCGCAGGAGCAGAAACCGCAAAAGAGACAGCGGCTAGCAAGGCGATTGCGCGGACGATCCGCAGATCAAACTTCACTCGACTTCTCCTTGTTGGGTCCGGATCTCGATCTTCTTCAAACCCAGCGTTGCGGCGATCTCGGCGGCAATCTCCTCGAAAGCGCGACCTTCCGTTTGAATCTTGTGAGAGGCCTGCAAGTAGTGCTTACGCCTGGTTTCAAAAAGTTCGCGAAATTGGTCGATGCTGCGCAGCAACGGGCGTTCCGTCCCTGTTTCGCCGGCCTGTTTCAAGCACCGCTGCCAGAGTTCCTCGACCGGTGCATCCAGGAAGACCGTTGGCACGCTGGACGTTCCCAGCAGAGCCGCATTGCTTTCCTGGACAAACGCGCCGCCGCCCAAGGCTACGACTTTGACTGCGCCTCCCTCCAGTTCGGTCAGCACATCCCGCACGGCCGCATGTTCTGCCCGGCGGAATGCAGATTCACCGGACTCGCGGAAGATCTCAGGTACGGTGCGGCGTTCGAGACGCTCAATGCGCTCATCGAGATCCTCAAAAGCCCAGTTCAGATGGCGCGCCAGAGCACGGCCGACACTGGTCTTCCCGGCTCCCATAAAGCCGACCAGGAAGATGCCTGAAAGACGGTGTTCACGCGGAAGCTGGGACTGCACGCGATGACGCCCTTTCGCGCCCACCGTCTTGCCAGAACGCTGCTTCAAACGGTCCGGATTTCTTTGATTCGCTATTCTGATGCGCGTTTTCTGAGGTGGATTTTACCACTGAAGCTACGCAGCACCACCGTGGAGGAGACGGCGGCTCGCCCCATGGTACCCCATAAGGCAACGCCCTCTTTAAGGACGAAAGAGGTGTGCGGTTTGGGCTGAAGCGGGATATCGTCGTGCACTTCGCCGCGGACGGAGCGGGCGCTCACATCGGCGGAAGTGCTGCCCGGGACGAGTGCGTCGATGTCGCCACTGTGGCTGGTGAAGCGGTAATCGCCATGGTCTCCGAAATCCCCGGTGTAGCTGATCCCGCCGCTGGTGGAAACGACCTGCACGAGGGGACCGTTGACGCTGCGAAGGGTTACGTTGCCACTGAGGGAGTCGATCTCGACATGCCCATCCTGCACGTTGGTCAGAGTGATGGGACCATTGAGAGTCTTGATGTGCACGTGAGCGTTGGTGATGTCGCGGACGTCGACGCTTGCGGCCGCGCCTTCCAATGAAACGTCGCCATGCAACTTCTCGGCGCGCAAACTGCCGGTACTGGAACGCAGGGTGATGCTGGCGTCGGCGGGGACGAGAATCTCGTAATCGACGCGGCCGGACTGCGCATCCGCGCCCGGAAGCAAATGGGACTGAACTTCAACCCGGTTGCCGACCAATGCATTGTCGACTTCGACCCTGTCGGAAGAAAGCGCGGCACGGATAACGACGATGTTGCCGGTCGAAGGCTTTACCGAAACCGAGCCATATGGATTATTGACGGAAACTCCAGCTCTCGGCCCGACATTAAACCGGTACTCCTTGTGGGTTTCGGCGAGCAGCGTGCCGGACATGATGGTTCCGGCCAGGATGGCGCTGATAGTGGCAAGTTGAATTGTGTGCCCGCTCATAAAGTTCTCAGATCCCTTTTATCTTTCCGCCCGACACATTCCAAGTTACTGAAGAGAACGATCCAAAGCCAGCTCGAACAGCATGGCCTTTTCCTGGTAAGCCTCCATCAACGTACGGCGAGCCTCTTCGTCGTTCGGATCGGTGGCAACGACATTCTTTGCATCCTGGATGTACTGATTCACGTGGCGCAGATTGTCGGCGTACTGTTCCTGCAGAGCGGGAGATTGCAGCCCGACCTCTTGCAGAAGGTCGTCGTCGTTCAGTCCGGCGATGGCTGCGTCGGAAACAACGGTTGCGGGAGCGGTGATGTTCTGGGCGCCAGTGTCCGTTGTCTGGGAGTGCTGCCGGAGGTAAATGCCGAGGCTGATCAACAGGAGTGCCGCCGCGGGTGCCATCCAACGAGCCCAACTCCATTGACTACCCAAAGACGGAAGAAGGGAGAGGCTTCTGCGTTGTGGGCGGATCAGCCCCTCCCGTCTTAAAGAAGCTTCGATGGATTTCCAGACGCGGGGATCCGGTTCATGCGCCGCGCGCATATCGCCTGCCGAGCAGGCGATGACAAGCAGTTCTGCCACCAATTTCGCGCATGCGGGACAATTGCGAAGATGATCTCGTTGTTCGGCGCTGCTACCGCTTTCGTTCTCCGCCAGGCTCTCTTGCAACTCAACGCAAGTCATACAACTCTCCCCAAGCCTCTGCTGCCTCAGTGTACTGCCACTTCAAAATGCTTGCACTTTCTGTCTGGCCGCCCGCTGCCAGTCTTCGCTGGCTCTGTCTACTACTTTGTTGCCTGTAGGTGGGCTTCAGGATTTCTCAGTTTTTGATACTTTTTCTGCCCGGTTCATTTTGAGCAGATCCCGTAACTTCATCCGCGCCTTGTGCAACTGGGACTTACTGTTCCCGATCGAGCAGCCCACGATCTGGGCAATCTCATTATGTTCGTAACCTTCGACGTCGTGAAGAACAAAAATCGTCCGGTAACCGGGGGGGAGGTCGTCCACTGCTCGCTGCAACTGCAGCCGGTCAATGGATCCGGCTAACGCGATGTCTTCTGCCCCGAAGTCTTTCTTCGGTGTATCGTCTTCGGCGCCACCCTGGGTGGTTTCTTCCAGGGAAACCACGGGGAGGCTCTTCTTTCTCAGATGCATCAGAACTACGTTTACAGAGAGCCGATGCAACCACGTCGAAAACGCCGATTCGCCGCGGAATGTTGCGATCTTGCGGTACAGCTGAAGAAAGGCCTCTTGGGTCAAATCCTCAGCTTCGGCGGTATTCGATGTCATCCTCAGGCAAAGCGAGTACACACGCCGCTTATGCTTCTCGTAGAGGGCCTGGAACGCCTGGGCGTCTCCCAGCTTCGCCTTCTCGATCAGCTCGGCTTCGACTAAGTCGCCTGCCTGCCGTTGCTCTGGGTCGGTCAAGTTGCCTTTTCCGGCCGCACCCCGTGAGATGCGGCTAACTATCTTTACGTTGTATGGGTTGCGAGCTGTTGCCGCGGAACGAAAGTAACTCATGGATTCCACTTTTGAAAGCTATTCTACCGTTCTTAGGATTCTGCTCACCTCTTCCCAGATCGTGAAAGCCCTTTGGGTGTAGGAGGTTAAACAGTTGGTCGCTATAACCATTTAACCCTATCCCAAATTTAGAGTCGCGTTCTTCGTAAATTGGTAAATTCTAGGTCTCTAGTTTGTCGCTTACGACGTGATGGTTTCCAGCCTGTGCCCCTGCGGACCGGTTTCCCGTATGCGAAGAAGAAGGGCGAGTGCCATTCCCACAAAGCCGAGGATCGAGAAGATCCACATGCCGAGCGCGTATCCGCCAGGATTGTCCAAGCCCGCACGAGCAAAGTCGTTCGCCTTGCCGATTAACAGGTTCAGAATGAAGAACCCGATTTGTTGTATCAGGGTCATCAGTGCGTATGCAGTACCCAGCCGGGACTGATCCACGATGTACGCCACCGACGGCCACATAACGGCGGGGATCAATGAGAATGCAATTCCCATCATGGAAACCGGTATGTACAGCGAGGATGGGGAGTACGCGATCATGAGATACACCGGCATCAGCAAGAGCGAGCCAAACATCATGAACAGAGCGCGCTTGCCAACCTTGTCGACGAGAAGCCCGAACAGCGGCGTGGCAATCATCGCCGCCAGAGGCAGCAGGCTGTTCAAACGTCCTGCTTGTTCTAAGGATGTTACGCGGGCGGCCTCGCCAGCGAGCACACCGCCGTGGGCCGCGAGAATCTTATTGGTGAAGAGATCGATGGCAAACGTGCGAAAAGGGAAGATCGCTGAGTAGAAAGTGAAACAAAGGCCAACCACCAACCAATAGGATGGGTTGAAGCGAAACAGGTCTAACAATCCGCGCCATATTTTTCGGATTGCCTGCTCAAGGTTCAGGCCACGTATTCGAAACGTCTCGCCAAAGTCTATTCTGTCTACCGAACCGGCTTTCCCCAGTGCGTATTGCTTTTCCGCTCGACTCTCCAGTATCCAGTACATGACTGAGCAGAGGATTGCAAAGAGCCCGGCGCCCACCGCGATCAGCAGGGGGTTCTGCCAGCTGGGTTGCCCCGTTGGCCCGGCGGGGTAGAAGGCACGATTGGCCCAGGTGGGGGAGTTGTCGGCGGCCACGGATGCGAGCCGGGCAATCGTGAGATTGATGCCGAAGGCAAAACTCAGCTCTTTCCCTCTGAACCATTTCGCAAGTGCCGTAGTGACGGCTACGATCATCGACTCAGCGCCCAGGCCTAACACGGTGCGTCCGGCGATCATCACGGGGGCGCTTCCCTTGGATGCGGTGAGCGCCGCTCCCAGAAAGCAGATCACTGCGAAGGCGAGGATGGACTTTTTGGTTCCGATTCGATCGATGATGATCCCGCCGACGAGGAGCGTTGCGACGGCGGCCACGCTATAACTGGCATTGAGCCATCCGAATTGGGTGGCAGAGAAGCCCAGATGGTCGATGAAAATGCGCTCTAAAGCGTTGATGCTGTCATAGATGTAGTAGTTCCCAGCCTGGGCCAGGCTGACAAAGATAAGAACTGCCCAGCGATAAGAGCGGCTCGGCTCGGGACGAGTGGTGTCGTGCATTAGGCCCCTTTGAATCGACGAACGAAACGAGAAGATTAGCAGAGATTAGTCAGTTGCTGGTAACGAGGGAGGTGTCTCGCGGGTAGGGATGCTTCGACTGCGCAGTGAGTCGCTTTGCTCCTCACGGCTTCGCTCAGCATGACAAATCAAGATCAACTGCCTACATAGCGTGCGTAGAGGCTGCGGGCGACCGCGGTGTCGGTGGTGCCTTTGATGATGGCGCGGCCATCGGGGAAAAGTGTCATCTCGTAGGGCTCGTGCCAGAATTTCAGGACGAAGTCGTTGTGGCGGACCATGCCATGAGGCTGGAGGCGGCGGTCCATCTCTGCGAAATCGATGGGGCGTTGGCGCTCATGAATTTGCACCGAATTTCTGCCGCAGAGCGTGATGTGCGGTCGTCCTTCACCCGCCAGGTGAATGAAGTCGCGTTCACCGCAGGCACGGCAGCCTGGCCGGGGCTTCGCCGCCGAAATCTCGGCGTGCTCGTTGGTCCAGAGATCGAACGAAAGTAGTGTGCGACGAAGAGCCGGGGCTTTTACATCTGCAACCAGAAACTTCAAGGCTTCGGTCGCGGCGATCGATGCCACGAGGTTCACGGCGGAGTTCAGAATGCCGGAGGTCTCGCAGGTCTCCACCATGCCGTGCGGAGAATCGGGGAAGATACAGGCCAGGCAGGCGGTTTGCCCGGGCACCACATTTAGCGTGACGGCGTAGCTTCCCACGGCGGCCGAGTAGATCCAAGGTAGCGACCGCTCGACGGCATAGTCGTTGATCAGATAGCGGGTCTCGAAATTATCCGTGCCGTCGAGGATCAGGTCGGATCCTTCAAGCAGGGCTTGAATATTCGAAGGCACCAGATCTTCTACCTTTGGCTCAACCACAATTTGCGAGTTGAAGGCGGCGATTTTGCGGGCGGCGGCGATCGCTTTGGGAAGCGATTCGGCGGCGTCGGACTCGTCGAAGAGGGATTGGCGTTGAAGGTTGCTAGGCTCGACGTAATCGCGGTCGATGATGCGCAGTGTGCCAACGCCGGCGCGAGCCAGCAGTCCGGCAAGGGCGGAACCGGTCGCGCCGCAGCCAACGATGCTTACCTGGGCGGCCTGTAATTTACGCTGTCCTTCTGCGCCGATACCGCGGAAGAGAATCTGGCGGGAGTAGCGATCGTTCTGTTGGGATGCCGGGTTCGAGTTGCCGATGTTCTGCCTTGTTTCCTGTGCCAAAGAGGTCACCAGTGCCGCGCTCTAAAACAATTATTATAAGTGGCTGGGTCGAGTAGAGCTTAAGAACGATTCGAAAACCACAAAAGACACGAAGGGCACGATGGAATTGCGATTCCTATCTCCGCGTTTTTCGTGGTTTGAAACAGAGTTCTGCGCTCGAGGTTGAGCCTAACTCATACAACGAACCGAACGGGCGTACGTATCGAAGTCAGAGAGCGCCTGATTCCAAGGACACCTTGCTGAGACGGTACGCGACATGTTTGACCGCGATAATGTTCGTCTGGGCGGCGGCTTTATCGCAGGGGGCCACTCCCGTTTCAGGTGCAGTGACAATGTCTTCATCCGTCCCGCAGGATTCGACTCCAGGAACAAATTACGAGGGGAAAACGGTTGTAGCGATCGATCTGCCGGGTGTCGCGGAACGCGACCGGGATCACCTGCTTGAATTACTTCCGCAAGAAGTTGGAAGTCCGCTGAATCGGGACCAGGTCAGCGCGAGTATTCGCGCACTCTACGGGACCGGTCGATTTGCCGATATCCAGGCGGAAGTCACGCCCACGGGCAGCGGCGTAGTGCTGGCTTTCGTCACCACGCCGAACTACTTTGTGGGTGCCGTTGACGTTGAGGGAGCGCCCAGCCGTCCGAATGCAAACCAGATCGTCAACGCCTCGAAATTCCAGCTCGGAGAGCGCTACGGCCAGGACAAATTGGATCGCGCGCTCGAGAACGTCCGCCAGGTGATGCAGGAGAACGGATATTACAAGGCTCGAGTAACCGCGGAAAGCACGTCCAACCCCAGCGCTCAGCAAGTGGACATTCTGTTTCACATCGACGCCGGGCCGCAGGCGCACATCGGGGAAGTGAAAGTGACCGGAACCTCGAGCCTGTCTCCGGCTGAGGTCCAGGGGATTGCCCACATCAATAGTGGCGATCGCGTCACCGCCGCCCGTGTGACGGGCTCGTTGCAGCGACTGCGCAGAAAGTTCCAGAAGCAGAACCGCGCCCTCGCTCAGGTGTCTATCGCCGCACAGACTTATCGGCCAGAGAGGAATGCGCTGGATTTTACCTTTCAGATCGACCCCGGCCCGGTGGTGCTGATTTCGGCGCGCGGGTATCACGTGAGTCGTGGCGTGCTCAAGCGGGAGATCCCCGTTTACGAGGAAAATGCCGTCGACGATGACCTGCTGAATGAGGGCATGAAGAACCTGCTCGATTATTTGCAAACCCGGGGACATTTTGACGCCAAGGTGGAAATCAAGAAAGAGAACGATCCCAAGACACTCAGAATCATTTATGAGATCGACGCCGGTCCTTCGCACAAACTGGCTCTCATCGACATTTCGGGCAATAAGAATTTTCTGGATACGGCGAAACTCCGTTCTTACCTTCAGATTCAGCCGGCCAGCCGGTTCTTGAGTCACGGACGCTACAGCGAGGACCTGCTGAAGAATGACGTTGCGACTCTGGAAGGCCTTTACAAGAGCAGTGGTTTTCGGGCGGTGAAGATTGAAACCAAAGTGGATGATAACTACCAGGGAGCAGCGAACAAACTTGCCGTTCATATCCACATCGATGAAGGGCCACGAACGACGGTTGGCGAGGCGCATGTGGTCGGCAATCAGAAGGTCAAGACCAGCGATCTGCCCGAGTTGAGTACGCAGCCCGGACAGCCCTACTCAGAGCAGGACCTGGCCAATGATCGAGAGCGAATCCTGGGCTACTACTTCGATCATGGATTTCCCAATGCGTCCCTGGAAATCGCGACAAATCATTCCCCTACAGAGCCCAACCGGGAAGATGTGACCTTCTCCATTCAGGAAGGCGAACGCTTCACCGTCGATCAGGTGATGGTGGGAGGTTTGGAACATACGCGCGACTTCGTGGTGCAACGCGACCTGCAGGTGCATGCCGGAGAGCCGCTCAGCCAGCGAGACTTGCTGAACACGCAGACCCGGCTCTACGACCTCGGGATATTCAGCCAGGTGGATGCGGCGGTGCAAAATCCGGAAGGCAACGATCCGCTGAAAAACATTCTGATCCAGGTTCGCGAGGCCAAACGTTACACATTTACCTACGGACTTGGACTTGAGTTTCAGACCGGCCAGCCGGCGGGCGCGAGTGCGCCACAGGGCAAGACTGGCGTGAGCCCACGGGTAGAGTTCGACGTGACACGGCTTAACTTTGCCGGACGCGACCAGACAATAACGTTCCAGTCGCACGTCGGCCGTCTGCAACAGCGCGGACTCATCAGCTACACGGTGCCGAAGTTACTCAATAGCAATAAGTTCAAGCTTATCTACACGATCTTTTACGACAACAGCCTGGACGTCGCCACGTTTACCTCGCAGCGGCTAGAGGGGAAGATCGATCTTCGGCAGCAGTTCGGGAATGCGGGGACGGAACCCGGCACCCGTACCGGACCGAACTCGATCACGTATCGCTTCGACTTTCGGGCCGTCAAGGCCAGCCACTTCGCGACGAATTTTTCCCCCGGGGCGATTGCGTTGTTGTCGCTGCCTGCCCGTGTTGGCGGGCCCGGGTTCACGTTTATTCACGACAAACGCGATAACCCGCTGGAGAGTACGAAGGGCGACTACTTTACCTTGGATTCATCGGTGGCGGCGAGTATCTTCGGGTCGCGTTCCGAAACGCCGGAGTCCACGCTACCCACGAATTTTGGCCGGGCACTGGTCCAGTATTCCACCTACCATGCCTTCGGCAAGGGTAAGCCCGAGCGCAGGTTCGTATTCGCTCGCTCGACGAGCATTGGACTGGAGCAGCCGTTCCAGGGGACGCGTGTACTGCCCCCCGGGTCTTGCCCTTTAAACTCGGCTGGGGAGCCGACCTGCGAATTCGCTACGATTCCCTTGCCGGAACAATTCTTCGCGGGCGGGGGCAACTCCCATCGCGGTTTCGGGTTAAATCAGGCAGGACCGCGCGATCCGTCGTCCGGTTTCCCGGTTGGCGGCACGGCGGTATTCGTCAACAATCTGGAACTGCGGTTCCCGCCGGTTTCGCTGCCCTACCTGGGAGAAGGATTTGGCTTTGCCATTTTCCACGACATGGGGAATGTCTTCACTGCGCCGCACGACATGCTAAAGGGCCTGATGCGCTGGCATCAGCCCGACACGGCACAATGCCTACCCAGTAGTACAACGAACAACCCGTGCATTATCAACTTCAATAACTCCGGGTATGATTACACTTCGCACGCCGTGGGAGTTGGCGTACGATACAAGACACCCTTAGGCCCATTGCGGTTCGATTTCGGATATAGCCTGAATCCGACCCGATATTTTCAGCTAAACACGAATCCGATGCCCGAGGTGGTCACGCAGTCGTTACGGCGTTTCAACGTTTTCTTCAGCATAGGCCAGCCATTCTGATGACTGTTCGGGTCGTCCCGCTTTCGCGGGCGAGGTGATCGACCGCATTGTCGCCACTGTGAATGGCCATATCATCCTCCAAAGTGACTGGAGCGCCGCACTGCGCTATGAGGGGTTACTGAGTGCCAGGTCGCTCAGCGACTTTACCGAGGAGGACCGGCGGGCGGTGCTCGACCGGCTCATCGACCAGGAGTTGCTGGGAGAGCAGATGAAATCCGCGCTGATCAAGCATGCCTCGGAAGAGGAGGCGGCGGCGCAGGTTGCGCAGGCGCGGCAGCTTTATCCGGATGCCGCCACCGATGAAGGCTGGAAAGCGGTACTGACGAAATTCGGGCTGACAGAGAAGGCACTGGTGGCGCACGTGCAGCAACAGCTCGATCTTATGCGGCTGGTGGATGCACATCTGCGTCCCACGATTCAGATCGATTCCAAGAGTATTGAAGCCTATTACCACGATCAATTCGTCCCACAGTTGAAGCAATCGGGAACTGGCGAGGTTCCACTGCAGGAAGTCTCCGCCAAGATCCGTGAACTTCTCACGGAAGAGAGAGTCAGCGAGTTGATGGTTTCCTGGCTGCACTCCCTGCGCTCCGAGAGCGAGCTCAGCGTGCCTGGCGCGCCCGAGCCTACCGCCGAGGGAGTGCAGACCCGGTGAAGCAGCGTGCCGCCAGAGCTCCGCGCTGGTGGAAATACATTCTGATCACCGCCGGGGTCATGATTATCGCCGTGCTGGCGGGACTCTGGTATAGCACGACAAATTCATTCCAGAATTATGTCCACCAGCGGATGGTCAGGGAAATTGAACGGATCACTGGCGGGCGCGCGGAAATCGGCAGCTTCCACGTTGTTCCCTTTCACTTACAGGCGGAAATCCGCAACATCACCGTGCATGGCAAGGAATCTCCGAAGGACGCTCCTCTGCTTCATGCCGACAGCGTGGTCGGACAAGTCAAAGTCATTTCATTTTTGCGCACACAATTCGGATTTCAATCGCTGACTCTCGAACGTCCCGTGATCCATGTCGTCATTGGGCCGGATGGCTCAACTACGAACATTCCGTCGCTGCAACAGTTGCCGAGAGGGTCTGGCCCTTCGCCTGTCGAGGAGCTTTTCGCGCTTTCCATCGATCACCTCTCGGTTCGCAACGGCGAGTTGCTGTGGGCCGATCAGAAGGTTCCTCTCAACTTCGACGTCCGAAGCGCGAACGTCGAGATGGATTATTCCTTCCTGCGAGGCAGGTATGACGGTCACGTGGCGCTGGGCAAGGTCGACGCTGCGATTCAGGATCTGCGGCCATTTTCCTGGATGACGGCTCTTGATTTCAGCCTCGCGCCTACCTTCGCCGATATCAAGTCTCTGAAATGGAATTCAGGCCGCTCGTCGATCGAAGCCAACGGGAGAATCACCAACTTCCGCGATCCTCATCTCGATGGAAGTTACGATGCGAAGATCCATCTCGGTGAAATGGCGGCCATCGCTCGTCGCAACGACTTACGTGAGGGCAGCGCGGAGTTCAAGGGCAATGGACATTGGTCCTTGAAGGAGTTCAGGACTTCGGGAGCGCTGGCGATACGGGATCTGGGCTGGCAGAACGATCAATTCGCTCTCAAAAAGGCGAGTGCGTCTGCCGACTATTCGTTCAGCGACGATCAGATCAAGCTGTCGAAGTTGCAAGGAAAGCTGCTGGGCGGCGCGTTTACCGGCGATGCTGAAGTGGACAACTGGCTGCACAGCGTTCCCTATTCTGCGGAAAAAGAAAAAAAGCAGGACCTGCCTCGGATCGGAGTATCACGGCCTTCAGCCAAGAGGGGTGAGAAAGTGAAGTCGCCGGAGGTGCAGACTGGTGTGGTGCACCTGCGGATACGCGACGTTTCCGTCGGCGAGGCAGCCTCTGCCATGGACACCTCGGCACATCCTCTGGACGGTTTTCATCCGGCGGGAGCAGCATGCGGAAACGTGGACGCGAATTGGAAGGGAAGCCCCCAGAATGCCGAAGTTGGCGTCAGCCTCGAGGTCGCTCCTCCGGCGAAACCAGCGACTCGAGAATTACCCATCACGGCGCACATTCAGGGGAAATATCGCCGGATCAGTGACTCTCTGGAACTCGCTCAGTTCTCCCTTTCTACGCCGGATTCCAAGATCGTTTGTGCGGGAACGTTGGCGGCTTCCTCAGGCTTTGGGCGGGCCCACCGACCTTCCATTTCAAGTGAATGGCAACGCGACCTTCAGCGGCGCGGCCGGCGGAACGTTTTCCTCGCCGAGAATCGCCGGAACGCTGGTGGCGGAGGACTTCGAGTTTACGGTGCCGGCCACCTCGCGGACTCCCAAAAAGGCTGTGCATTGGGACTCTCTGGGGGCGAGCGTAGATTTATCGTCAAATGAGCTTCTGCTGCGTGGCGGCAGCTTGCGGCGGGGTGATACCAGCGCCGATTTTGAATTCAGCGCAAGCCTGGACAAAGGAAAACTCACCGAGAACAGTCCGTACCTGGCGCGCATCAATCTGCACAATGTCGATGTTGCCTCGACCGCAGCGCTCGCCGATTTGGACTATCCGCTGACTGGAACGGCGGACGTGAGCCTGCAAATCAACGGAACGCGCGCTAATCCGCAGGGACAAGGGCATATTCGCGCGACCAATGCCTCCGCGTACGGCGAGGAGATTGAAAAGTTCGATGCCGATCTTCGCTTCGGGGGAGCCGAAACCACACTGAGTAATATTCGTCTTACGCACCAGGATGCGGAAGTAACTGGCACTGCCACCTTCGCGCCATCCGCGAGTGGATTCCATCTCGATCTCGCGGGCAAGGATTTCGATTTGTCGCGGGTGCGCCAGATTCACCTGGACGAGTTGCCAATCGAGGGTCGCGCCGACTTCACTCTGCAAGCTTCTGGAACGTTGGGAGCTCCAGTAATAAGTGCGGCCGTGCATGTGCGCAATCTGACCCTGGATCGCGAACTCACCGGCGATCTTTTCCTGCAAGCGATCACGAAGGAGCGGGAACTTGTGGTAAGCGGCCATTCCCAGTTCCCCAAGGGCTCGCTGACGGTGGACGGAACCGTCGGGATGCAAGGCGATTATCCGGCCAATATCACGGCACATATGGATCATCTGGATCTGGACGCGTTGTGGCGCGCTTACCTCGGCGATCAATTGACCGGTCACTCGGCCGTGATTGGCAGTGTCACGATGCAGGGACCATTGCGCCACACGCAGCAATGGAGGCTGGATGGGAATCTGACCGATGTAGCCGTCGATGTCGAGTACGCCAAGCTGCACAATCAGGGTCCGGCGCGGTTCACCTATGTCGATCGCATTCTTCAGATCCCGGAAACGCATTTCGTGGGAGAGGGCACCGATGTAACCGGACATGGGGCCATTTACTATGCGGAGGCGCACCGGCTCGATATTGCGGCAGACGGGCTCGTCGATCTGCGGCTGCTTGGTGGGATCGATTCAAACCTTACTGCGGGCGGCCAGGCGACAATCCACGGGACTCTCGGTGGCACGGTGCGAGATCCGCTGCCCCAGGGCACGATCGAGATTAAGAATGGCACCGCCAATTACGCCGGGATCCCGAGCGGCCTAAGCGAGCTCAATGGCACGCTCCAGTTCACCCGCGATCGCATTTACATCGAACAACTGACGGGCCGTGCTGGAGGGGGCACGCTCGATCTCAAGGGAGAAGCCACCAACTACAATCAGCAGCTCAATTTCAACCTCAGTGCGATCGGTAAAGACGTCAGGCTTCGCAATCCGCCGGGTGTGAGTTCCATGGCCACAATGGAATTGCATTGGGCGGGTACGAAGTCGGCATCGACTCTTTCGGGTGACGTCTTAGTGACGAAGCTTGCCGTGACGCCGGGCTTCGACTTTGCGTCGTATCTGGAGCGTAGCCGGCAGTCGCGGTCCGGACCGCGCCCGAACTCCAGATGAAGACGGCGGTCGCAAGACTTTCAGGCGACGCTGATCTCAGACTGCGCGGTTCTCTCGCGCGGCCAAGTGTGCTGGGACGCGCCGACATCCTCGAAGGCGACGCCACATTTAATGGGATCAAGTTCCGTTTAGAGCGCGGCGATATTACTTTTGCTAATCCGGTGGCCATCGAACCGCAGGTCAACTTGCAAGCCACCACCCACGTTCGCAACTACGATCTGGATGTGACCGTGACGGGTACTCCCGACAGATTGAACGTGAACTATCGCTCCGAACCGCCGCTGCCGAAGTCGGACATCATTGCATTGCTGGCCTTGGGACGCACCAGTGAAGAGTCGGAACAGTTGCAGCAGCAGTCGGGGCAGACCCTGTTCAACGACGAGGCCACGAATCTGATCATCAATCAGGCGATCAATTCGGCGGTCGGCAATCGCATGCAGAAATTGTTCGGAGTCAGCCGGATCAAGATCGATCCGCAGGGCTTGACCACAGAAACCAATCCCACCGGCCGTGGGCCACAGATCACGATTGAGCAGGAGTTCGCCAACAATCTCTCCCTCAGCTACAGCACCAACGTATCCCAGAGTTCACAACAAATCATCCAGGGCGAGTACTACATCAATCGCAACATATCGGTGCTGGGCACGCGCGATCAGAACGGTGTGATCAGCTTTGATGTGCGCGTGCGACGGCGGAAGAAATAGAATCGGTAAGGCAGGTCTCGACGCTGCATGACCTTCTCCGCAAGTCCCGCGTTGTATTCCAGCCTTCGGCGCCAGATGGTGGATTCGCAGCTACGGCAGCGCGGCATTGCTGATCAACGCGTGCTGGCTGCTATGGAGCGAGTGCCTCGCCACGAGTTTGCGCCGGAGCGGTACCGCGACCAGGCGTATGAGGATCATCCGCTGCCAATCGGGGAAGGGCAAACCATCTCGCAACCATACATCGTGGCTGTCATGTTGGACGCTTTGAAGCTTGCGCCCACGGACAAGGTCCTTGAGATTGGGACCGGTTCGGGATATGTCACGGCTTTGCTCGCTGAGTTGACCGAGAGTGTGATCTCGATTGAGCGCCACGAGTCTCTGGCGGAGTCGGCGCGTGCGCTGCTGGCGGTACTGGCGTACTCCAATGTGAAAGTTGTGATTGGCGACGGGACGCGAGGATTTCCCGAGGCAGCACCATATGATGCGATCGTGGTATCGGCGGCGGCGGCGGAGATGCCTCCGGCTCTCATCACGCAGCTGGGTGAGGGCGGACGCATGATCATTCCAGTCGGATCGGAGGATTCGCAGCAGTTGCGGCTGGTTCGAATGGAAAACGGTCAGTTGCACATTGAACTCCGTGAGCTTTGCCGCTTTGTGCCGCTGATCCCCGGAGTCGGGTCTTAGGCGCGATCTGGGTGCTAGGTGTTAGGTCTTGGGGCTCCACCCAGGGTGGAGCCCATCATACGCGCTAACTTAAGATTTCTGGGTTGAGGCGGGATTGAGCGTGTCACGGCTGAGAGGGCTCTCCCGGTCACATCCGGATCGTCGACCACCGCACCCGGAATACGGCGGCGGCGGGGAGATGGCCAGCGTCTCTAGTACAAGCCCGTCACACGGCAGCTTGCAGGATCCTTGCTGACGGAACTAAGATCAGCGCGGACCTGAACAACCTGCAATCAGCCAAAAGTGCTCGCATGCGCAAAGTAGGATCGCGGATCGCTATCACCCTGACCCTAATCGCGATGACTTGGACGGTTTCGAGCCAGCAGGTCCAGCGATCTATTGGGAGCGACGCACCTCGGATCCAGCATGCAGCACCAGCCGATTCAAACACCCTTGCGACGCGACAGCGCTTCTTGGAGATGTTTGCTCGAGCATACTTCCCGGGACGAACCGGCCAACTCCTGATCGTGCCGCGCGAAGGCGACTTCATCACGCGGCCCGACGTGGCGTACATGCACGGTTCGCCGTGGATATATGACGTAGCGATTCCGCTGATGTTTGCGGGCCCCGCGGTAAGAACGGGAACGTACTCGACTCCGGCCGTGCAGCAGGACGTTGCGCCAACCCTTGCGGCTGCGCTGGGCGTGCAGATGCCTCCCACGACGACAGGCCATGTGTTACCAGTTTTACGCACTGGTTTGGCTCGACCACGAGTGGTAATGCTGCTCGTCCTGGATGGCATGCGCCGGGATTATTTCGATCGCTACGCCGCGTCCATGCCAACGCTCACCGCCCTGCGCCAGCATAGTGCCTGGTTCACTCAGGCGCAGGTTAACTTTCTTCCGACCAACACAGCCGTTGGGCACTCGACGCTCTCGACCGGAGCCGATCCTCGCGTGCACGGAATCACAGGGGTCAGCGTATACGAGCGCACGCAGCGCCGGCGCCACGACTCTTTCGCTGGAGGAATGCCGCAAGACCTGATGGCATTGACGCTGGCTGACGTCTGGCAACTGGAGACGGCTGGTCGCGCGATCATCTTGGCACAGGGCAGCATCGACCGAGCGGCGACGCCGCTCGCAGGACATGGAGCGTGTCAGTTGAATGGAGCGCCTGTCGTTCTCGCAAGCTACGATCAGGACTCGGGCAACTGGACCACAAACCCCAACTGT
Source organism: Acidobacteriota bacterium (assembly GCA_003225535.1). Lineage (GTDB taxonomy): Bacteria > Acidobacteriota > Terriglobia > Terriglobales > Acidobacteriaceae > Sulfotelmatobacter. The sequence goes on along the minus strand of QIAL01000318.1, from coordinate 12,521 downwards.
TTCCGGCTGCCTGCGTATCTGAAGGATCGCAACGCGAAAACATTGTGGCCGGCGAGCGGGGAGTGGATGGGTCATAAAATCGACTCGACCCAGGCGGTGCGATATTCGGCTCTGTTTCCAGCATTCGAAGCCGATGCGATGGCCGCGATGATGGAGCGAGAGCCGCTCGGCGAAGACAACGTTCCAGACCTCATTCTGATGAACTACAAGGGCGCGGATTTCGTGGGCCACAAGTACGGTCCTGATTCGAACGAACTGCGCGTCACGCTCGGCGAGATGGATCGTCAGTTGAAGCGGATCCTGAGTGCGTTAGAAGCAAAGGTGGGTAATGACTATCTCCTTGCGGTGACCGCGGACCATGGCATGCCACCGGAACCATCGTCGCCGGATCGCCGGCACTTGGCACCATCGATCGTAGACCTGTTGCACGAGAAGTTTGATCCAGAGGCGAAGCAGCTGGTTACGTCCTTCGAACCGGAAAACGGCCAGATCTTCGTCGATGAGGACCGGCTATCGTCTCTTGGTCTGACGTTGCGTGACCTGGCTCATTTCCTCGAATCACAGCCGTACCTTTTTGCAGTGTTCACAAACGACGATGTGCGCCGAGCCGCCAACGCGGTTCAGCCTGCCACCCCGACGCGCAGGCACTCCAAGTAAAATAGAGTCGGCCTGACAACGCAGCCGGAAGTATTCCCGCCTTAAGCGGTGTGGCTTGGAGTGACCTCACCACCTCTCACAAGCCCGTTTCTGGACCGCTTCCGTGTCGTGTACAACTCGCCTCGGTCAATGAGCGTAGCGAGGATTACGCCAACAAACGAGTAGGCTAGAGAAAACGGAATTCGACCCACAAATCATTCAATACTGCTGGTGAGCCGCACTCCAGGTCAGGAGGCGGTCTCCGCCCATTCAGGCTGATTCCTTTTTTCTTCTTTCTCGGCATTTTGAGCGGCATTGGTTACGGCTTCGACAGCTTGGGTGACCGCATCCACTCGCTCTTCCCACCAGTTCTTGCCGTAAAACAATCTGGGTCACGTCGATATATTCGCGTGACCCATGTTGTCCGGCACAATCTCCGGCTGGAATGCATGGTGCGGAAGCCTCGAAAATACCCCCTTATTGCTCGAATCGGCCGAGTCCGAATCTCTGCAAATGCTGGTTGCTAACATTCGCGGGTAAATTGGATTTCGGGCGTGTAGGTGCGACATCTGCAACCGACTGGCCCATGCTTTGGTTTACTGGGGTTGCCACAAAGGCGTGGATGTTGAGCGCATCCGGCCCGCTGAGCACGATTGCCATTCCCGAGATTTGTCCGCGTTCGTTGATTTTGTTAGCCATGACTGCGAAGAGGTTGGAATTGCGAGGAAACAGCGCGTTGAGGTCGGTCATGACGTTGTTCTGCCAGATGAAAGCATGGTTCCAGTTGCCCTTCGAGTCGAAGTTGCTTCCCACGACTTGGCCCTTATCGTTGATGCCGCTGGCTATGCCGCCAAGATCTCCCGGCAGAAGGCCGAGGTTGATGAGCATGTCATTCTGCCAAAGCGCGGCATTCGGGATTCCGCTGTCGGGGGCGCCGACGAATCCAACAATTTGGCCCCGGTTGTTATTGCCGAAAGCCTCAGCGCCAGTTTTGTTGTCAGGAAGCGTGCTTACATTGTCGTGGTCCCACACAACGGCGTGACTCGTCGCAGCGCAGGCTCCCGTGAAGCCTACGATTTGGCCTTTATCATTGATCCAAAGTGCATTTCCGCTTGGATCGTTACCTGTAGGAAGAGCTTTGGCTTTGGCTTTGCCGTTTTCCCACAACACCGGCAGTTGAGTCCGATTATTAGTTTTGCCAGCAGGGCATGAGGAGTCCACGGTACCGTCTTCTGCAAATCCTACGATTTGTCCACGGTTGTTGATCGCGCTCGCCTGCCCGTTATTTCCACCGAGTGTCCGGAGAGCGCTCATGTGGAAAAATTGCCAAAGAAACGGGCGACAAGTAAGGTGTGTGCCGAAGGTGCAAACGTCTTCGCCGTTCGGGTCTGGGACAGCCGTTTCGGAATAACCCACTATCTGCCCGAAGTCGTTGATCTCACCCCAGTTCATCCAACTGTTCGGTCCTCCGAGCGTGCCGAGGTCGATCTGGAATCCGTTGATGCCTATCGCATCGCGTGCCTTTAAAATTGTCCCGCCCGCGTTATCCTGCTGCCCCGGTACCATGCTCGCATCCTGGATCACCACCCAGCCTTCATTATTGATGGACATGGCACAACCCAAATTGTCATTCCCCAGAGCGCCTAAATCGGTAACTTTGTAGCTTACTTGTGAGAAGGCATTGCCCAAGCAAGCCAGAACAATCGTCGTAACCCACGGTAGCCAGAAATTCCGCAACCCTGTAAGCGTACTCATATGTCCTCTTTCCTCCGGTAAAGTCGTGGTACCGGGATGACTGGCGATTTACGCCAGGCACCACTCGGCGCTCGGACAGTTAGTGTGCAATCGAGAGCAGAATTGGCTCACAACGTCACAAACTCCTGCTGAGTCAGTACTGGAGGAGCATGTGGTGTTCCACGTTCACAACGATTACGTGAGACAACAGGCCCGACACTTCAGAGTTCGAAAACGCGTGGCGGACTAACAACCTCCTGGGATGATCCCAAAACGGCCACAGCGAGTATTTCTCCAACTTTTCATACGCAGGGGCAAGGGGTTACGCAATTCGAGAAGGTTCAGGCAGCCAACAGGCCGGCCACTCGATCGTGATTGACTTTCAGGTGATTTAACGTACATACTGGTCGGTATGTTGGCAGCACGCAAGAGTTCGGAACGCATAGCGACGAAGCTGCTGCGCGATTCTGGGCGCACACGGGAGCGCTTACTGCAGGCGGCATCCCGCGAGATCTACAGGTCGGGTTTCCAGAGTGCCAGCCTGGACACCATTCTGGCCATAGCTAAGGTCACAAAGGGTGCACTGTACTACCACTTTAAGAGCAAGGAAGAGTTGGGATATACAGTGGTCGAAGAGGTCATCGCCCCCAACGTCCGCGGCAAGTGGGTGCGCCCGCTACAGAGCGGCAAGGACCCAATCGACGCTTTGATCGGCGCAGTTCAACGTATACCCGTTCGGCCCGTGGATGTACGGGGCGGCTGCCAACTGAACAACCTGTCGCAGGAAATGTCTCCTCTTGACGCGGGATTCCGGAAACGGCTGGCGATAATCTTCGATGCCTGGCGGGAGGCCGTTGCTTCCGTTTTGCGAGAGGGCCAGACCCACGGAAGCGTTCGCCGCGACGTGGAACCCGCTGAAGCCGCTGGCTTACTGATCGCGATGGTCGAAGGCTATGGCTCGCTGGCAAAGAATGCCCAGGATCCGAAAGTGATGAAAGCGGGCATCAGAAACATCGTGGATTGGCTACGATCCCTGCGCGCGCCGGGCAACCGGAGGCGAGGGTGATAGCATCGGTTGCAACAAGCGGTTGATATTGTTACATACCAACCGGTTCGTAGGCTCGGTGAACTGCATCGACTGCAGGTCACCGAGACAAGAGCGGACGAGGGACTGATGGAGGGAGAAAAACGATCGCATCTGTGCCTCTGAATAACAACTGCGGTGAGATCAGCCAATACAGGAGGAAGTGATGAACCGAAAGAGATTCCAGGCGATTGCCTCTCTAGGCTTCGCGCTGATTCTTATCCTGGACGCGGCATGGCAGGCGCGGGCACAGGATCGTCAAATGTTGTATCCGAGTATGGCTCCGGTCGAGCAGTACCTTATGACGGATCGCAATGCCGAGATTGCCTTGGCTCGAAGCGCGGCACCCGAGGCCATATCCCGCGACGCAACGATTCTGGTCCTCGGACGGCATGGCTACGAGACTGCCGTCGAAGGCAAGAACGGTTTCGTGTGCGCCGTGGAGCGAGGGTGGATGGGCCCATTCAATGGTGAGGATGCCGCTAATTTTTGGAACCCTAAACTTCGAGGTCCGCTCTGCTTTAATCCGCCGGGCGCGCGATCCGTCCTGCCACTTACCTACAAGAGGACGGAGATGATTCTGGCTGGGAAGTCAAAAGCGCAGGTGATTGATGCTCTCAAAGCCGCATACGAAAAAAAGGAACTGCCGCCCCTGGAGCCTGGAGCTATGAGCTACATGATGTCGAAAGACCAGTACCTAACCGATGCTGGTGATCACCGCTGGATGGCTCACCTGATGTTTTACACTCCACTCATGGACGGGGTCGCTTGGGGTGCCGATCTACCCAAGTCTCCCGTCATGCTCAATCCACAGTTCCGTGGCGCTCCGGAACCAATCGACGTGTTCATGGTTCCTGTGGGCAGGTGGTCAGACGGATCCGCTGCTCCGGTTATGTAGGACCTTTCATCTAGAAGCAATGCACTCGTCATTCTCACTTCGGTAGCAGTAAATCGAAACGAGCGACTAAGGGGTTCCATCATGAGCGTCAGTGAAATTCAGGATCAGAAGGCGATTGGACGCGAGATGTTTGTTCATCACGCTAAAGCGGACGTTTCGGCCAGGCCACTGCGGGGAGCTACGATTTGCTCCTCCAAGAGTAAACGGGATTACACTCTTGAATTGACAGCCGACGAGTTCTGCGAAGCTGCAGATACATCATTGCTTGCAGTAACCCGAGTTGATGCTGCAAACTTCATGCGAGTCTTGCGGCAGTTCGAGATGATAGCAAAACGACAGTCGCCACGACTGGCGTTCAAGGCAAAGGGTAGCATCCTACTCTTGGATTTAGCCGACATCTTGGCGGTGCAAGCCGAAGGTAATTACGTTTCGTTGCAACACCACCCTAATCCCTATCTAGTGCACGAGTCCCTCTCGTCCATGGCGGAGAAGCTCAAACCCTACGGTTTTATTCGCATCCACCGCTCGGTCGTCGTGAATATTTCGGCCGTGGAGGAGATCCAACCTTTACCGACGGGGGAGTACAGGCTTCGTGTAAAAGGTGGGAAGGAATACTTGGTAACGCGTACTTACAAACACAGCCTCAGAGATCTGGCTCAACTGTGGGTAGGCTCGGAGCGCCTTTGCGGCTAACAGGCAGCAAGAGGTTTTACCTCGTAATTCCGTCGCAGCATTCCCGATCGTCCCTTACGAAAAGTCAGTCCGTAAACAGCGCGGCAGAATAAAAGCGTAAGCAGAAAACCTTGCTGGGGCGGGTGTGGGCAGGTGATCTCGCGAGTCGTTCGCTTTGATCATTGCCAGCAAGAAGCAGCATCGACACGGAGTAAGTCGCGGCGCGAGGCGGGACACTACTTCGGGCCAGAAGTCGGCTTGTGGGAAGCCAAACGTTCCAGTCAGGGCCTGCCGATTTCCGCCGGGATGGGTTGACCGCCTACCGCAAACGAATCGTGCCTTAAGGTGGCGCTCATGGGGCTCTACCTATGCAGGCAAACACTCCTGCCGGGAACTGTTGATGCAAGGCCCAATACCTAACACCCAAGACCCTGACCCCTGAGCCCTCTGTTTTACAATCGACTCGTGCCTGTCCTGCATGATCTGCGGGTAACGCTGGAGATGATCAAGTGGGAGCACTCCATCTTTGCGCTCCCGTTTGCTCTCTGCGGTGCCATGCTTGCGGCAGGAGGATTTCCTACCGTTCACCAACTTCTGTGGATCGTCGTCGCCATGGTGGCGGCACGCTCGGCCGCCATGGCGTTCAACCGGTGGGCCGATGCCGCGATCGACGCTGCGAATCCGCGCACCAGCACCCGTGCCCTTCCTGCCGGGCATCTGTCGCCGGGCTTTGTGGTCACGTTCGTCGTGGTTTCCTGCCTCATTTTTGTGCTGGCGGCCAGCCAACTCAATCGTCTTGCTTTGCTGCTCTCGGCGGTTGCACTGGCCGTGTTGCTGCTCTATTCCTACACCAAGCGAGTGACGCGCTGGTCTCATGTTGTGCTGGGTTTTGCGCTTGGGATCGCGCCCTCGGCGGCGTGGATCGCGGTGCGCGGATCTCTTGATCCCCGAATCTTGCTGCTGACGGCAGCCGTCACGTTCTGGGTCGCAGGATTCGACGTGCTCTATGCCTGTCAGGATTATGAATTCGATCAGCAGGCGGGATTGCACTCCATTCCACGCTATCTCGGTGTTCGAGGCGCGCTCTGGGTCGCCCGCGGCTTTCATGTAGCTATGGTGGGATTCCTCGTCACACTTCTGATCGTCTTCGGAATGGGGAAGCTTGCGGCAGTTGGTGTCGGCGTCGTGATTCTCCTCCTGCTATACGAACACTCCCTGGTGAAGGCCAACGATCTTTCCAAACTCAACGCTGCCTTCTTCACGATGAACGGCGTGATCTCGGTGCTGTTCTTCGTGTTCGTGGCCGCCGACCTGCTGCTGCGGCGTTAATGGAGCGTGCGTTTCGCCACGCTACGATCATCCAAGCCTGCTTCGTAGTTCAATGACTTAAGTACCATGATCATCCCCTTCTGTCCGTGATAACTTTCCCCCCGAGGAAGCGTATCTTGGACAAAAAGAAGGCAATCTCGATTCTCGTCCTTTTGGCGGTGGTTGCTGCCGCGGTCACGACATTCGTGATGTGGCCGAAGCGCTACACCGTAGGACAGCGCATGGCGCAGACCGTGGTTTTCTGGAACGACCACGATGCCTTCCTCTTCCTGACTTTGAATAGTACTGGACGTTCCCGCAACGTTTTGCAGTCGAAGTTGGACGGTCCAAAGTACGCATACCTCGCGCTTCTCGCGGGTAGTCTCTCCGATTTCAACAAACAGGATGTCGTTGCTTACCACCTGCGGGCCTCAGGACAACTCGATCGATTTAGCCTTCCCGAGAAAACGGTAACCTACGGCCCTTGGACCTTGTCGGAGGGCCATCTGCAGCTAACTCCTCTTGCCTCGATCAGCGGCGAGTGGGTGGGAACACGGTGGGACGGAGAAAAATTTGTCCCGGTGCCCGCGCCGTTACCCCAGGCACCCGCGCGGGCTCAGAGCCCCAGCAATTCCACGTTGACGTCTGACGATGCGACCGACGACGAAAACAGCGGCGGCGACGAGGACGATGGCTTTCTGAGCAAGGCGTCACGGAAGACTTTCAAGGACGCAGGCTGGCACTACAAACTTCTGACGGGGTACGAATCGAGCGGAGCCGAAGCAACCTTGCCCATCGCTCTGGGCGAGAGCACTTTCAATCTGACGCTGCAGTGCTTTCCCGTGCAGAAAGGCGGATTGCGCTTTGACTTCCTCTCGTACGGAACCAGGAACATTCGGCTCTCCGGCGACAAACTCGCATCAGGACCGAACACGTTGTGGACTCAGCAAGGATGGCAACCCGTTTCAAAAGCCGAATACGAGGGCTTGCAGGCGCGATACGGCCGCCGCGGGCGGCACTCGGCGCCTGTTGCATCGTTGATTTGGCTGGGCGTTCTTCTCTTAATAATTCTCTGGCGGTTCGGCAGCTGGATCCATATTCTTTTCACCTTCGCAACGATGAAGAGCCGGGTGCTGAAGAATATGGCTACGTCGTTCTCGTTTCCGCCGGCGACGCCGGCACAGTTTCCGATGCTCGATCTGGAGGCGCTCGACCGCTACACGCGGGTGTTCGAGGGGATGGGCTTTACGCGCCTGCTGGATTTCTCTCTGGTGTCCGATTCGCCGAACCAGCCGCCTAGCTTCTGCCGGCTGTTTGCGCACACTCGCCATCACTGTTTCGGCGAACTGAGCCAGATCTTCCCCAAAGGGAAGGCTCCCATGCCATTAAAGTGCTCAATTCTGAGCTGCCTGCAGAATTTCTGGACGCTTTCCTTCTCGGATCGCAAGCCGCAGGCTGCTAGTTCCCTGATGCGGCGGTCGAAGGCACTCGGTATTTGCATGCCCGATGCCAATCCCTCGGAATTGCTGCAGGCATTCCTGAAGATGCGGGACCAGGTTTGTCTCGACCTCGGCATCCAGACCGTGAACGACGATACCCTGGAGGCCTACATCGCGAAGTCGCAGCGTTCGGCCACAGAGATGCGAGACGCGGTACAAAGCAAGAGCTTTGTGAAGGGCGTTCCGGAAGTCTACCTGCGCAAGCTGTCATTGCTCCAGACCAAGCCTGAATATGTGTGGCTGGGTGACTATCCGAAACAAGCCGAGCAGCGCAAGCAGGGTTTCAACGCCTTTGCCGCCGCCGCCCACTGAACACGGCCTCAGCTGTCGCGTTGTTGATCGTACAAAAAAATTGGCGCACGCAAACTCGGTTTGCGTGCGCGGAAATTCTGAGCCGAACAAGCTCTATTGATTTACCCTTAAAAGCATCATCGTCCCTTTCTCGATCTTGACGTTATTCTTCTCCGAGGTCAGTAGCGATCCCTGCTGCGAATTCTGCGAAGCTGATTCCAGTTTCACGTCAGACATGCCGATGACTCCCTGGGTGTTCCCGGTGATCGGTGGACGCGCCTCGCCTTGAGGCGAAGATTCGGACGCGGCGCCTGGAGGAGAGTTCTGCTGAGATGACGAGCTTGGGCTTGCTCCTGAGGCTCCCGCGCGTGAGCCGGCCATAGGAGAGCTTGCCGAGCCTCCACCGGCGGCTGAAGGTGGCGTTTCCGGAGCCGCCGCGCCGCCTGAATTGTTGGAAGGCGGGGCGATCACGGCCTGAATCGACATCGGCAACTGCATCTGGTCGCCTTTTACCACCGCGTGATCGAAGGCGATGCCAAGTTCGGATTGCTTCTGCTCTTTGTTGCGCGCCTGGACCTCGGTGACATGCCCGATCACCTTCGTGTCTTTGGGCACGAGCACATCGCCGCTGTCTGTGGCGACCACTTCGTCACCTGTTTTCGCCTTCTTGGCATCGACGGTTTTAGACAACTGCACTGGAATCACGCTGCCGGGGGCAATTTTCATACCGCTCGAGCTTGGCTGCTGATTCGCCGCTGGTTGAGCGGAAGATTGGCCCTGCTGCGTGGGCCGGTTGGGTTGCTCGTCGGAGCGGGGCGTCTGGGTGTCAGGGTTAGGTGGCGGTGTTTGCTGAGCGAGCGCGGCTCCGCACAGCAGGGCCACCGAAAATAGTGCTGCAAGAATGCTTCGCATAATTATTCCCTCCGTCTGCTGAATCGGGCGCGCAAAGGATTGCACAGTATAGATGCCGTTTTGCGTCAGCAGGATGGGTGGTGATTCTCGTCCGTCGACAACCGACTTCCATCTTGTGGCATCGGAATATCATGATTTCACGCGTCTCTTTTGCAGCCGTTCTCCTCTTGTTAAGCCTGTGTGCGGCTTGCACGAATCAAAGCCCCGACCAAATCCGGCAGAAGACCGCCGAAGAAACCGCTGCCGTCAAGCGGGACACCAAGGCCGTTGCCCAAGGCGTAAAAGAAGGGCTCAGCAACAAGAAAACCGTCGATCTGAACAAAGCTTCGAAAGATGATCTGGCGTCACTGCCCGGAGTCACCCCCCAACAGGCCGACCGCATTATTGCGGAGCGTCCGTATGCGAGCGCCCACCAACTCGTGACCCGCAACATCCTCTCGGAAGACGAGTACAGCCAGATTCAGGACCGTGTGGTCGTGAGCCGCTGACGTCTCTGGGACGAACCTTGTTCAGTGAACAATGTTCAAAATCGAAGGAAGGGCCCGTTCCTTGGTATCATCAAACGGATGGGTCCTTTGCACGATTTCCAGACAGATGATCCCCGGCTGCAGCCGATCTGCGACAAGGTATTGGCCGGCGAGCGGCTCAACGTCGACGACGCGCTGACGCTTTACCGTAGCGGCGACATCCTCGCCGTAGGCTGGATGGCCAACGCCGTGCGCGAGCGCATGCACGGTGACAAGACATACTTTAACGTCAACCGCCATATCAACCCAACGAATGTTTGCGTGGCCGCTTGCCGGCTCTGCGCTTTTGGGCGGAAGAAAGATGCGCCGGGCGCTTACACCATGGCGCTGGAAGAAGCGTTTGAAACCGCGGCCTCGGGGTACTCTGAGGCGGTTACGGAGTTTCACATTGTCGGCGGGCTGCATCCCGACCTGCCATTTCAGTATTTCCTGGACCTCTGCTCGGGCCTGAAACAACGTTTTCCGCAAGTACATCTCAAAGCATTCACGATGGTGGAAGTTGCCTTTCTGTCGCGGCGGGCAAAACTGTCAATTCGCGAGACGCTCGAGCAACTCAAGGCCTCAGGTGTGGATTCATTGCCGGGCGGCGGCGCTGAGATTTTTGCAGACCGCGTGCGGCATATCATCTGCGATCACAAGATTGACGGCGATCAGTGGCTCGACACTGCGAAACTCGCACATCAAGTTGGGCTGAAGTCGAATGCGACCATGCTTTACGGTCACGTGGAGAACGACGAAGATCGCGTGGACCATCTGCTCAAGCTGCGTGCATTGCAGGATGAAACCGGCGGCTTCCAGACGTTTATCCCGTTGGCTTTTCATCCCGACAACACGCCGCTGCAGCATTTGCCAAAGACCACCGGCATGCTCGACATCAAGCAGATTGGGGTCAGCCGGCTCGTGCTCGACAACTTCCCGCACATCAAATCGTACTGGCAGATGATGACCGCCAAGATCGCGCAGATCTCGTTGCGCTTCGGCGCCGACGACATGGACGGCACGGTTATCGAGGAAAAGATCTACCACGACGCCGGGGCTACTACACCGCAGGGCATGCGACGCGAGGAGTTGGAGCGGCTAATCCGCGCGGCCGGGCGAGTCCCCATCGAGCGCGACACGCTCTACCGTCCGGTCACACGCACTGAGACTTCCGTCACAGTTGCGGTCTGAATCGTTTTGCCTCAACTCGCGGCGTGAGCGCGGCGGGTTCGTTTAGCTTCTCGGTTGCCCTTCGCAGTCCTTCCGCCGGAGTTCGCCATCGCGTGCCGCAAAAGCAAATTGACCCGCGTCTGGTAACCGCGCCCGTACCCCTTCAGCCAATCGAGGACGTCAGTGTCCAGTCGAATCGTAATGGCTTTCTTTGGCGGGCGGTAGAACTTGCCAACCTCCGCCCCGCTCCAGTCCAAGACGAGGGGGATATCCGAAAAATCAATGTCCTCGTCTTTCATGGCGGCGATGGCGGCGATGTCTCTTCTTTGCTCCTTGTTTAGCTTCCTCATAAGCTCTCCTTTCAGGCCGTGTTGCTGCGCGCGCCGATATGATTCGTAAGACTTCTTCGCCAGCATGCTCGAAGCACGTGTGAACGACGAAAAGTACCGCACTCGGTGCGATCGATCCCAGCGTGATCCAGCGTTCTTCTTCGTCCGTCGTTTCGTCGCGCTGCGTCAATGAGTAGGCGTCATCGAATACCAGGACCGCGGTTTCGAAACGGACTTTGTGCTTCGCCAGGTTCCGCTGATTCTTCGCTTCGTCCCATTCAAAGCGCATGGCGGCGCCAGTCTTACAAGGTCGATGTTAATCGAGAAAATGCCGTTATGTCAATACAGTTGTACATACACGCATCTGGACACGAGGATTTTAGTGAGACGAGGGCTGGGCAGTCAATTTGTGCAGATCGTCGGGCGAGGTGTTCAAGAGATTACGCAGCACCGCAACTTCCGCTGTAATCCCGGTATGCAGCGCCGGATCAAGGTCAGGCGCAAACAGGGGAGAGTGATTCGAAGGCAAAGGATTTCCCGATGCTTTGGCCTCGGCGAATTTACCGGGATCGGCGCCTCCCAGGCTGAAATAGAAGCCGGGTACGCCTTCCTCCACGTAGTAGGAGAAATCTTCCGACGGTGTGATGGGCTCAGCGATGACAACATTGTCCTTGCCCAATGCGGCCTCAAGGGGCGCCTTGAGTCGCTGGGCCAATGCCGGATCGTTATACACCGAATCATCTCCTTGATAGCGATCGATCAAAGGTTCGCGAGGAGCGCCGGCCGCAGCGGCTTCACCTTTTGTGATGCGCGTGATGGCAGCGAGAATCTGCTTGCGTACTTCCTGTTTGTAGGTCCGCACGGTCAGCCCCATTTCAGCCTGGTCGGGAATGATATTGTTCTTCGTTCCTGCCCGGATATAGCCGACCGTGACAATCGCCATTTCGCCCGGCTTCACCTCCCGGGAAACGATCGACTGCAGGGAGAGAATGGTTCGCGCGGCGATCACGATGGGATCTATCGTCGTGTTGGGCGATGCGCCATGCCCACCCTTGCCGTAAATCGTTATCCGTACCGAGTCGGCGTTCGTGTTGTATACGCCGGGCGTGATTGCCACTACCCCTGCCGGAAACGTGTTCCCGACGTGCAAAGCCACGGCCACATCCGGTTTGGGAAAGCGCGTGAACAAGCCATCGTTGATCATGACCTTGGCCCCCCCAAAACCTTCTTCGGCGGGCTGGCCAATCAGCATGAGCGTGCCGTGCCATGTGTTCTTGCTGCGCGCCATGATCTCGGCTGTTCCCAGAATCGCCGCCATGTGCAGATCGTGGCCGCACGCGTGCATCACGGGAACGTCGCGGCCGGCATCGTCTTTGGTATGTACCTTGCTGGCATAGGGCAGCCCGGTCTTTTCTTCTACGGGCAGCGCATCGAGTTCGGTCCGCAGCATGATGGTCGGGCCAGAACCATTTTTCAGAATGG
>QIAL01000317.1 GCA_003225535.1 Acidobacteriota bacterium | reverse complement strand
TGAAGCCAACCTGTTGTATGCCGCGCTGGTGTTCTATGCCGGGGCAGGCGCGTTGTATCTCGGCTTCGGCGTTACCGGAACGGATTCTTACATCAAGTTTGCGTCTCTGGCCACCTGGGCCGGTCTCATCGCTAACACGGCAGCGGTGGCGCACCGCTGGTACGAGGCCGGCCATCCCCCATTTGCCAGCTTGTACGAAATGCTGCTGAGTTTCGTATGGACGCTAGCCGCCCTGACGCTCATCGCGGAAAAGCGCTATGCCGTGAAGGTCATTGGCACCGTCACTATGCCAGTGGCGATCGTCGGCGTGGTGCTGATGCAACTGTTGCGCAGCGACGTTCGCCCGCTGGTTCCAGCACTACAGTCGACCTGGCTGCACGTGCACGTCACGCTGGCCATGCTGGCCTACGCCGCCTGCGCCCTAAGCTTTGCCTTGGCGATGATGTTCCTCATCCAGGACAAGTTAAAAACTGAGAACTTCCTGGCCGCGACGAGCATTTTCACCGTCGGAATCTACGCTTCCGTTCTAACTCGCTTCGAAGGTTGGGGTGGATTCAACCTGATCGCATGGGACGCCGAGAACAAGTCTGAAGTCTTTCTCGCCAAAAACGTGCGCTTGTTCGTCACCATTCCCGATCTCGGCTGGCTGATGATGCTGGTGTTTGCAGCGGTCATCGCTCCCCTGACGCTCTACATCCTCGCGCTGGTCAGAAAAAACGAAGGATTTCTTCTGATCGCGAATCGCGCGGTATTCATCAGCATCCTGCTGCAGTCACTCGCGCTGGTGTTTTTCGTGATCCGCGTCCGTGACGGCCGGTACTCCTCGCTCGATGCCGAGGGCCTCTATCCGACCAACCTGGCGGCAAGCCCGTTCATTCTGTCCGCGCTGGTGGCGGGAATCTTCGCCAATTTGCTTTACCTGCTGCTGCTCTGGCGGCGCGAAGATCTCGAGCGTCTGTTGCCGGACGCCGATGCGCTCGACCGCATCACCTACAAGACGATTTGTATTGCCTTCCCCCTGCTCACCCTGATGATCGCCGCTGGCGCCTACTGGGCCAACAAGGCCTGGGGTTCCTACTGGAACTGGGATCCCAAAGAGACGTGGGCGGCGATTACGTGGCTGGTCTACGCCGGATACCTGCACATGCGCATCACCCGAGGCTGGCGTGGACGGCGGGCCGCATACTTCGCCATCCTGGGATTCGGAGTCGTAATGTTCACCTTCTTCGGGGTCACGTTTCTGCTGAACGGATTGCATTCTTATGCTTAACGTCGCGAAGCAACCAATGACGAACCCAATGTGGAGTGAACCAGATCCGGCGCCAGATGCTCCAAGGTCGCGGACAAGCTCGTTCAGCACGGGCGACGCCAGCGATCCGGCGTTCGCCGCCCCGGGGTCAGCGTCGACGGACAAAGTTGGCGCTCGTCAAGCTGAGGATCCCGAGTTGCCCTGGCTGCGCATCAACTGGGAGATTAAGGCGCTGGTGCCGATCGCTTGCGTCCTGTTGGGCGGGATGCTGCTGTTTCTGCTCGCGACGCTTTCCTGGCGGGATCCTGAACGTCACATCGTATTGCTCGTCGCCGGTGCGGGCGCGGTCGCGATTTGCGGCGCTCTGCTCGTGGTTCTCACGTACACCGTGCAGCGGCCGATGGTCGAACTGCAACAGAAGATCGCTCAACTCGGCCGCGGCGATCTCGACGTCTCTGTAAGCTTCGCGCGTCGCAACGATGAAATCGGCGACCTTGGCCGCAACTTCAACCAGATGGTCACGCAACTCCGCGAGAGCCGCGAAGAAATCGAACGCCTGCACCGCACCCAGATGTCGCGCGCCGAGCACTTCGCCACTCTCGGCGAAGTCGCCACAGGCCTGGCCCACGAAATCCGCAATCCGCTGGCCGGAATCGCGGGCGTCATCGAGATCATCGGCCGCGACCTTCCAACAACCAGCCCAGCGCGAGCGGTCGTGAAAGACGTCCGCCAGGAAATCGCCCGCATCAACCACATTGTTACCGATTTGCTGCAGACGGCGCGCCCGCATCCGCCAAAAGTACGGAAGAGTGATCTGAACACCACGGTGGAACACGCCGTCATGCTGGGTCGCCAGCAGGCAATGGCGAAGGGAATCGAGATCGCACTGCACAAAGATCCATCGCTGCCTGAAGTCGAGCATGACAGCGATCAAATTCACCAGGTGCTGCTCAATCTCCTGCTCAACGCGCAGCAGGCGATCGATTCCAAAGGGAAAATTGAAGTTACTGTGGAGCGCAAGGGGCCGAATGCTGTGATCGACGTAAAAGACAACGGACGCGGCATCGCGCCCGAGCACCTGCCCAACATCTTCCGTCCGTTCTACACAACAAAAGGCGACGGCACCGGCCTCGGCCTCTCTCTCGCCCGCCGCATCGTCGAAGACCACCACGGCCGCATCGACGTCACCAGCTCCGTGGGCAAAGGCACAACCTTCGCCGTGGTGCTGCCGCTGCAAAGGGCACTACCCATCTCTACGTCATAGCCCAACCACGAAGGCGCCGCGGCGCAGCATTGGATTAGTGCAGTCCTTCCAGAACGATTCTCTGCGCACGCCAATTTAAGAGTTCCGCGACGTACAACTCATTCTCGGAAGGGCAAGCAATCTCGTGAATCCAGCCGAACTGACCTAACTGTTTTCCTGTTTTGCCGAACACGCCAAGAACCTTTCCATCCAGGCTGAGCTTATAAATCCTTCCCGGAAATGCATCTGAGCTAAACAGCACTTGATGTGGCGGCGGGGTGATGCAAATGGCCCAAGGAGAACCTGGCATTCTCGCACCCGAGGGATGATCTGTTTTGTTGCCTATCGCGGCTCTTGCGTCTGGCGGAACCGGGACATCGATGACGATCTGGCGCAGGAATTTACCTGTTGGGTCGAATACTTGTATGCGATGGTTCCCACGGTCTGCCACATAAATATTGTCTTGCGCGTTTCACCCCATGACGTCAGCCAATTGCCGTCTTTATCGACCTTGGCGATTCTTGAATTTATGTACCCGTCACTGATATAGGTGTTGCCCGCGGAATCCCAAGCCACATCCGTCACCTGTCTGAATAATCCATCTACGGGCGGAAGAGGGGGTTGGGCTTGTTTCAGCGGTCCAGTCCCATCGTCTGACGCCTCCTGCTTGCGGCCGAAAACCATGGCGACTCGTCCATCGGGAGTGAATTTGACCACAACATCCGAACCTTTGTCGGTGACCCATATGTTGTCCTGCGGATCAATTTTTACCGTGTGCGCGTACGACCATGCATAAAGGTTGTGGCCGATCTCCCGAACAAATTTCCCATCCGGGCCGAATTCCAGTAGCTGCGCCGCGGCCGCACCATAGGCGGGACCCGTTGTGTTGCCACGAGAGAACACGAAGATGTGGCCTTTCGAATTCACAGCGACACCACTAACCTCACCGAAGTCGAGGTCGGCCGGAAGATGAAAGAAATCAGGCACCGAACGATACTGAATTTCGGGCACCGCAGAAGTTTGTCCAGAAAGCGAACAGGTCGTATATGCAATTGCCACCAAAAGGAGAATTGTCGAGCGCTTCATTTCCCCTCCAATCTTGCCGTTCAGGAATCGGGTTTCGAAATGCCTTGCAGAACCGACCACACGGATGGTGGTCAATAGGGTTGAAAAATGGGATGGCGATTATCGTGAGAGCTCACATATCCAGTTAACTTCCCATGTCTTTCCGCCGTCTGGTGAAAAAGACTGTTCCATTCGCGATGATTTAGGTGAAATGTTGAGCCAGACATAGCGCACAAGGACTGCGCGCCCTTTCCAAGTTTGCTGGTTGTAGAATTCACCTCGCTTTCCGTTAAACTGGCCCACAACAGGCGGAAGCTCGATAGTACCTTTGTCGAGATCCACCAGGTAAATACTCCACTGGTGCGACTCGGAGTTATAGAGTCGGAGCGTTTGCGCTTTTATACGGAGCTTGTTATCGCGAGTGGAAACATCGAATTCTTCAAAATTAGCGTTGCTGTCGAGAAGCTTCTTATGATTCGAGATGCCGTCGTATTCGACCCAGACATTCGAACCCTTCAAGCGTTCGGGGAGTCGACGAACATGTGCTTTCCAGTCACCGATGAGAAAATCGAAATCGTGAGATCCGTCTCCCTGCGTCGCCGTTGATCCGTTGGCCGAAACCTGCGGATTCGGGAATCCCAAACGTGCATGAACTTCACCGATAAAAAGTACCGTACTCATGACCGCCGGCAGGATGCATCCAAGTCGAATCGATTTCATGCCTGCCATGCTCTCATGCGTTTGAGAACAAGCGCAACGTTGCCGACTAAAGGGACCTGCTAGATCTCTCCTTGATCCAAGTCGTATCCCATTTTTTCACGTAAATCCTGGCCGGACTTCCCACCAAATTTGTCCAGTGGTCACAAAGTTATCGTCTACCACACGATCATGATTCGGAGTGAGCACAAAGATCGGCTCCTTGGGAGGGTCTGGAATTGCTCATGGCAGCGAGCGTTGTCGATAGATCGACCGACGAAGCATGCATAGTACAGGTTCCAGGGATGCTGGGGATCGGGACACTGCGTTGTAATCGCCGAATTCACCTTCTTCTTCCACGCTTCCGGAATAAAGCCGAACAGCTTAACGAGTGTTTCTCGCAAATCGGAAACAACGCGTTGCCGGCGGAACAGCGCCTTGGCACTCAGTGGCTTCGTCGACCGCAAATTCGCGGCTGCCCGCTTCCGCCCGCGTGCCCTCCCCTCCTATCCGTAGTAAGCTAAATCAATGCCCGTCGAGAAGATTCTGGTGGTAGACGACGAGCGCCTGGTTCGCTGGTCGCTCCGCCAGAAATGTGAAGAGTGGGGGTATCAGGTAGTGGAGGCCGCCGCGGGAGAACCCGGTCTGCGCCTCGCGCAACAGGAGTCTCCCGATCTCGTCCTGCTCGACGTCCGCATGCCCGACATGAACGGGATCCAGGTGCTCGAGCAGATCAAGAAGGCCACCGACGCTCCGCCGGTCATCATGATCACCGCCGATCCTCAACTGGATGACGTCAAGAACGCCATCAAGCTGGGAGCTTACGATTTCGTCGGCAAGCCGCTTGATTTCGAAGAACTGCGCGTCACTATCCAGAATGCGCTGGAGGCCACGCGTCTCCGCACTGAGGTTCAGTCGTTGCGCGGGGAGGTTCGCCGCCATACCGGATATCACGAAGTCGTCGCCGTTTCGCCCAAGAGCGCCGAACTCATGAGCTTCGTGCAGAAAGTGGCAGAGAGCGAAGCTACCACGATTCTGATTCAAGGCGAAAGCGGCACGGGCAAAGATCTCGTCGCGAAAACGATTCATTACGAGAGTTCCCGCCAGAACGGCCCCTTCGTCGCCATCAACTGCTCAGCGATTCCCGAAACTCTGATGGAAGCCGAACTCTTCGGCCACGAGAAAGGCGCATTCACCGACGCCAAGGCGATGAAGAAAGGCCTATTCGAAACGGCCGACGGCGGCACGCTCTTCCTCGACGAAATCGGTGAACTCTCTCCGCTTCTGCAGGCTAAGCTTCTGCGCGTACTCGAAGACCAAATGATCCGTCGCATTGGGGGCGTGCGCGACATGCAAGTCGACGTGCGCGTCGTTGCCGCATCGAATCGTGACCTGGAAAAGGCCGTTCGCGAGGGCCACTTCCGGCAGGATCTTTATTATCGCCTTGCGATTATCGCCATCTTCATTCCGCCGCTGCGCGAACGCACCGAAGACATTCTGCCTCTGGTCGATTTCTTCATCGACTGGTACAACCGCAAGTTCAAAAAATCCGTCCGCGGCATCAGCCAGGAAACTCGCCGCCTGCTGCTGGCTCACAACTGGCCCGGCAATGTACGCGAGTTGAAAAATTCCATCGAGCGCGCGATGATTCTGGAAGACGAACCGATACTCCGTCCGGTGTACATGCCATTCGCCGTCGGACAAGCCGCCCGCAGCGGCCTGACGGCATTTGAGGCCAGCAGCGCGCACGGAACCGATGGAGGAGGCAAGCAACTTCCCAACGGCCGCGTGCTTCCCCGCCTGTACATCCCGGAAGAAGGAACATCCTTGGAAGAAGTGGAACGCGCGATGGTCGAACTCGCCATGCGCCAGGCGAACAACAATCAGACGCAGGCCGCCCGCCTCCTCGATATCAGTCGGGACGCATTGCGTTACAAACTGAAAAAGTTCGAGTTAGTCGCTGCCGGCGAGGAAGAAGCCGCCGACTCAGTCCCTTCACAGAACGCTTCCGGGTAAACAATCAAGGCGCGAATAGATACGGTGATCTTTATCCCCGTGCGGCGTGCTCTTTTGCCTTGGCGATGTACTGCTCCACCTGCTGCTTCTGCGGATAATCGGGATTCGTTTTCAACAGGTTCTGCCAGGCCGCCACCGCGCCCTTGGCATCGGCTTTGCCCTGCCACTTGACCCAACCCAGATTGAACAGCGTCTGCGGATGCCCCGGCTTGTACTTCAAAGATATCTCCATCTCTGCAAGTGCCTTATCCGCGTTCCCGATGTACCAATACGCCGTACCCAGGTCGGTGCGCACGTCGGGGTTCTCCGGATGGATCACGAGCGCCCGTTCGTAATATTGGATCGCATTCGGAAACTGTTGCCCGTCGTAGTAGAGGTCGCCGAGTTTCACGAGCGCATCGTAGTCGGCGGGACTCCGGTTCACCGCTTCCAGAAGTGGAACGACAGATTGCTGCAAAGCGGCCTGCGCTTGAGTGTTCTCTACCGCAAAGCCGGTGCTCTGCCGAGCAGTTACAGCTTGCGGCATCGAGGATGCCGATCCCCGGAACAAGTACCCGAGTGCAACTCCCAGTAAAAGGCAGAATGCAGCCAGCAGGTAAGCCTGCGTGCTGCTCCAGTTTTGCGTTTCGCCGGAACTAATAGTTGATGGCAACGGCTCTTTGTCTTTTTCGCTCATCGTCTTCCTTCTTCGATCTGGTGCCGGCAAGCGCCTGCTGTGGCGATTCCAGGTGAAACAGTCGCGTGACCGCTCTTGTCATCTGCTCCTGTTCTTCCTTCTCTGGGAGATCCTTGAGTTCGCGAGCCAGGGAGCCGGCAATCTTATGAATGACTTGTGCTGTGATTGCTTGAAGCAATTGATCCTGCTCCCGGGTAAACGGCCCGCGCTCTTTGACGAAGGACTCCAGTTCTTGCCGGCAAATTTCTTCCAGGCGCTGTTGCAGCGCTACCGCGGTGGGAGCGACCATCTGCGCCTGCATCCGGCTGCGGAAGGCCTGCACCTCGGCGGCTACTATCTTTTCGATCTCAGCCTGCGCCCCCGGACGTTCTGCGGCGGGCCGATGAGCACTGCGCTCCAGTCCGTCGAGGTCATACAGCAGAATGCCATCCACACGCCGCACTTCCGGATCGATGTCCCGGGGCAGGTTGATATCCAGAATGAGCAGAGCCACGCGATTGCGCTCCGCCGCAATTCGTTCCGCTTCCTCACGCGTCAGTACGTAATGCGGACACCCGCTGGCACTGATCACGATATCGGCCTTCAGCAGACAACCCCAGCGATCCGTCTGGGTTGCGACAGTCGCGCCCAGCTTCTGCGCGGATTCCTGAGCGAGGCCCGCGTTCTGATCGATCAAGACGAGCGGTCCGGCGCCGTTTTCCAGCATCAAGCGGGCGGTATTTTCCGCGGCAGTTCCGGTTCCCCATAGCAAGACTCTGCGTCCTTCGAGCGATCCAAAGACTCGCCTGGCAATATCCCGAGCCATACTGGCAAGGCAGACGGATGTTTCTCCGATTCGTTTGTCCTTACGAATCTCCTCCGCCACGCGCAGCGCCTGCTCTAGCAGCGCATTCAAAGATCGCCCCGCAGCGCCCACAGTGCGGGCCTGCTCCCATGCAGTCTTCAGGTTCATGACCACGTCCGGTCCACACAACATCTGACAATCGAGACCGCAGGCCAAGCGAAAAATGTGAGTCAGAACGGCCTCGTCCAGCAACCGGTAGAAATGCTCCCACTCGGTCAGCTTCAGGCCGTGTTCGCTCGCGAGGTATTGCAGAAGAGAATTGGCGGCCAGAGTCGGCTCGCTCGCCCAAACCAGGAATTCTGTGCGGCACCGCGTGGAGAGAACCAGCACTTCTTCCACGCCTTCAGCATTCTTCAGTTTGCGCAGGACTTCGTACCGGCGGTTCTCGCCGATCCAGAATCGTTCTCTCATGGCCAAGGGTGCGGTTTGGTGGTTCAACCCTATGACCATGAGTGTTGGTTCCACGACGAACACCTCGGCGCAAGTTGCACCCTTGGAATCGCAAGTGCCGTGCCAAATGTGTTTCGAGCGGCGAGCTATTGCAATTGTTTGTTTTCAAGGATTTCCGCTGCTCTGGAATAAGGAGCGGCTGTTCGATTTCGCATCAGTGCGGCATATCACGCGGCAGCAGGAGTTTTTTGGCGCGATCCTCCGCGCCTTCAGCCACTTAGAGGCCGACCGCGATCACGACCGGACGTGATTGCAATCACTGACCATCCGCGCCACTTCCGTCGAAACTGCTAGACGTTCGAGAGCATTCATCGAGTCTTGAGGCTCGCCCGCGCGTTCAATTCTGCATGGGCTCAGCTGGCAAGAAATTTGCAAGGAAAGGCAATCATGAAAACAATGAAGCTCGTCATTCTGATCGTGATGATCGCAGTCGCCCTGTTCCTGATTCTGCCCAATCTCTCCTGGGCGCAGGATACCGCGACCGTATACAAGACCAAGTGCGCTGCCTGCCACGGTGCCGATCTCGGTGGAAAGCCGGCGGCAAAGATTCCCAGCCTGGTTTCCGACGATGCCAAGAAGTTATCCGACGCCGACCTGAGCGACGTGATCGCGAACGGCGGAAAAGACAAGAAAGCATCGCATGCGTTCGCCAATAAAGGTGTCACGCCTGACCAGATCAAGATGATCGTGTCTTATATTCGCGACGCGCAGAAGAAGTAACACGCTATCGCGGATGTGGGAATTACGAATTCAGCAATTGTATTGAAAGAGCACGCCTTCAGGGGTGCCAGCTAGAGCCATCAAACGACCGGGCTTTACCTCTTGAGGGCGATTCTTCGGAAACGCTGAATGACTCAGCTCTGTAGCAGCATTGCTGTTCCGTGAGGCGAGGTCGCGCCATGCAAACAGTCAGGGCGTGACCACAGGAGAGTGAGTGATCCGCTCGCCGGCATCATCTGGCACATTGCCGGAACGCCGGGTTTCCTCTCCATACGCGCGGAACAGCCAGCCCGGGTCTCGGTGCTCACCCCCAGACCCGGGTTCTTGTTTGCGGGCGAACCCTACGGCAGATCCACATCCAGCGCGTAAGCGTCCTGCGTGCTCAGGTCGCGCGTGAAAGTGCGCGAGCCATCCGGTGCCTCGCCGCTCCAGGATCCGAGGATTCCGACATAGCGATGGAGATCTTTTATGGCGAATACGTCCTGTGCCTGATGTTCGCCGACTTTGATCCGGCGGCAGGCTGGGTGAGCTGTGCCGAAGTTATCCCAGGAGAGATCCTGGCTATCAGACGACCATTCTAAATAGGTGATGTTGTTCGTCTCGGTGAACCAATCAGACCAGTGTTTCTCCCTGGAATCGTAGAGCATCAGCTTGGTTGACCCTTGCACTCCGATCGCCGCTATATAACGGCCATCGGGAGACCAGCGCGGCGAGAAGAGTCCATCGGATCCAGGAAGAATCGACGCCGTGTGGCTCTTGACGTCTGCCACCTGAATGTTCACGCCCCTCATATCCCCGATAGACAAGCGCCCGAAGGCAATCTGCTTTCCGTCCGCCGACCAGGTCGCATCCACCTCTTGCGCATTCTCAGGCAGCAGTTCCTCCGGTGCCCCTCCTTGTGCGGAAATCAGAAAAATCTTGAACGGCTTTCCGAGATCTGCGGTGCTGTAGGCGATGCGTGTTCCGTCCGGCGACCATCGGGGCAAGACGGCCGCCATCGGCGGATACGTCAGTTGCAACCGTTCGCTTCCATCCGCACGGCTGCGCCACAGCGTGTAGTCGGGAACCGACACGTAGGCGACCCACTGGCCATCCCTCGAAAACACCACGTCGGTCGCCGATATCCCATTAAGAAAAGGAAGGTACTGCTGGCTTCGCGGATCGTAACGCACCAGTTCTCCGCGTTGCTGCGAGCCCTGCACGAAGAGCTTCCTGCCAGAAAGGTCGGGCAAAATCGTTGTGTAAAGAAGAGGACCGTTTGTCAGCTGCACCGGGGCGCGAGACCGTTTGGGGAAGATACCGGTCGACTCCGCCACAGCAAAGAGGTTGCTCTCGCGCCCGGTACTGTACTGGAAGAAGTAATAGCGGCCATCCGTCGACCACGCCCCGCAGCACTCCTCGGGCGGATTATGCCATCCCGCAAACAACTGGTGCAGCCCCGAGCCATCCGCTTGAACCTCCCAAATTGAGATGCTCTGGTTCCCCTCCGTAGCCGAGACGCGGATCCGGCGTGAGTCGGGAGAGAAGTGCGGCCTGAACGGTGTGCCCTTTATTGTCACAAGACGGTGCGGAGAACTGCCGTCGGCCTTGGCGAGGTAAAGATCAGACCCAGTGACAAAGACCATGCTTTGTCCATCCGGGGACCAGGCACCTCCGCTTGCCAGAATGTTTCCCAACCGCCGCGGCGAACCCGCAGGCAGCGGCACCGACCACAAGGGTGCGTCCCGGTTGCCGGTGACTACGAATTTTCCGGCGAGCAACTGCGAATGGTCAGCAGAGATATCCAGCAGCGTCATGGATTCGATGGGAACGGAAATGAAGGAAGTCTCCCCGCCGCCCACTGCGACTTGGGCCAGCACTAATCCCTCGGGGTGCAACTGCGTGAGATAGATGCGTGACCCATCCGTGGCCATGCTGCCGATCGGAAAGCCGTCGCGCGTGATCTGGGTCGTCCTCTTTATCCTCGGGATGCTGACCGGCATCACCAACCAGGCGAGGGCGGCCACAACCAGCACACCGGCAGCAACCACAGGCCACAACCACGAGCGCCGCGCTCCCTTGCTCGACTCCTGCGTCGCCGTAACCTGCATCGACCCGGAAGTTGTATCGCGCTTCAGCCGCTTCAGGTCGGCCCGCATCTCGGCGGCGCTTTGATAGCGAACGTCGCGATCCTTTTCCAGAGCCGTACGGACAATCCGCTCGAGTTCCGCCGGAACGTCCGGATTGAACCGCACCAGACCAGCGGGAGGCTTGTTGAGAATGGCATCGAACATCGCGGCCGAAGTCTCCCCGCGGAACGGCAACACTCCCGTCGCCGCCTCGTACAACACGGTGCCGAACGAAAACAAATCTGTGCGGGCGTCTAACTCTTTTCCCAGGGCCTGCTCGGGCGACATGTAGGCCACGGTTCCCAGCGTGCTGCCGGCGCTGGTCAGGTGCTCCTCACTCATGGTGGGCGCCGAACTGGGCTTCTCCGGCACCAGTGGATTGATCTTCGCCAATCCGAAATCGAGGATCTTGGCGTGCCCGCGATCAGTGATGAAGAGATTCGCAGGCTTGATGTCGCGGTGGACGATGCCTTTGGTATGTGCCGCATCGAGCGCATCCGTAACTTCGATGCTGAAGTCAATCAGTTTCTGCATCTCGAGCGGCCGCCCGAAGATCGCCTCTTTCAGCGTCTTGCCTTCCAGAAATTCCATCACGATGAACGGACGCCCCATGTGCTCGCCGATCTCGTGAATGGTGCAGATGCTGGGATGATTCAGCGCCGAAGCCGCCCGCGCCTCCCGCCGAAAGCGCTCGAATGCTTGCTGGTCGCCCGCGACGTCATCGGGGAGAAACTTGAGCGCGACGAACCGTCCCAGTTGGGTGTCTTCGGCCTTATACACTACGCCCATGCCGCCACCACCAAGCTTTTCGACGACGTGGTAATGCGAAATGGTCTGGCCGATCATTCGGTTGCCATGTTAGGGAAGGTCGCTCGGGCAAGTCAATTGAACGGAAGATTTAATGCGCTTGCTTAACATTGGGATTTGCGTCTGGTCGTCTGGGCTTGAGGACAAACACGTGGTAGGTTGCGGCGTCCCAGGCGTTGTGAATGCCGATGAAGAGCAGCAGCAACGCAGCCGTCGCAACACCAAACATGGCTCCGCGTGGATGGGAGCGAGCCACGCAAGCCGTTGCCGCGAGCGTCGCATATGCAGAGAAAGGCAGCAGAGCGTGACACATCCAATCCTCGAAGACGGGCTGGTATGCGGTTTGCACTCGCAGCCGTCCAGCGACGATCAGGGTATACGCAACTCCACCGAGGCCCAGCAGTCCCCAACATACGGCTGCCGCTCCAATGCCATGCCATGGAGCGCATAGAGCTGCCGCAAGAAACAGTACCGCTCCGAAATGAACGATGTTGGGAGTCGCGAATGCGTGACCGGCCTGCGCTTGGCCCGCAGTGCGGGGCAAGTCAGCGACCAGAGCCATGACGACGAACTGCAATCCGATCAGCGCCCCGGCAGACGATCCCACGATGACATAGAAGTTCTGCCAACCGCCGAATGGTGTCATGCCTGTCGTCACACTGAATTGGGTCACGCCCACAGACGAGTCTCTTGACGCAACTTGGCTATGTCTCTGGTCGGCGCATTTCCGAAGAAGCGGCTGTATTCCCGGCTGAACTGCGAAGCGCTTAGATAGCCCACTCGCTGGCTCGCAGTGCCGGCGTCCATCATTGTCGACAGCATCAGACGCCTCGCCTCCTGCAGGCGCAGCACCTTCTGATAGTGCAACGGGCTCATCGAAGTAACCGACTTGAAGTGCTCATGGAACGAGGAAACGCTCATGTGCACCAGCTCGGCCAGCGCTTCTACCTTCATGGGCTGAGAGTAGTTCTCGCGCAACCAGGAAATAGCCTTTGCAATTCGCTGCACGCTGGATTCGGCAAAACCCATTTGCGCCACGCGAACACCGATGGGGCTGCGCAGTAGCCGGATCAGAATCTCATCCATCACCAGCGGCGCAAGCAGTTCAGCATCGCCGGGCTGCGCCAGGCATTCCATCAACCTTGTGGCGGCGTTGACAACGCAGTCCTCGACCGGAGTGACGTAGACTGCGATCCTCTCCTGAGCCTGAGGCAGCCCATGCGGAAACACCTTCAGTGCCAGTTCGGTAATCTTGTGCGGGTCGAGGTCCAGCTTGAGGGCCAGGTACGGCTCGGCATGGCTAGCCTGCGTGACCTGGGCAGCAACTGGCAAAGCCACCGAAAACACGATCATTCGCGTGGCATCGTACTCGTACAAATCCTGCCCGACGATAAAGGTCTTCGCCCCCTGCGTGGCGAGGCATAGCGACGGCAAACTAAGAGCATGCACACACTCCTGGTTCACGCGCGAGAAACGAATGGCGCGCACGCCTGGGACACGCAACTCGAAACTGCCGTCGTGCGGGGCGTAGGCGGCGATCAAGCGGCCCAACCTCGCCAGTTCTGGTTGGCTTGGCCCGTCGGCTTTGGTCGGTTGCCGGAAAGGTGCGATTTTGCCGTTTGTTTTCACGACCTCGAGCATACCTCCTTTTGTCGCCGTTTTATGAGGGATCATTGGATTCCACTCCACACCATCCGGTGAAACAATCTATCCATCGCGTCAGCCGATTCGTTTTCGCCGCGATCCAGCCACCATCGCAGTAAGGACAGCAGGCTGCCAGCCAATGCCGAAGCGCGCGCATTCAATTCACGCGGGGAAAGTTTCGCGAGACGCCCGGATTCGATCAGGCGCTGCTCGATGCCGCGCGCGAAGTAGCCTTGGGCCAGATCGAAGAAGTCATTGAGACGGCCCGAGGTGGCGAGGGCGCGGTAGAGCCTGTTCTGCTGTCCAATGTGCGCGAACAACTCCGCTACGGGAACAACCCGGTACGACTTTTCTTTTCGAACGCTGAGCGCCGTGCTCTGGATTTCCAGGAATACCTCTAACTGACTCAGAAGCAGGTCATCGTTGTCGCGGAAGTGAAGATAAAAAGTCGAACGGGCAACCGAGGCGCGATCCAGAACCTCCTGAACCGTCACCTGATCAATGGGTTTCTCCACGATCAATTCCAGCAGAGCCATGCCAAGCCGCTCGTGCGTACGCCGGACGCGCTGATCGAGGTTGCGACGCCGCATGCTCCGAAGTTTCCTCGGAGCGGCAGGTTCTTGCAACTTGGATTGGGCGTTCCTGGACATCGACCCCCTCTTTGTTCAGTAACTCAAAATCGTCCTCGACCATCCCTGGCTTCTGCCGCTACATTGCCCAATGGTGGGGCAAAGGAGAAACATCATGACTCGCATTCGCGCAATCGCACTCGCAACATTATTAATGCTCACTCTCATCGTAGCCGCGCAACAGGGTAACGCTAGCGGCAGCGGTCCGGCCAAAGGCTCGCCCGGTGGCGATCATGCCGTCGTGCCTGGTGCCGAAGTGCAACTCAAGTTTCTCGCCGACAAGCTTGATCTCAACAGCGAACAGCAGGAAAAAATGAAACCGATCCTGCAGGAGTTGCACGATAGCACGATGAAGCTTGTGCAAGACCACAGCATGCCGCACCAGGAGTACGTCAGCAAACTGCGAGACGCACGCTACGGGGCGGATAAGAAGATCCGCGCGATCCTGACCGACGACCAGAAGAAAAAACTCGATCAGGTCGAACAGGAGCCACATCCTGAGTTACACGGCAACGTAACCGATGCCAAGAACTAACGAACGTTCGCCGACAGGTTGATCTTGTGGTAAGTGTCAGCCGTATCGGAAAAATATCCCTTGCGGCTGACGCTCAATTACGTCTTCAAAACAGCCTGCACGTAAGCGGGTTTCATCGGCAGCTTCCGCATGATCTTTCCAGTTGCGTCGTGCAGCGCCGCTGCAATCGCCGGCGCGGCGAGCGCATTCGCCGCCTCCGAGCCTCCGCCGTATGCACCGACTTTCGGATTGTGAAGCAGCACGACCTTGATCTCCGGTATGTCCGCCATCGTCGGGATGGGATAGGAATTCCAGTCCTCCGTGGTGATTCCGCTCTCATCAAACATCACTTCCTCGAAGAGCGCATGTCCGATTCCCATGACTGCGCCGCCTTCGACGTTCCGCTTCAGTTGCATCGGGTTGACGACAATGCCCGGGTCCACTGCAATCGTGTACTTCTCCACCACGATCGCACCCGTACTGGGAGTGACGGCGATCTGGCAAACGCAAGCCCAGTAGGTCCCGCTGCGCAACATCAGGGAGACTCCGCGACCGCGCACAGGCGTTGCTCCAGTCGAGACAGCATCGGGCCGCGGCGATGGGCGCGGGTCCCAACCGGACGAATCGCGGACCGCTTTCAACACGCCGATGGCTCGCTCTTCGCTTGCGTGGTCGATTCGGAACTGGATAGCGTCCGCGCCCGCGAGTGCGGCGGCCTCGCTGATCGCGAGTTCGCGCGGATAGTTCTGCTGAAACTGCCCCGGCGTCCGCATGCTGTGATCGCGCAGACCTACGGCGAGAGGCGATGCTTTCTGTCCTACCTGGAAAGTACCGTGGCCGCGCTCCGTCACATTGGGAACAGGAGCGTAGACCCACGGATCTTCAATACCATTGACCGTGGAAGTGACGCCACCAGAATGGACATCGGGGGCAGACATGCTAGGTAGTCCAGCGAGGACCGCCCCGACAGGCCGATCATCCTGCATGGCGGGCATATAGTGGTCGATCTGATACGCGGCCATCTTGCCCTTTTCATCGATGGCAACTTGAACGTCAGAGAAAGCGGCAGCCGCTTGCGTAGACCACTGCATATCATCCGCGCGCGTCCATTGCACACGCACCGGCTTGCCGACCGCTTGCGACAAGAGCACCGCCTCATCTTCCGCGCCTGAATTCCCGCCGTTCGACCTGCCGTAGTGGCCAGGTCCGGGATACGAATGCACGATCACATGATCAGGCGTGGTGCCGAGCATGGTCGCAATTTCGCCGCGCAGCGCCTGCGGATTCTGGTTGTGCACGTAAATGTGCACAGTGCCGTCAGACTTGACGTCGGCAACCGCCATCGTCGGGCCAATCGGCGCATGCTTCATGTAAGACAACTGATAAGTGGCCGCATGCCTCTTGTGAGCCGATGAGAGGACGGGCCCCACATCGCCTTTGGATTCTTTGCTCTTCTCGATGGGCGCGGAAGTCCAGTCAGCTTCCTCGCGAAGATGTTGATAGAGCTTTGCGTTGCCCGGCAGTCCCTTCCACTCGCTCCATTTCGTCCCGGCAGCAACCTGATCGGCCGCCTGAATCGCTTCCCACTCCGTAGGCGCAACCACTCCCACGAGATTGCCTTTCACGATGACTCGCGAATTCGGAAACTTGGTCTTGTCCACTGAACCGGCAGACACAAGAGTCGAGCCGAGGGTCTTCGGATGCACTACCCGCGCGTGCAACATCTCCGGCAGGCGCACATCAGTCGCCCACGTTTCCTTCGCAGCCACTTTCGTGCTGATGATGGAATTCTTGAACGACTTGCCGATGACCGTGTACTCACTCACAGGCTTCATCGGCGGATTGCCTTCGATCGTCAATCCGAAGATGCTGGTCAAGTCTCCCTTGACAGGGATGGTGAGCTTCAGTTGCTGGTTCTTGACCAGATCGCCGTAGGAAATGCTTTTGCCACCTCCGGAGACGACACCGTCCTTCACGGAAAGCTTGCCCTTCGGCACGCCGAGTTTCTCGGACGCGACATCGAGCAAAGCCTGATAGGTATACGCTGCGGCCTTGCGGATATTGGGCGTTCCATGCCCGAGAAAATCGAACGCGCCGCTGCCGTCGGGCGTGAGATCTGTGTGTCCAGATACAACTGTAGTAATCGCTTCGAAGGGCACGCTCAACTCTTCGGCAACAATCTGCCGGTAGGCGGTAAAGGTTGAACCCTGTCCGAAGTCGCTCTTACCGGTACGAATCAGGACCGAGTTGTCGGGATGAATCTCAATCCACGAACTGGCGAGCGTGGGATCGAGCGAGTTCTTGAATGTAGTTGGTTTCGCGGTATCGCCCCTCAGAAGCTCGGGGCCCACGAAGCTGAATCCTACGACCAGGATGCCACCGGCCTTGATAAATCCACGTCGAGAAAGCGTCGGGCCCATAACATTGGCTGGTTTTTCGCTCATGGTTACCATCGCTTATCTCCCCTTCGCCATGATCGTGGCGGCATGTTGTACGGCTTCAATGATCGCGACGTAGGTTCCGCAGCGACACAGATTCGGCGATGGCCCGGATGTGGTGAAGGCCTCTTTGATCTGCGCTAGAGTCGGTTTTGGATTGCTTTCCAGCAGTTCGGTCGCCTTAATCATCATCCCGTTCTGGCAAAAGCCGCACTGCGGCGTCTGCTCTTCGATCCAGGCTTGCTGGACGGGGTGAAGCGTGTTCTTCGCTTCGGCACCCGAGAGACCCTTTTGCTTGGCCCACCGCGCTGGCAGACCTTCAAGGGTGATGATCTCCTGGTTCGCAACGCTCGCGACCGGCGTAACGCAGGAACGCGCTTCCTTGCCGTCGATCAGAACCGAACAAGCTCCGCATTGTGCGAGCCCGCAGCCAAACTGCGGCCCAATCAATTCGAGATCGTTGCGCAACACATACAGAAGCGGAGTGTCATCAGGCGCCTTTACCTCGCGCCGGACTCCATTCACATTCAGCGTAACCATAGAGAACCCCCTTCCAGACTTTCCGAGTTCGGATAACTCTTCCGAAAACAAACTGTTTTCAGTCGGACCCCAGTCCGTTATGACACGTGTTCGTTTGGACTTGTATCGGACATCTTAACTCGCCGATCGTGATGACGCACGATCAACCGATCTGAGCCACCACGGCAACGTCGAACTTTGAATAGTATTTCTTTACATCGGTCCCGTACTTGGCACGAAATTTATCGACCACCGACGCAACCTGCGCGGGATCAGTGATGGGAGTGGCCCGAAGTTCAGCCTCTTCGCCCCGCGCATCGATCCGAATCGACGGGTTCTTCATCACATTCTTGTACCACTGCGTGTCGGACCCCTTCACCGGCAGAAGGTAAACCTTATCTCCCTCAGAAACGAACCAGACCGGGTTCGAAATCGTGCGTCCCGACTTTCTGCCGGTCACACTGACGTTGATCTCGCGAGATCGAGAAAGCCGGTCTTTCAGAGCATTGCTCCCTTTTGCCATGCCCACTCCTTGTCCGAACTCTTAGCTTGAAATTTCTTACTCTCACCCCTTCGAGACATGATTAACTCAGCGCCCCACTAATTTCTGCAGCTCTTCCGGGTAACGGGCGCCTTGCACCGCGATCTTTGAGGTTGCGATATCGAGCTGCCGAAGATCCTCGGGCGTGAGTTTGATAGCAACCGCGCCGATATTCTCTTCCAGTCGATGCAGCTTGGTCGTACCCGGGATCGGAACGATCCACGATTTCTGTGCCAGCAGCCATGCGAGAGCGACCTGCGCAGGCGTCGCCTTCTTCTGCTGCGCGAACTTGCCAATCAAATCGACGACCGCCTGATTCGCTTTCCGGTTCTCCGTCGTAAAGCGCGGAACGATATTGCGGAAGTCGGTCTTATCAAACTGCGTATCTTCTTTGATGGCTCCGGTGAGGAAGCCCTTGCCCAACGGGCTGAATGGAACGAACCCGATGCCGAGCTCCTCGAGCGTCGGGATCACCTCCGCTTCAGGCTCTCTCCACCAAAGCGAATATTCGCTCTGAAGCGCCGCGACCGGCTGCACCGCGTGGGCGCGACGGATGCTCTGCACGCCGGCTTCCGAGAGTCCGAAGTGCTTGACCTTGCCTTGCTGGATCAGGTCCTTCACGGCTCCAGCCGTATCTTCAATTGGCACATTTGGATCGACACGGTGCTGATAGAACAGATCGATCACATCAGTCCTCAGACGCTTGAGCGAGGCCTCGGCGACTTCCTTGATGTGTTGTGGACGACTATCCAGCCCGGCCTGTTTGCCTGTGTTCGGATCAATCTTGAACCCGAACTTCGTCGCAATCACCACCTGATCGCGAAATGGGGCGAGGGCTTCGCCAACGAGCTCTTCATTCGTGAACGGGCCGT
>QIAL01000316.1:12890-25888 GCA_003225535.1 Acidobacteriota bacterium | reverse complement strand
TTCTTTCACTACACATCGTCGGACCTGTTGATTGTGAATACGTCGGAGATCGACTTCGTGGACCGCAACGAGGACCTGCAGGAGTTGCTGCGCAAGGTGACGGAGCCGATCAAGGGCACGCAGTATTTCCTGCCGCTGGGTGGGCAGGAAGCTGCCAGTGCGTAGCGATTTGGGCGAGGTTCCTCATCACAAAGTCCAATACCTACTGTTTGCCATTGAACTCCGGTGTTATTACAATTGTAATAACGGAGGCGAAATGGTCGAACTCAAAGTGCGGAAATTTGGAAACTCGCTGGGTGTAGTGTTGCCCAAAGAAGTAATCCAGCGATTACGCGCAGGTGATGGCGAGCCATTGTTTCTCATTGAGGGCGCCAACGGCGAATACCGGCTCACGCCCTATGATCCCAGTTTTGAAAGGAAGATGGCCAAGGCTGAGGAAATCATGAGCCGCTATCGCAATACGCTGAATGTTCTAGCGAAATGAGGGAGCGCGGCCGAACTCGCCGAGCGCCGCGAGAGCCCGTCTGGATCGACGAAAGCGACGCGCTCGCGATCCATGACCGCGTCATAGCGCTCCACGCCGGCCTTCCAGCAGTACGCGATTCGGGCCTGCTGGAATCGGCGCTGGCGCGACCGCGGCAATATTACACGTACAAAAAACGCACTAGCCTCCCCGATCTGGCTGCCATCTACGCAGCGGGGATTGTTAGAAACCATCCCTTTGTCGATGGAAACAAGAGAACCGGATTCGTGATCGGTGTTCTGTTCCTCGAGCTCAATGGATTCGAGTTTCTTGCCAGGGAAGAGGATGAAGCGCAAGCGGTGATGGAACTGGCGGCTGGGAGTATTGGCGAAGCGGAGTTTGCGCGCTGGCTCAAGACGAACATAAAGCGAATCTAGAGTCAGATAAAGGATTCGACTCCTGTTTTCTTTCCAGCTAGAATACTTCCAGCGTCATCCAAAGGTGTAGACGCCACGATGCGTGCACAGGCTCTATCCGCCCGAGGCGGAGGGGCACTGGAGGACATCATGAGTTTGACTCCACTCGGGGGCCGTCTGTTTGACGGTTCCGGCTATAAGGTAACTACCACCTCTCTTCGCGAGCAGAAACTCCGCCACGATCCCATTACCTGCCTTACCGCTTACGATTACGCCATTGCGCGTCTGGTCGACGACGCCGGCATCGAGATGGTGCTGGTCGGCGATTCGCTGGCGCAAACCATGCTGGGGTATGAGAACACGCTCTCGGTCACGATGGACGAGATGCTGCATCACGTGAAGGCCGTCCGGCGCGGGGTGAAGAATGCGCTGCTCGTCGCCGACATGCCTTACGGGTCGTACCAGGTCGATCCCAAGGACGCCATTCTCAACGCGGCGCGCTTCGTGAAAGAAGGTGGCGCCGAAGTGGTGAAGCTGGAGGGCGGCGAGCGGCGGGCAGACTTGATTCGACGAATCATTGATGCCGAGATCCCTGTGGCGGGACATATCGGGCTGACTCCGCAGTCAGTCAATGTGATGGGCGGCTACAAAGTACAGGGGAAAAATCTGGGTGGAATCGAGCAACTGATGCGCGATGCGGTGGCGCTGGATCGCGCGGGAGTGGCTTGCCTTTATCTGGAAGGCATTCCGCGGGAAGTGGCTGCCATGATTACGGCGGAGGTGAGCACGCCTACGATCGGGATCGGCGCGGGGCTGGAGTGCGATGGGCAGGTGCTGGTGTTTCACGACATTCTGAACCTGACGTTTGGCCCGCCCGCGAAATTCGTGCGGCGATATGGGGATGCGGCGGCGCTGATCACGCATGCCGTGCAGTCGTTCCGGGCGGACGTGCGATCGCGGCAATATCCTTCGGATGAAGAGTCGTATCATCTGCCGAAGGAGACACGAGCGGCGCTGGAGACGGTGCTGGCGAGGAAGCGGGCGATGGGGCGGTAACTTCGGTTCCGCGGATTGCGCGGAGGAACGCGGATTTACTGCTTCTTGCGGCCTACGGGCGGCAAGTGTGTTCAATTCCGCTCTCGAAAAATCTTTTTGGGCAAAGTTCCTTTAGGAAGTCAAAATCCCCGCAGCATCTATTTGGAATCAGAATCTTCACTTAGCAGGGGTACGGAACCTGGGCGTTTTGTTTTCCGTATCTTTCTGTGTGGGGTTAACGGGTTCTTTGGGAATCCCTGATTCACTGGCACTGGTGAGTGCTACGCTATTGGGAGGTTGCTATGGTTCTGGCACACTTTTTCTTTTTTCCGTTCTTCGGCTTCGGCACGTTTATGTACTTCCTGCCGTCGATCGTTGCGCTGGCGCGGAGCAAGCGCGATCTGCTGGCGATCTTTCTGCTGAACCTGTTT
This sequence comes from Acidobacteriota bacterium, assembly GCA_003225535.1. Taxonomy (GTDB): domain Bacteria; phylum Acidobacteriota; class Terriglobia; order Terriglobales; family Acidobacteriaceae; genus Sulfotelmatobacter. Next base: position 23,543 of record QIAL01000316.1, on the reverse strand, counting down.
CTGGGATGGAGCGTGATCGGATGGATCGTGGCGATGGTGTGGGCGGCAAAGAGCGATGTTCCGGCGGCGGCGAGGTATTACAGGTAGTGATCACGCGGCGACCGTTTTGGCTAGCGATTCTTCTGTTGGCTCTGACCGGTTGCTCAAGGCAGCCGGCACCGCAAGCGCCTGATCCACAGACCATTCTGCAAGCCATTCCTCCGGCAGACTCTGCGAAGTATCAGCACATCCGGGACATGAAGAAGTGGCGGAATCCTTACCTGATCGTGCGCGCGGACGGAGTAGCACTTTACGATTCGGCGGATAGTGCCGAGATTCTCGTCAAGCCGGAGGATTTGCTGCCGACATTGGCGAGGTTGCCGGCCTCGTATTGGCCTTACGGACGGGTCGTGGCGGCGCAGGAGAATGACGTTCGCAGGTTTGAGCAGGACGGCGTGGCGATTCGTCGCAACAAAGGCATTGTAGGGGGATTGCTGCAGGGGGCGCACATCGCGGTTGAGTGGGTGCCTGCGGCGTGATGCGCCACCCCTTTACTCACCATCAGCCAAAGGCACGTCGAGCTTTGCTCGACGGACAGCCGAAGGCGGCTGTCCCCACATTCAAACCTTGAAAGTCTTTTCAACTATTGACGAGATGAGAGGTGCTTCGCGGGCGGTGCGGCGCGAGGGGAAGCGACTGGCATTGGTCCCTACGATGGGGGCGCTGCATGAAGGGCATTTGTCGCTGGTGCGGGCGGCGCGGGCGGCTTGCGATGTGGTGGCGGCGTCCATCTTTGTGAATCCTACGCAGTTTGGGCCCAATGAGGACCTTGCGAAGTATCCGCGGTCGTTTGAGCGCGACTGCGAGATGTTGGAGCGCGAGGGAGTGGAATTCGTGTTTGCGCCGTCGGTGGAGGAGATGTATCCGGCGGGGGCGGTGACGTGGGTGACGGTGGAGGAGTTGAGCGGGAAACTGGACGGGGGCTCGCGGCCGGGGCATTTTCGCGGGGTCACAACGGTTGTTGCCAAGCTGTTTCACATCGTTGAACCTGACAAGGCGTTTTTCGGGCAAAAGGATGCGGCGCAGGTGGCGATCATCCGGAGGATGGTGCGGGATTTGAATCTGGCGGTGGAGATTGTGGTTTGCCCGATCGTGCGAGAGGCGGATGGGCTCGCGATGAGTTCTCGGAATGCCTATTTGGGTCCGGAGGAGAGGAAACGGGCGCTGGTGCTGCATCGGGCACTGGTGCGGGTGCAGAGAATGGTAGAAGCGGGAGAACGTGATGTGGGGCCGCTTTCGGCCGCCGGCATATATGAGTTCGCGCGCGAGAGTTCGGTGCGGTTGGACTATTTCGAGATTGTGAATCCGGATACGCTCGATCCGGTTGAGGACGTATCGAGGGGAGCTTTGGTGGCGGTGGCAGCTTATGTTGGAGCTACGCGGCTCATCGACAATATTCTGTTGGGGCCGGCTAAAAGCGATAACCACGAAGGGCACTAAGGATCACGAAGGAAAACCTCAAAGGCACGCTGCGGGGTGAAGGTGCTCTCGCGGCGGATCTGAGGAAATCTTGTCAATAGGCAGAAATTGCTTGATCGGGCTTAACTGCTTGGAAAGAATCGGAAAATAAAGTCTGGAATTTTGCCGGATAAATAGCCTCAATTTGCTATTCTGAAAGTAGAGAGTAGAAATCGAGCAGGCGCGGCCTCCAGGTCGCGCCTTTCTTTTTGCTCAAAAATGTTCCGGAGTGACTGGGTATGAAGGATTGGATAGGGCTCGGAGCGCTCGACATCGCGAGACGCAGCGCATGGTTGTGTCTATCGATCGCTGCGTCAACGGCCTGTATCTACAAGCGGATAAACTTCTTATCCTGGATAGGGATCGAGGACATAGGGCGCCGAGACATCGGCGTAGATCCAGGGGTCGTACCAATAGGAGGGCCATGCCCAGAATGGACCCCAAGAGGCCCAGCCGACTCCCCAGCCTCCCCAACCCCAACCGAGTCCGAAACCCCAACCGCAGCAGCCCCAACCCCATCCCCAGTTCCAGCCGGGCCAGCCCCAACCCCATCCGCCATGCGAGCCTCCGTGCCATCCACCCCAGTTGTTGCCGTGCCAGGCGAGATTGCTGGAGACCATACCGGCACGGTTGAAGGTCGTGGTTGCGGACGCGCGAGCCATCTCGGTACGTGGTGCGGCGAAAGAGTGCCACTGTCCGTCGGCTACAGCCGCATGGTTCACCGCGGTGCTAGACCTTGCTGGCATGGAGGAAGCGCCGGAGCGGGTCGCAGCACTGCCCACTCCTTCGCGACCCACAGGCCTGGAATTGCTGGATGCGAACTGATGCCATCCCGGAGATGTGTCGCGGCCGCTGCGACCTTCCCAAGACCAAGGACGGGCACTTGCACTGCCAGGGCCACGGGAACTAACGCCAGGCCCCGCGGACGATCCCCGACCGCTGAACCCGGGAGCACCGCCACGATAGGCGCCACTGTAGCCGCCGCCGTGGTAGCCGCCATAGGAGCCACCGCCGCCGTGGAAACCGCCACCAGCGCCAGCGTGGGAGCCACCGCCTCCGCCGCCACCGCTGTGACCACCGCCATGCTGAGCAAAGGCGGGCGCGGAGAGGCAAACGAGGCCGAGGGATACGATTCCTGAAAGAAGGGCTTGGAGCGAGGTGGACTTTTTCATATGAGTACCTTCCACCGTGATTTTTAGGTTGGCTGGGCTACCGCTGGGGTAATCCTACTCTGTTTGGAACCCGATTTCAGGTTGAAAGTTGCACGGCAACCATCGTCCTAGGGAGCGGGATTGGCGGCGAGGCGGCTGGGTTCGGGCGTCATGCGCTCCCGGACGAGATTTTCGACCTGCGTCCAGATGTGGGAATCGCATTCGGCCTGCATGTGACTTGGGGTGATGATGCGATCGAACCAGGAATATCCTTCGCAGCGGACGGGCGTCTGTCGGTAGTCGAAACGATAGGTCCCGAGGATCCGGGTTTTGGAATCGTCGGCAGCCTTGATTGTGGAGCGGCCATGAATAATTCCGTGTGGCTGGTAGAAGTTGACTGCTGCCGCCACGTTTTCAGGGATGACGGCATCATTCTGCCAGGGCTTTGCGACGCTATCGACCTGGACCGTCAGCATTACGGGTATGCCGACGCGATTCAGTTCGCGCGCGAGAATCACCGCGGCAGAGCCTCCCCAGCTGTGACCGACGAGCATGATGTGCGCCGCGGCTTTTTCATCGTCGCTCAGCGCGCCGTCATGGTTCGCATCAAGCAAGTGAAGGATCGTTTTGAGGGCTGTCTTGCGATGTCGGTTCTCGAAAACCTCGATGTAAGCGTCTTTGGGAGAATTCTGCTGAAGAAGCCGTGCGACCTTGACGGGGTTATGGTGCGCATTGTCGTGGCGGAGGAATCCGCCAACGAATCCGACAAGGATGTAGGTAGGAGGCTGCGGATTGCTGACGCTTCCGCGTTCGGCTGCGAGGACCGCTGGAGTCAAAGTCGCGATCAGGAGGAGCACCGAGACTAGAGAACGAGTTCCAACGAAACGATGCACGCGGAGTTCCTGATCGATAAGATGACACAGCTTCGAGAAGGGATGCGACAGAAACCGAGGTGCAAGCTGAATCGCGTCCTCGAAAAACAGATCTCGCCACAAGCCTTGGCCGGTAACGCCGCGGGCCTGTTCCAGCCCGTGCGACAGTGTACACCGGCTGTCAATCGTCGTCTTTGCGCCGGAATGGTTTTAGGCCCGCAGGGATAGAGACGGGGATCTTTGTGGTTGCGGAGACGAATCGGTTTCCGGCGATGAAATAACGCAAAGGCATGTCGGCGGCTTTGGTGATGCCGATGCGAGGAGTCACGGCAATGTGGCGGGGACGCCAGGCATCATCGCCAATCCAGAGGCCGGACTCTTGAGAAGTGAGATCGCGATCGTTATCGTGGGCGCGCGTGATGCCGAAGGCCTGGCAAAGGCGACCGGGACCGGCGGTGAGTTTGGGCCAGTCTTGGGGCCCGCGAAGTTCGATGCCGCGAGATCGCGCCATTTCTTCGATTCCTGAGATGGGCTCCAGAGCGCGGAAGAGGACGCCTCCGGCTTTGCCTTCGGGTTCGCAGGAGACGTTGAGGCAGTCATGATTTCCGTAGATGAAGTAGATATAGGCATGACCGGGAGGGCCGAACAGCACGGCGTTGCGCAGGGTGGGGCCAGCGGCAGAGTGAGCGGCGGGATCTTCGGTGCCGAGGTAGGCTTCCACCTCGACAATGCGGGCGGTGAGTCTGAGAGCCGGGAGCTGTCGGATCAGGATCTTGCCCAGGAGTTGGCGGGCTACTCGGCGGGTGTCGCGGGCAAAGAAGGCGCGGGGGAGGGGATGGATTTCAGCGGGGGTGCTGGGGGCTTTCGAACGCGGCATGCAGGGGAACATGGTAAATCGACTGGCTTGGGTTTGTCGTTAGTCCAAGACTCCTGCGAAGTGTGCGCTGGGTTGCTGATTTAACGCTGTATGCGGTGGAACGCGGGCTTTGCCCGCGGGACGGACGAAGGCGTCCGTCCCTACACTTGCGCTTGGCTTCGCCTTCGCTGGACAGCCGAAGGAGGCTGTCCCCACATTTTCTTTCTCCCCAACCATATTCTTCTTTCCCAAAAAGATAACGGGCTTCACTTTCGCGAAGCCCGGTTGGTCATTAATCTCTTGATGGTCTAGTGGTGCACTGGGCCGCCACTGGAGGTGTGGCCGACTGGAGCGCTGTGTCCGGCGGAGGATGGCATCGAACTGCCACGCGACGGAGCGTATCCACCAGACGACTGGGATCGGCTCGCGGACGACTGCGATCGAGCCGCGGGGGTGGCACCGAACTGTGGAGCAGGCCGCATCTCGGCGGAACCGGTTCTGGCTACTTGATGGTTCAGATGATTGAGATTGTTCACCGAGCCGCGCGGAATCCCCATGCCAGCTGAACCCGCGGTGACGCTACGGGATGCCATCATCGGAGATGTGGTGCTAACCCTGCCTACTGTAACCGTCCTCACGGTGCCAGCGGTTGGAGGTGTTAGCGCGGTTACTCGCGTCAGTGTAGTCGGAGTGTAGCGCGGTACATTTACCCACGAGTTCCACATGCCGGGCTGCCACATCCAGCCCATGTTGGGGACGAACATCCAGTTGCCGTAGCGATACGGCATCCATCCCCAAGGATAGGCTGAGGCGAACATGTAGCCATAGCCGGGATAGAAGCCCCAGGCTCCGTTCATGAAGGGATCCCAGCCCACTCCAGTGAAGTACGGTTGCCACATCGTGCCGTAGCCGGGCACGTTCTGGTAGGCGCCGTAGTAGTTCAGGTCGCTGGCGCCGTAGCCGTACGGCGAGTTATTGTTCTTCGCGTACTGGTCATGGTAGGAGGTGGCTTCCTTGTCCCAAGAGTCAAGAGGCGCCTCCTGGATTTTGTTGGAGAGGTTGGACTTGTCGTTGTCGGCGACATCAAAGGTGGCGCTCTTCTTCTTCTCGATCGCGAGCTTGCCGGATGGGCCTTCGACATCGACGTTGCCCTTGAATACCGCGAGATCGGCTACCTGAGCTGAAGTGTCGACGCGGAAGTGAGCGGCGTGATTGAGCGAAATTGTCTCGTGCGAGAAATTCAGCGAGACGTCATCTTTCCCCAGCCAGTTGACGTATGCCATGCCCTGGACGAGGTTGATCTCGGAGATGCGCTTGCCGTCGTCACTCAGTCCAAGCTTATTGAATTGGATTGTGGTGTTGGGAGTGAGGCGCATGGAGCTGCCGTCTTCGAACTCCACTTCGGCGCGGCCTCGGTCTCCGGTTTTCAACTGTGTCCCCTGCGTGATGGGCAGGTTGATGAACGCTTCTTCAAATCCCAGGCCGGTGTTCTTGTCGATCTGAACGGAACCCTGAACGTCGCTAAGGCGAACGATACGAGCTTGCGAGTCGGCGAGAGCGGGCAGCGCGAGGAGCACGCAGACTGCGACCGCAAGCAGAACGAACGTAATCCTGGACGGTGAAGGTGTAGACATGACAACCTCCGGAGACGTGTAGCTATTAGAACACGGTTTTCCGTAAGCAGTTGTAAAAGTTAGGTCTCCTGGAGATCCCGGAGGCAGGATGGTCGGAAGGCCATGGACTTGAGGACAACGTCCGAAAGATCCATGCCAAAGCGATTTCGGATCAGTTTCCGGACGAGAGGGCTTGCATTTCCATGATGCGGCGAGCCCGGGCGCGGACCACGTTGATCACCGAGGTATCCTCGTAAATTTCTTTCAATACAGGACTTACAGCTTGCAGTTCCGCCAAGTCTCCGCGTTTTGCCTGGTCTTCCATGCGCTTCAGTTCGTCGTCGAGGGCGAGCTTCTGATAGCGATGGAAGTAAGTCATACGGCGGCCGAATTCCATGGTTGCTGCGACGCTTTGAAACAGCGTTGTCAGCTGCTGCACGGCTGGCTGCTGCGAATAATTGTAATCGGCCGAGGAGTTCCGCTGACCATCCTTGTAGACAAGTTTCTTGGCGCCGGTGAACGCCAACTTCTTGTTGCCCGAGTCGACCTTGCCCGAGAAGTAATGGGCCTGGGCGGTAAGCTCGAAGATGCGAGCGCGGCTAGCATCGGACAGTGTGAAATCCGCCTGGTAATCGTCGCGCGCGTCGGAATCGACGGAAATTTTGCCCGAGGATTCGTAGTGAGCGTGACCATCCGACTGAACGACGATCGAATAGTGCTCGGGACTGGAGTTGGGGAAATCTAGAGAAAAAGTGACGATGGCTGGGTCGGCCGCAATACTGGGAGCGACCGCGAGCAGAACAAACACGACAAGCACCAGCCAGTATTGGAAGGACCGAATTCGTATTGCCGCGGTATTGACGTTGCGAAGATCCCTGACGGACATAGGCCAGACTTAGAGATTATGCCAAATAATCCGATTGACCGCCGACGGTATAGTCCGCAAAAGCGCTAACCACTAAGGACACCCTTCGACTTTGCTCAGGGCAGGCTAAGGTCCACGAAGGAAAATCGACGATGCGTGTGCCGGGTCCAACTAGCGCGCCACCGCGCGCTGCCGTTCAAGAGTTGCGAGTGTGTGCAGATGGCAGATGGCGATGGCCAGAGCGTCGGAGGCGTCGAGTGTCTCAGGGGGCTCGGCGAGTTCCAGCAGACGCGTCACCATGTGCTGGACTTGCTGCTTCTCAGCGCGTCCGTAGCCAACGACGGAGGACTTGATCGTCAGCGGGGAGTATTCGGAAACCTCTAATCCAGCGGAGGCGGCGGCGAGCATGGCAACACCTCTCACCTGCCCCAGCTTCAATGCTGACTTCACGTTGAGGGCATAAAAAACGTCTTCGATGGCGACTTCATCGGGCTGATGCTCGGAGATGATGGCTCCGAGATGCATGTAGATGCGAGAGAGGCGGGTGGGCAGCTTCTCCCGAGGCGATAACTTGATGGCGCCGCAGGTCAGGCAGGAGAGCTTTCCCGTGGAATGAATTTCGACTACACCGTACCCGGTGTACTCGCCGCCGCAGTCGATGCCTAAGACTCTCATGGGAATCTCCAGTCTATCGCGGAAAGGACGGAAGTCCTAGCCGTTGACCAGGCACAGTCACTGACGGCACCTTTGCAGGCGTGGTCCACTATGATGAAATCAGCCAATGACTATGCTCTTTCTGCCGCTCGCCATCGTGGCCGCGTTGCTCGCACAGGAAAGTGCTCCATCTGCTCCATCTACGTCTGTGGCTACGTTCGGTTGCGGTGGACCAAGCGACCTTATCCGCACGGACTTTTATGAAAAACCAGGCGGGGCCTTCAAGGTTGTGGCCCCGCCGGCTGATCGCCAATTGTGGATGCACCGTAAGTTCGAAGGCTTTGATGAGCATGAGTATGGGCTTTCAAGCGTTGAGTTCGTTCTGAATCCAGTGACGACAACCGGGTATAGCGGGAGTTGGGGCGATGAACCGTCGAAGATCACAGGCATGCAGCTCTATGTGCATGTGACAAGTAAGTCTGCAAGGAAGGACAGATGGTACTTACTCGAAAGCGGAGAGGAGCCTCGCGAAGATGGGCTGCTCTTTGTTCAACCGACCAGAACGGAACCTGAACAGGATGCGACGGATGGTGACGAGAAAACACCTGAACGGGATCCGCTGGATGATTGGATGGCTCTTCAATTGGCAACTCCGGAGCCGGACGTTCCGCTGTTTACTATCACCGATCAATACAGCGATCACGGCGCGAACGCGGGTGGCACGATCGGCAACAACCTCCTGATCGATTTTCGATCGGGTGAGCCGACCATGCGCGCTGCGGCACAGTGCATCCAGTGGGAAGGCGGCGGTGCCTGCACCGCGCCCGACACTGCCGCAGTTCACTACCAAAATACCAACTGCACCTGGCAGAAGGAAGAATTGGACTTTTTGTGCACTACTACTGGGCCGTGGGGCGGGAGTTACAACCCCGTAAGCGCCAGGCGGGAATTCTTTCTGCTGCAGGGAAAAGAGCCCGCCAGGCTGGCGTGGGCGACGGATGCACTTCCGTCTCTGGAAGCTTTCGTCACGATGTTCCGCAGCAAAGAAAAAGGCCGCGCACTGGTCCGCGGGGTCGGGCCCGTCGACTTGATCTGGAAGAGCGATTCCCTTCTGCCGGGAAAACGACTGCTGTTGCTCGCCAGCCCGGCGGCGGGGGACGAAGACAATACCCGATTCACAGTTGCGACGATGAGTCGTGATGGAGCCATATCTCTGCTACCAGTGCCGAAATGGAGCATTGGTGGAGAGGAGTCTGATGACCACGTTGCGCCAGAAGGGTTCACGCCGAGCGACGACAACATCAGCGTCACTGCTACTGAATTCGCGCAATTCAATGAGGCCCATCTGCTGAAGGCTGTAGACGTCCGAATTACGGGGGGAACTAGCACTCACGTGATCTACCTGATCGGGCTGCAGGCGAAAGACGGTAGCCTCGTCACGAATGCCGTGCGGCTGGCCAGCGAAAGCACAACCTATATGGGCTGCGGATTTGAAGGGGCTGACGCGACCGCAGTCAATTTCCATTGGATGAGCGACGAGAACGCTGCGACGGTTCGCGTGCAGCCCCAAGAGGGATCTCCCGCCGACGGGAAGGATCAGGCCTGCTCGTGGGATGGCAAGTTGCGCTGGGTAGATAGGGTGGGGTTTCGTGTGCGCAAGATACACGATCTTTGTACGCTTGCGGCGAAAGATGTGGTGATCGACGATTGGGGAGAGATCACGACCAAAGCACGGCTGCGCGAGAAGTAGCCCACGAGGATCGCATTCCAATTACCACGCCCAGGCGTAGGCATCCACTCTTGGATCGGCGCCGGCGCTGAGGACGCCAGTGGCCGCGTCGATCACAATTCCACCGTTTGAGCCCAGCGACCATGGCGGCGTCACGCGCAGCTTGTGGCCTTTTGCAATGAGAGCTTGACGGGTGGCTTCCGGGATGCGCGACTCTACCGACATGTCACCGGGATACATTGTGTGTGGGAATGGAGATGCCGGAAAGCTGCGCGAGGACCAGCGTGGGGCTTCGATCGCCTGCTGGATGTTCATGCCGAAATCGACCATGTTGATCAGCGTCTGCATGGTGCGCATGACTTGATCGTCGCCGCCGGGGCTGCCGAGGATCGCATAGGGCTCGCCATCTTTCATCACCAGGGTGCTCTGCAGCGTGCTGCGGGGGCGCTTGCCGGGCTCAAGGGCATTGGCTTCGCCGCGGACTAGAGAGTAATAATCGCCGCGGCAATTGAAGAGGATGCCAGTATCGCCCATGACTACGCCCGTGCCGAACAGTTCGTGCAGGCTGGGCTCGAAGCTGACCATGTTGTGCTCTTTGTCGACGACAGCGATGTAGCTGGTGTCGCCGTTGTGGCTGGCGTTGCCATCGAGCACTTCGTGCACGGGTCGATCGAGAATGGCTGTGTTGGCCGCGGGGATGCCCGGACGTAATTCCAGCGAGGCCTTGGCGGGATCGATCAGCTTGCGGCGTTCGCGGGCGTAATCCTTGGAGAGCAGGCCGTCGTAGGGGATCTTGACGAAATCCATGTCCCCGAGATATTTCTCGCGATCTCCCATGGCGAGTTTCACGGCCTCGACGCTGGCATGAAGGAATTCGGGGCTGTTGTGACCGAGAGCTTTCAGGTCGTAACCCTCGAGAATATTGAGGGCGATGAGTTCGGTTGGTCCCTGGCTCGCAGAAGGATTCTTGTAGACCTGGTAGCCGCGATAGTTGGTTGAGACTGGGGTTTCAACCTTGGCGGTGTACGCTGCGAAATCTTCATAGCGGAAGAGGCCGCCGTTGGCTTCGGAGAAGGCTGCTAAGTCGTGGGCGATGTCGCCTCTGTAGAAACGATCGCGGGCGGATTTGAGAGCATCGTGGCGTCCTCTGGGTGAGCTAGCTTTTTCGGCTTCGACCAGTTTCTTCAAGGTGCGCGCGAGATCGGGGTTCTTGAGAATATCTCCCGCTTTCGGGGCGCGGCCGTTGGGCAAATAGATTTTGACCGTGGTGGGGTACTTCAGAATTTTTTTGGACTCGGCGATGTAAGAAGCGCCGCGCTCGCTCAGGGGAAATCCGTTTTCGGCCAAGTCAATGGCGGGCTGCAGGACTTGCTCGAAATTCATCGTGCCCCAGCGATCGAGCAGGATGTACCAGGC
>QIAL01000316.1:0-12777 GCA_003225535.1 Acidobacteriota bacterium | reverse complement strand
GAATAGACCTTCTTCTCGCGAGAGTCGTACACGAGCAAGACCGCGTCACTACCGACACCGTTGAGAGAAAAGTCCGTCACACCCAAGGCGGCCTGGCCCGCGACGGCTGCGTCGAAGGCATTTCCTCCGGCATCAAGAATGCGGCGCGCGGCCTCCGTGGCTTCGGCTTTCATGGAGGCAACGGCGGCATGGCGTCCGCGAATGACGGGGCGCATGGTTTGCTTAGTGTCGGTTTGGGCCAGAAAGGTAGTCGCCAGTAGAATCACGGTTACTGACACGGCGCTGAAGCGCCGGGACAGCCGATGGCGGCTGTCCCAACATTCTATGAGCGAACGGTTGCTTTTCATAGTCAGAGTCCTTAACAGCATCGGGGTTTGGGTGCATTGTTTTCGCGCTCGCGCCAGAACGCTGCATAGGCGGAGGGAGAGGAAGCCATGCGCGTGCGCTCGAGGAATCGAGCATAGGCGGCTTCGTCAAAGATCTCGCGCAAGGCAGAGATCAAGATTCGCAGGGCGCTTCTCGCCGTCATCATGCTCTTTCCTCCGTCAGGCGGGTCATGACAAACGGAGTCTCTTTGACCCGGGCTTCTTTGCGTCCGCTGATGACCCCGACCCACTGGCGGGCGGATTCGATCAGCACAAGTGTCACCATCACCAGGAGAAGTCCGGTCACCGCGGCGTCGAGACGGTTGTTGAAAATCAGGCGCGCGGTGGCGCTCGTTGCCGGCCCAGAGGCGAGGAATCTCGCTTGCGCGAGAAATCCGACACGGGGATTCAGATCAAATATTTTGTGCCAGGATGCCGTGAACGTGATGGCTACGAGCCAGACGAGCGGAACAAGGGTGACCGCGGCGTATCTGGCGCGATGCATTTTGATGATGATGGTTGTGGCCACACACATTGCAACTGTCGCGAGCAATTGATTGGCGATTCCGAATAGCGGCCACAGCGAGTTGATCCCACCTAGCGGGTCCTTCACGCCTTGCCAAAGGAAGAATCCCCACGCAGCAACGATCAGCGCGCTCGTAAAAATAATCGAGGGGTACCAACTGGTGCGGCCCAGCGGTTTGTAGATGTGGCCAAGCGCGTCCTGGATCATGAAGCGGGCGACGCGGGTGCCGGCATCGAGGATCGTCAAGATGAATAGTGCTTCGAACATCACAGCGAAGTGATACCAGAGAGCCATTACGGTCCCCCCACCCAAAGTCTGGGAAAAGATGTGTGCCATGCCCACGGCGAATGCGGGGGCGCCGCCGGTGCGATTGAAGAGTGTTTGCTCACCGACTGCATGAGCCAGGGCTTGCATGTCGGCGGCGGTGACGGGGAATCCCCAGTTGCTGATGGTCGTTGTGGCGGAGACGGCGGTTTGTCCGACGATTCCCGCCGGACTATTAATCGCGAAATAAACGCCGGGTTGAAGTACGCAGGCAGCAATGATGGCCATGACCGCGACGGCGGACTCGGCAAGCATGGAGCCATAACCCACCATGCGCGTCTCGGTTTCACGAGCGATAAGCTTGGGGGTCGTTCCGCTGGAAATCAGGGAATGGAATCCGCTGATGGCCCCGCAGGCGATGGTGATGAAGGCGAAAGGAAAGATCTTGCCGGCAAAAACAGGACCGGTACCATCCACGAAGCGCGTGAAGGCCGGCATGTGGAGCGTGGGATGAATCGCGACGATGCCGATACCGAGGAGGCCGATGGTTCCAAGCTTCACGAATGTACTCAGATAATCACGGGGAGCAAGCAACAGCCACACGGGCACGACCGACGCGGCGAAAGCGTAGATGATGATCGAGATGGCGAGAGTCGGTGCGCTCAGCGTAAATACACTGGCAGGCCCCGGATGAAGCGAGATCCATTGGCCCCCCCAGATGGCGAGGAGCACGAGAATGAAGCCGAGCACTGAGACCTCGAGCACTTTGCCGGGACGGATGCGGCGTAAGTAGATTCCCATCAGCAGTGCGATGGGAATTGTCATCGCGATGGTGAAAGTTCCCCAGGGACTATCTTTCAGAGCATTCACCACGACCAGGGCGACGACGGCGAGAAGGATGATGAGGATCGCGATCACCGCGGCGTAGGCAACGATGCCTCCTACGGCCCCGGTTTCTTCTTTGGCCATCTCGGTGAGCGATTTGCCGTCGCGGCGGACGGAGAACAAGAGAATAACGAAATCCTGCACGCACCCTGCGAAGACGGCTCCGGCGAGCACCCAGAGCGTCCCGGGAAGATATCCGAACTGGGCGGCGAGCACGGGACCCACAAGCGGGCCGGGACCTGCGATGGCTGCGAAGTGGTGTCCAAAGACGACCCATTTGTTAGTGACGAGGAAGTCGCGGCCGTTCTCCAGTCGTTCGGCCGGTGTGGCCCGGAGGGCGTCGACGGCGAGAATCTTGGCCGCGATGAACTTGCTGTAGAAGCGATATCCCAACGCGTAACAGCAGGTGGCAGCGGCGACCAGCCAGAGGGCGTTGATCGGCTCCGAGCGGTGGACCGCCACGACAGCAGTCGCTCCGGCGGCGACCAACGACACGGCGCCCCACGCGAGGATCGAAACAGGCCTATTCATACCGTCGAGCATTGTGTCGAATCTGCGAGCCGAGCGCAACGGGCAATGTTTGCGGGAAGGCCGAAAGGACGTGCCTGATCGATTTTCTTCGATGTCTTCTTCGGTTTGAGAGCGCTTCGTTTAATGTTAATCTATCTGTTCCGAAAGATTGCGATCCCGCGTTTTGGGCCATTTCGTCGCCCCTGCACCCGGGGTGCATTCAACGGACTCATCCCGAACTCATATGAGGAGCATACGATGAAGATTGGCATTCTGACAGGCGGCGGAGATTGCCCTGGACTCAATGCGGTGATCCGGGCGGTGGTGCGCAAAGGCATCTTCCATTATGACGATGAATTCCTAGGATTTATGGAGGGCTGGCGGGGACTAATCGAGAACCAAAGCATGGCGCTCGATCTCGATGCGGTGAGCGGCATTTTGCCACGCGGCGGCACGATTCTACGGACGTCGCGGACCAATCCTTCCAAGCGCCCGGATGGTTTTGACCGCTGCATGGCGACCATCGCCGCGCACAAGATTGACGCCCTGGTTGCGATTGGCGGGGACGATACGCTTTCCGTTGCGCAGAAGTTGCATGAAAAAGGAGTCAACGTAGTCGGAGTGCCGAAAACGATCGACAACGATCTAGGTGGGACGGACTACACCTTCGGATTCGACACGGCGTGCAACATCGTGTGCGAGGCCATTGACCGGGTTCACACCACTGCCGAGGCGCACAACCGAGTAATGGTGGTGGAAGTGATGGGACGCGACGCGGGATGGATCGCGCTGTACAGCGGGATCGCCGGCGGCGCTGACGTAATTCTTATTCCTGAGCGGCCGTTTGATGTCGACAAAGTTGCCGAGTCGATTCGGCAGCGGCACGAGCGCGGACGGTACTTCTCGATCGTGGTCGTCGCCGAGGGCGCGAAGTTCGCCACCGGCGCTGGTGCTCCCGTCGTGCAAGACATGGGCAAAGATGAATTCGGGCACGCCAAGCTGGGAGGCATCGCCAACATTCTTGCGCGGGAAATTGAGAACCGTACCAAGTTCGAGACCCGAGCCGTGGTGTTAGGACACATTCAGCGCGGCGGTTCTCCCACGGCCTTTGACCGCGTCCTGGCGACGCGCTACGGGTTGGGCGCGATCGACATGGTGCATCGCGGCGAGTTTGGCTGCATGGCGGCTCTGCGGTCGAATAAGATCGTCTCGATCACCCTCAAAGAGGCGATCTCGAAGAATCGCGTTGTGGATGATGAGATGATTGAGATCGCAGACGGCCTGTTTGAAGAGATCGGCGCAAAGGTGGCCAGCAAGTAAGTTTTCATTGGTTGATTGATCGACTCGGCCCGCTAAGTCCGCATGAGCGAACTCTACCGACATCTAGCACCATGGTTGCTCAGCATCACCGAGGCAATCATGGTGCTCGGCGGGGTATGGGTTTCGTTACGTGCTCGCAACGATCACCCAGATCGCTTCATCAACCGCCTGGAAGCCCTCTTCGGTCGACTGGCCCACCGCAAACGTATGGCTGTATGCTTCGTGGGTCTCTCGGCGCTCACCATCCGGCTGGCGCTCGTCCCATTGCTTGGGATTCCGCTTCCCGACTGGAATGACGAATATAGCCACCTTCTCGCAGCGAACACATTCGCATCGGGTCGGCTGACGAATCCGACTCACCCGATGTGGATCCACTTCGAGAGTTTTCAGATCATCGAACACCCCACTTATATGTCGATGTATGCGCCGGGGCAGGGCCTTGTTCTGGCAGCCGGAGTTGTGTTGGGTCATCCCTGGATCGGGGTCTGGCTGATCACTGCCCTGCTGTGCGCCACGCTCTGCTGGATGCTGCAGGGATGGTTTTCGCCGGGCTGGGCGCTCTTCGGCGCGTTGCTCTCGATGCTGCGCTTCGCCACCTTCAGCTATTGGATGAACAGCTACTGGTGCCCCGCCTTGGCGGCAACCGGAGGCGCGCTGGTGCTGGGCGCGATTCCGAGGCTACGGAATCGTCCGCGTGTAGAGGATGGTCTTCTGGTTGGCCTCGGCCTGGTGATCATGGCAAACAGCCGCCCGTACGAAGGGTTGGTTTTCAGCGTCGCGCTTGGCGCGGGCATTCTATTTTGGCTGAAAGGTCGCCGACTGCCGCCGTGGCCTCTCTTGGTTCGGCGGCTGTTCGTGCCCGCAGCATGCATTCTCTGCCTGGCAGCGGGCGCAATGGGATATTTCTATTGGCGGGTGACAGGCAGTCCGTTTCGAATGACATATGCTGTCAATCGCGAAACCTACGCCGTCGTTCCCTATTTCCTGTTTTTCTCCAAGAGGCCCGTACCGGAGTATCACCACGCAGTTATGCGGGATTACTATGCAGGATGGGAGGTCGCGCAATTCGACGAAGCTCGCACCATCCGCGGATTCATCCGCCGGACGGCCAATAAGACAGGGCAGCTTTGGCGATTCTATTTCGGTCCTGCGCTTTCCCTGCCATTGATCGCCTTCCCGTGGATCATACGGGACCGCCGTATGAAACTAGCGCTAGTGGGTGGCGCGGTCTTCTGTCTGGGATGGCTGGTGGAGACCTGGACATTCCTCCACTACGTCGCGCCCGCTACGGGATTGGTTTATCTGATATTGATCCAGTGCATGCGGCATCTGCGTTTGTTACGTCGCAACGGGCGGCACATTGGCCAACTTCTGGTGCGCGCCGTGCCGATTGTATGCGTCGCGATGATTGTGTTTCGTCTGGCCGGGATAATCGCACATGCCCCATTAGAGCCTCGCTGGCCAGTCGGCAATCTCGATCGAATCGGCGTAATTCAGAAACTGAGTAAGGTTCCCGGAGACCACCTTGTCATCGTGCGCTACGGCCCGGATCACAATGTCGATCGCGACTGGATCTATAACGCGCCTGACATCGATCGAGCCCGGATCGTCTGGGCGCGCGATATGGGCAAAGAACAGAATCAAGAACTACTCCAATACTTTCGCAGTCGTCATGCATGGTTGATGTTAGGGGACGATTCCCCGCCACACCTTGAACCGTACTCGGAAAACTGAGGGGCGAAATCACTGACACTCCTCCACAACGGCTCCGGCTCTGGCTAACAGCGAAACGGTTGCGGGCGCAAGCACTGCTGCTCGCGGTGACCATCTGGTCGCTCTACATCTGGACGATTGCAACTCCTACCCTCCGTGACCGGAACGGAAACTTGAAGGGCACGGATTTTCTGCATTTCTACGCGCTAGGGTCGCTCGCGATTGCGCATCAAGGCGGCGCGTTATACGACATGGACGCCCAATCTGCCATGGCGGCGCAACGTGTGCCTAACGCAGCGGACATCCGCTATCTTCCGCTATATCCTCCGCAGGTTTCGCTGGTGTTTGCGCCGCTGGCGTATCTCTCTTACGGCTGTGCGCTCGCATTGTGGTGGTTGTGCACGGCGGTGATCTATGGGGCTTGCTGCTATGCGATTTGGCGAGAATGTCCGAACCTGCGTGACTTCGGTGGAACGGTCGCTCTCGTTGTGATCGGCTTTCCTGCCCTCTTTCATTTGATTGCGTGGGGTCAGACCAGCGCACTTGCGCTTGCCGCCCCAGTTAGGGCTGGCGGCAGCTGTCGTGTTCATCGTCAGTGCAAGATGGAGACTCGTGGCAGGAGCTGCACTTTCGGCGGCGGCACAAATCGGGGCGGGAATTGCGTATTACGGCGTCGAGCCACTTCTTTCCTGGCTGCGAATGTTGTGGGGTGTGCCTGCACTGCTCCCTTCATTTGAACCGAGACCGTATCAGACACACTGCCTGCGGACATTCTGGTCGATGCTTGTGTCGTGGAGCGGAGCCGCTTTGGGCCTTTACGTCGTGAGCGCGATCGTCGTTCTCGCTGGGACGGTTGCTATCTGGAAACACCAGGAATCGTTGTCGCTGAAGTATTCTGCGCTGCTGCTAGCGACGGTGCTGGTTTCGCCGCATCTTACGGTTTACGATCTGGTGATTCTGGCGCCAGCGATTCTTTTGCTGACTGACTGGCTGATCTCTCATCCGTCGGCCCCACAAGGAACCGGGACTCTTATTTACCTGACTTGCGCACTTCCACTGCTGGGGCCTTTCACGCGGTGGACTCATATTCAATTGTCCGTCATCGTGATGACAGCTTTGCTGTACTTGATGTGGAGAACGACAAACAAAAAAGATGAGGCCGATGTGAACTCAGCCGAGCGGGTGGGGACTGCGAGTTAGGGGCGAGCCACTGCTATCCTCGCTTCCCGAAGAGGAATGTCAGCGCATCCGGGAAACGCCGTGCCCATGCGGACTCGTGATGACTAGCACCCTCGTCGATCATCACCTGAAGGCGGCGATCGTCCAGGCCGGCGCGGCGGAAAATGTTCGCGAGTTCGCGGACGTCGTCGACCACGCTTCGGTCCCGATCCTCGCGCCCAGCTTCCGCGGTTCCCGTCGCCAGAAAGATCCGCTCGGGCCATTGCTCCATGGTCCGGCTGTCTTTGATTATCTGGCGATTCGATGCCCATAGGGACGGACTCTCGATCAGCAGCCTGCCAAACCAGCCTGGATGCACAGCCACGGTATAGAGGGAGATTAAGGCGCCGAGGGACGATCCGCCGAGGCCAGTGTTCTCCGGCCCGGGGGCGACTCGATAATTTCGCGCAACAAACGGCATGACTTCCTTCATCAGGAAGTTGGGGTAGCGATTGCCTTGCACGCGAAGCATCATCGGACTGAGCGAGCGATGTGGCATGTACTCACGGAAGCGATCCCTGCCGGCGTTATCGAGGCCTACGATGATCATGGGAGGAACCTGTCCATCGCGAATCAAACGGTCGGCGGTTTCGTCGACCTGCCACTCCACGCCCGTGAACGAGGTAGAAGGCTCGAAAAGATTCTGCCCATCGTTGAGGTACAGAACGGGATAGCGCCTTGCAGAATTTTCGCTGTCGTCGTATCCGGGAGGAAGCCAGACGCGCAGGAATCTTGTGTTCCGGAAGAAACGACTGCGGAACTCATGCAAGCGCAGATCACCCGTCGCCGCCTCCACGCGAATAACGCCGGGAGCGACGCCGGAACCGCTGATTTCAGTTTTCTGGGTTTCTGCCATCCAGGAAAAGGCGCTTTCTTAGAATACAACGGCGGACCGCTTCATGCCCCCGCGCTTCGAAGCTTCACGATAACGGCAAGAACGGTGATCAGAAAGATCATCACCTGCGAGGCCACGCATAAGATGCACCAGGTCTTTAGTTCGTAGGCCTCGACGTAGGTCAGGTACAAAGCAACACACAATCCCGCAATGGAGGCAGCCAGCAGGCGGTTGGGCGTCGTTGCGCGGGAGCTCCAGAACGTGGATAAGAAGAACAGGGTTGCGTATCCGAGCACGCCGATTGCGGCTACTGGAATGCCTTGTACCTCGGAATATTCGCTGCGGTTCACGATGTCGCAATTAAACTTCTGGCTAAAATCGCAGAATTCACTGGCTGACTTTGCATAGTGGCGTTGAAGAGAGACCGCCGAGACGATCATGCCGGCGAACGACAGGATTGCGATGACGACGAACCACAATCGATTGCGCGCCGCCAACTGGCTCACGGCAGGTTGCACCCGGTCTTTTGGCTGAGTTCCTGCAACGTCAGCACGCCTTCTTTCGGCGGATCCGCTCCAAACTGCCAACTGGGGAACAACTTCACGCCGACGGCCTTGCAGGCTGGGGTCAACTCATGCGGATCGTTTTCGCTTGCGCATTCGATGTAAGGCACATACCGAAATGAGGAACCGAACTCGCGCTTCTGGTCGGCGCAGTGCGGACACCAGTAGAGGCCATACATCCTGGCGTTCCTGGTGGCAAGACACCTCGCGAAGGAATCGTACTTATGATTCTTGTAATAGCGGCCCGCAAGATATGCCCCGCTGAAGAGGGCCGTAATGGCGATGTAGAGAATCACCTTCTTCGTCTTGCTGCTGTCTTTCTCGCCTGCCTGTTGCCGCTTTCGTCTCTCTTCGGACATGACTTTCCCTTATATCACGGCAGGCGGGCGACCACGTTCAGCGCGCCGGGAAGCACACTTAATTCCTCGCATTGCAGGGATAACACCTCGCCATCGACCATGACATCAACGGGAGCATCCAGCTTGAATTCGACGCGTTGAACCGACTTGCACTCGGCCAAAGGATGCTGGATATGTGTTCCGTCATACAACCCGGGAAGATTACGGATTAAGCCAATCCTCCCGATCGGTCCCCACCGGACGTATTCCACCAGACCATCGTCTACCTTTGCCTTCGGAGCAATCATCATGGTGCCGCCGGTGAACTTACTGTTGTTGAAGGTGACAAAAAGGCAACGGCGGTTATCGAACTGTTCTTGTCCTTCGATTTTGGTCGGAAAGGGACGCCGGTTGAATCGGGCCAACGTGAGGAAGATGGAGATGAAATATCCGAGCTCGCCCCAACCGCTGAAGCGGCGCGCGCGAAGAGCCGCTACATCGGCGGAAAACCCCATACTGAGCAAATTGATGTAATAGAGCTCACCGCCCCGGTGCCGCATGCGCATAACATCAACGGGTCGGCTCTCCCCAGCAAGAAGCCACTCGGTTGCGGCATCAAGACCCCGGTCGGTGAAGTCACGCAAGAAGGAGTTACCTGTGCCGAGCGGCAAGAGACCTAGGGTTGGAGGCTCGTTGCCGATGGCTTGCGGAAACAGACCGTTGACAACCTCGTAAGACGTGCCGTCCCCGCCGAAGGAAATGAAATGTCGTGTCCCGCGTCCATAGGCATCTCGAGCAATGTCGGAGGCTTGCCCGGGCGCGCGGGTGGTGGCGACCTTCACTTCGATGCCGGCATCGCGGAGGCGTTTGAGCGTCGGTCCGAGCAGTTTGGCACCGCGGCCGCCTCCGGCGGCGGGATTCACAATCGCTAGATAGGTTTGCCCCAAGTTGTTGAACCCAGTTTAGAACAAAGGCGCCGTGACCCTTCCAGCGGTGGTGCGGCAAGATGCCGCACCGACAGCCGGCGGGACGCCGGCGCTACAACTGCTTTACTGCGCTTCTCTCTACTGCCTTGCCGATCTCTTCGGCTAAAACCTGTCTCTTGATCTTCATGGACGCGGTGCGGGGGAAATCTTTCTCCCAGACCAGATAGCCGTTCACCCGCTTGAAGTCGGACAGTTTGCTGTTGCGGGCTGCTATATCTTCCTGCAGAACGTTGTCGAATCTTTGGTTCTGCTCCAGGCGCAGTATGAGTATCAGCGATTCCTTACCCAGCTCCTTTTTGGGCCAGATATAGTTCCCGGCGAAAACGGTATATTCCTTGACCGGCAAGCCATCAAACACGGTCTCGATGTCTTCTGGATAGATGTTCTTTCCACCTTCGGTAACGATCATGTTCTTCTTGCGCCCGAAAAGCTGCAGATGTCCGTGGCCGTCGAAACGGCCCAGATCCCCTGTCAGGAGCCAACCATCGACGATCGTTTCCAGCGTCAATTCAGGATCGTCGAGATAGTGTGACATTACCGTCTTGCTGCGGGCCGCAACTTCCCCGATTCCCTCGGCGTCGGGATTCAAGATTCGCAACTCGACACCCGGAAGCGGCTTGCCTACGGTATCCGCCCGAAACGGCTTCAGATCATTGACCGTCAGCACAGTGCCCGCCTCGGTAAGCCCGTAGCCATTTACCACCGGAAGGCCGAGATCGTAGAAGAACTGCATGCTGGTCGGCTCCATGAAAGCTCCGCCGGTGATTAAGGCCAGCAACTCGCCGCCAAATCCGCGATGAATATTACGCAGCAGCATACGGCTGAGCTTGATGTTGGGGCGTCGACGAGTCAGTGACCGATTTACAGCGATCATCGAATTCAGCAGGGCCCGCTTCCACGACGGAAGCTCGTCGAACTTGGCACGCAGGCCGCGCTCCAGATTCTTCAGAATCATTGGGATAGCGAACAAAGGCATCGCGCACGAACTCCGGACGCAGAGTCCGGAGATGCACCACGCAGGCACCGCACACAAACGGACCAATGAAACCCACCATGAAATCAATGGCGTGATTCGTGGGAAGAATGCTCAAATAGCGCACTCCGGGCCAAAAAGGGTACCACGCGGTGAGCGAACGGCATTGCTCCAGATAGTTCTCGTGCGTCAGGACGCAACCCTTGGGACGGCCGCCTGTACCTGAAGAATAGACGATGCAGGCGACATCGTCCTTTTGGCGCATGACGAAATCGGGTGCGCCCTTGCGCTTGAAATCCTCCCAACGAAATGCGCCTGCGAGATCGGTGCCCAGAGGGGCTTCGGTGACCAGAACAATTTTGGTTCCGATGTTCTGAAACCCGGGATCGGCCATGATCGCGCGCCAGAGGTGGTACTCCACGACGAGGATTTTTGCTTTCGAGTGTGCCAGCAGTTGCAGGTGTTCGGCGGCTGTGAGCTTGTAATCGAGAGGAACCAGGACGCCGCCGCAGAAGAAAATGGCGTACGCAGAAATCAGCCACTTTGACTGGTTCGTCATGATGATGGCGGCGCGATCGTTGGGATCGAAGTCAGCGTCCTCAAGAGCCCGGGCGAGCGGAAGTGCAACCTCCTTGAAGTCGGAATAGGTCAGGCGGAGTTTTTCGCGGTCACGCTCGGCTTCCACGAGACACACTTCTTTGGAGAAGCGGTCGAGAGCGTCACGAAGAGCCGCGGCGAGGCATGTGTATTGACGGAGATCGAGCATTACGAAGTTGCTGACTCTAGATTGTAGATTGCCAATCGAACCATCCGCAGACAGGCTTTGCGGCAGTGTTCCCTACCGATCAACAAGCTGCAAGCTACGATTGAGTTCTACAGGCGAATCTGGATCTTGCCTGCCAAGGTGCGAAAGTCGGTTACGCCTTGCAGTTCGTAATCCGGCAACTCGACACGAAAGTGGTTCTCTAATTTCGTGAGCAAGTCGAGCGCCTGCAGGCTGTCGATGCCGAGCGTCTTGAAGAAATCGTCGTCAGGGGAGAGTTTCTCGCGCGGCACTTTGAAGTGAGCCGCGGCGAGAGTGAGTATCTCGTCTAGCGTCTTTTCAGCGGTTGGCATAAACAGTCATTCTAATTCAGTTTGGCTTAAGGCAAATAAGGTTGGGCATCTGTGCTTTCCACGAACTTTTTGAGTCCGGCCTGCACTGCGGGGCGGGGTAAGAGTTCGCAAAAAACATCGATTTCTTTGCGCAGTTCATCCAGGGGAATCGGCTTGATGAAGCGCTTGGCCAACACCGCCGTCGTTGGGTCGAACTTACCGATCTGCTTGGCCGTGGCCCGCGCCGCGCGCAGCACCTCGCCCTCGCCAACAACTTGGCTGACTAATCCGATTTGTTGTGCCTTCGTAGTGTTGAAGCTGCGTCCGGTCAATAACAAGTCGCGGACAACAGCGTTACCCAAATCACGCTTCAAGCGCGGAATTCCACCGAAGCTAGGAATCAGTCCCAGGCGAAGCTCGGGAAAACAGAATCGTGCCAGCTTGTCGGCTATGATCAGGTCGCAGGTCAGAGCTAGTTCGAATCCGCCGCCGAACGTGACGCCGTGCACGGCTGCAATCGTGGTCAGGGGCGCTGCGTCGAGTGCATTCATGACCGCGTGTATTCGTTCGAGGTATTGTCGCGCGTGATTGGCGACTTCCGACTGTCCATATTCCTGAATCCATCCGTAGAGCTGACGCAAGTCCGCTCCTGCGCAGAATCCTGATTTCAAAGAACAGTGAAGGATAAGGGCGTGTGAGTCCTGACTGAGTGCGTCCAGCGAAGTAACGAACTTTTCCAACTCCTCAAGCGTGGAAGAGCTGATCTCGTTGAGCGGCTCACGATGAAGCGTCAGCTCGATAATGCCGTCATGGAGGTCCCAGGACAGCGTTTGCCCCTGAAATTGTCTCATCTTGCGCGGACTCCTATACAGCCTGCTTCACCCGGTACATGTCGTCGATCTCGTTCTTCATAAGCGCCGAGATCAGATCCCGCTTGAGTTTGCCATTCGCGGTCAACATTCCGTTTTCGATGGAAAATGGATCTGTTCGCGTGACGAATGCGCGTACCTGTTTATAGTGGGGGAGGTCCGGATTAACGGCATCGAGGGCGGCCTGCACCTCGTCCCTGTTTACATTGCCGGTCACGATGGCGGAGAGGTATCCACGGCCGTTTCCGACGATAACGATCTGCTGCGCGCTCAGTAAATGCTTCGCAACTTCGTCTTCGATCGTCTCTGGCGCGATA
>QIAL01000167.1 GCA_003225535.1 Acidobacteriota bacterium | reverse complement strand
CGTCCGCGCTTTGGCTGACGAAGGCCTTCAGCAACGCACACCCAGAGTTTCTTTCGGCCAAGGACACAATCGAAGTACCAAACGTGGTTGCCGTAGGGGGTGAGTTAAGTGCCCGGGTCGGATGGGTGCCGGCGATTAGACTCGGAGGATTCGTAGTCTCCATGCCATTTACGCAATTCTCCCAAAATACTTCGGGCATTCTGGCCGCACCTGACTTAGCAGGGATCATCGGGGCGCAAATGTTGCGGCGATTCACAGTCATATTCGACTACTCGCACCGAGAGATGATTCTCGAGCCAAACGAGCACTTCGGTGACCCATCCGAGTGAGGAAGAAATAGGCCAAAGTCATTGACGGCTCGTTAGGTGGAACCGTGCGAAATAGGAGGCTGGAAGCACCATGAAAAGCAGCACGATCACGACTCCCGTTTTATCCGTTGCGCGCATCTTCCTGTTGCTCTTTGGCGTCGCCAGCTCGGACTGCCCCACGCCCGTCTCCGCCTAGTCCATTGTCCCTGGGACGTGAAGAACGGCACACCGGGCCAAATCATGACGCTGGGAGAATCCCATCATGTCGACGCTCGGTAGGTGATTCGAAATCGCAATTACAAAAGGCCCGCACGCGACTGCGTGAACTGCCACAGGAAGTTCAGCGAGAAAAGGCCCGCGATGAGCGCATGACAGCAGTTAAGATACGTTCCCGCTCCAGCGAGGCTTTGCTCCTATGAGTCCCCAATCAGTGCGAAGGACGACAGTTATGCTCGATGTAAGTTCTCTTTCGGAGATCGACCTTTTCAAACATCTGCCCGATTCCTGCTTAGAGGCGCTTGAGAAAGACAGCAATGTATTGAATTGCAGTGCTAGGCATCTGTTTTTTCAGCCCCGGCAGACGGGGAAAGTGCTCTTCGTTTTGGAGAAGGGCTCGGTTCGCACTTTCAGAACCTACGGCGATAGAAAGCTAACGATCGCGGTGCTTCAACCTCCTGCCATATTCGGCGTAATGGGCTGCTTTGGCCAGGGAAGATACCTTTCTTCCGCAGAAGCTCTCGAGGAATCCCGCGTGCGAATAATTTCGCGCGATAGTATCCAATCTCTTTTAGAATGCGCTCCGCATGTGACCCACAAGCTCGTCGACCTGATGAGCGATCGATGCGTGCACTTTCTCTACAAGATGGAGACCCTCGCGTTTAAGGGCCTGATTCCGTGCGTCGCAACCCTGCTGTTAGAAAAGGCGGAGAACGGCGTGGTGGCTGGTATGACTCATAAAGATATGGCCGACCACCTCGCCGTTCACAGGGAGTCCATAACCGCCACTTTGGGTGAATTACGACGGGCGGGCATCATCACGATAGGACGAAAGACAATACGCATTCTTCACCGCGAACGACTCGAGCATGCCACGCAGGAATAGAGCTCCGTTCGCACCCCTTCGCACTTTTGTAAGGATGATTACATTTCAATGCTGCAACCTATCCGATAAATATTCCTCTAACAGTAAGACAGACGCACTGCAAATTCTCGGAGGAATTGTCATGAGCTTGAAGTGGAAGTGTGGGCAAATCGTTCTTGCAGTCATTCTCGGCATGGTTGTTTCGCTTGCGTCAGCGCACGCGCAGACGAGCAATGGCACGATTGTAGGTAGTGTCACGGATCCCGCTGGCGCCGCTGTGCTGGGGGCGACAGTGACCGTTACAAACACCGACCTGGGCGCCTTCAAACGGACCACGAAGACGGATTCCGCGGGGAGCTATCGAATCGATGGGCTTCTACCGGGGAGCTACAGTGTGTCCATCCAAGCCTCCGGTATGCAGGACTTCGTGGAGGTTGGAGTTGCGGTGAAGGCGTCTCTCGCCTCCACTGTGAACGCATCTTTGATTATTGGAACTGTAAATCAATCTGTGTCTGTCGAAGCCTCTACTGGCGCAGAATTGCAAACGCAATCCGGCGAGCTCAGCAGCAATCTTGGGCAAACCGAACTCAAGAATCTTCCTATTTTTGGCCTCAATCCGATCGAACTCGCATTTACACTGGCTGGAGTCCAGGAGCAGGCCAACCGCGATAACGTAACCAACGGCGTGGGTTTCTCCGTCAATGGGACGCGTCCGCGCGCCAACAACTTTTTGATCGACGGCCAGGACAATAATGACAACAGCATCCAGGGCCAGGCATTCCTCCAAACAAACGAGGAAGCAGTTCGAGAAGTGACCGTACTCACCAACTCTTACAGTGCGGAATTCGGTCGCGGGGGCGGCTCGGTCACCAACGTTATCTATAAGAGTGGAACAAACGACTTTCACGGTTCCGCATGGGAACTCAATCGCAACTCCGCACTGGCCGCCGTTCCCGCACAGAGCGGGTTCGCGGGCATCACCACAAATCCGTTTGACAACGAGAATACATTTGGATTTACCTTCGGTGGTCCCATCAAGAAAAACAAACTCTTCGTGTTCGGAACGTCCCAGTGGGACCGCGAGCGCGCGAGCGCGGCAGCCCAGACGAATACGCTGCTTCTTCCGACCGCTGCGGGCATCGCTACATTGCAATCTCTGGGTTCAAATCCCCGCGTCGATTTTCTGATCGCGGCTCTGGGTGGACTTCGAGGAGGCACTACCGGTGTTACCGACATTGCGCTGGGCAATGGTCCGAACGGCATTCCTCGTCCGGCAGTGCAGGTAGGCGATGTGCAGCGCAGCCAAGGTAGCATTGCAACGAACGACCGGCAGTGGAGTGTTAAGCTGGATTATATTGCCTCGCCTACTGACACCTTGACCCTTCGCTATTTCCGAGACGACAACAATACTGCACCGGATTTCTTCAACCAGCCGAATGCTCTCCCTGGACTGGATTCTCAGGTCGGTGGTCCATCCTTTAACTTCGGTTTTACCTGGCAGCACACACTTTCATCTCACGCGATAAACGAGCTGCGCTTTTCTTACGGCCAATTTGATCTTGAATTTGGCCCGACCCCGCAGACGGCAGCGAACCCCATCTTGAATTCGACTGCCATCCAGATCCTAGACCTGCTGGGGCCAACTGGCCAGACTCCGTCTTTCGGATTTGCAACGGGATTTCCGCAGGGCCGCGCTCATAAAACATATCAATTCCAGGATGCCTTGAGCTACACGGTCGGGCGCCACACTTTCAAAGTCGGCGCCGACGTGGCCCTCTTAACGGTCCGAGACATAAGTCCGATCGACAACCGTGGTGAAATTATCGTTCGGCCAGGGGGCGGATTTACTGGATTGGCCAATTTCATCGACGATTTCACGGGCACGGGGGGATCAATCGACAAAGTCTTCGGCAGCCCCGTTACTCTCCCCTTCCTTGCGACCTACGCTCCATACCTTCAGGACACCTGGCATCTGAGGCCGAACTTTTCTGTCGACCTCGGCTTGCGTTACGAATATCAGAGCACGCTCGAGAACTCGCTGCAATTCCCCTCGGTCGATACTAGACTCGGTATTGGCCTGGGTGGCACCAACAATTTCCCAGGCGTCTTCGCGAGCCAGCAGCAGGGGGACAAAAATAATTTCGCGCCAAGGGTGGGCCTGGCCTATACACCTCACCTCTGGAGTC
>QIAL01000166.1 GCA_003225535.1 Acidobacteriota bacterium | reverse complement strand
GACGGGAATTTACCTGGGCCAGTGTGCGCAGTATTGCGGGACCCAACACGCCAAGATGTTGCTGCGTGTTTACGTCCAATCGAAGGATGAATTTGACCGGTGGATTCAACAGCAACACGAGCCCGCGTTCGTCAATGACGCTGTCTCTCAGGGACAACGGATATTCGAAACGACCGCCTGCATCAATTGCCATACCGTGTCGGGCACAGTGGCCAACGGGCGATTTGGTCCGGACCTTACGCACCTGATGAGCCGAGACACGATCGCGGCCGGCGCAGCCCTGAATACACCGAAAAATCTCCGCGTTTGGATTCGAAATCCCAACCTGATCAAGCCTGGTTCCTTAATGCCGGCAATGGAGTTGAACGAGCAGGAACTAGACGCGTTGACAGCCTATTTGCAGACACTTCGTTGAGTGACCTGTTAAAGACCTTTAGGAGATTGCCCGATGTCGACTGATGCGATCGCACTGCCAAGAACGGAACCAGCATCGCGTCCTATTGTCGAGAGGCTCCACGATTGGATGACGACTGTCGATCACAAGCGCCTGGGCATTCTGTACATCATTTATGCCTTGTTGTTTCTCGTGATCGGCGGTATCGAGGCGATGATTATCCGCATCCAGCTGATCCGTCCGCACAACGATTTTGTTTCGCCCCAGGTCTTTAACCGAATGTTTACCATGCATGGAACCACCATGATTTTCTTCGTGGTGATGCCTGTTCTATTCGGATTTGCAAATTATCTGATTCCGCTGATGATTGGTGCGCGGGACATGGCTTTTCCGCGGCTGAATGCTTTTAGTTTCTGGATGACTGCTTTTGGCGGCCTGCTTCTCTATTTCAGCCTAGTCGGGGCCAATGGACTCTATGGAGCGGGGAACGCTCCCGACGTAGGGTGGTTTGCCTACGCACCGCTGACTTCGCAGACGTTTTCAGTGGGCCATAGTACGGATTTCTGGACGCTGGCGCTGCTAGTCTCCGGCTTTGGCAGCATCGGCACCGCGATCAACATCGTGGCAACTATTCTCTGCATGCGTTGCCCAGGCATGACGTTAGCCAAAATGCCATTGTTCGCCTGGCTCAACCTTGTGATGGCCGGGTTGGTGATCCTCGCCATCAGTCCGCTTACGGCGGCGCAGATCATGCTGTTGATCGATCGCTATCTTGGCGGTCACTTCTTCGACACCCAAGCAGGAGGCTCCGCCGTGATCTGGATGCATTTCTTTTGGATCTTCGGACATCCCGAGGTATACGTCCTGGTCCTCCCCGCCTTCGCCTTCGTCTCTGAGATCATCCCGGTCTTCTCGCGTAAGCCGATCTTCGGTTATTCGGTGATGGTGGGGGCCACGGTTGCGATCGCTTTCATCAGCATGAGCGTGTGGGCTCACCACATGTTCACGGTCGGCATGGGCGCAAATGTGAATACCTTTTTCGTGATCTCGACGATGGCCATTGCGGTTCCGACCGGCATCAAGATCTTCAACTGGTTGGCGACCATGTGGGGAGGAAAGATTGAGTTCAAGACTCCGATGCTGTTCTGCATTGCCTTTCTCTTTCAATTCTTGGCCGCCGGCCTCACTGGCGTCATGTTAAGTGTCGCACCTTTCACGTGGCATTTGGGAAATTCATATTTCGTGGTCGCACATTTTCACTATGTGATTGTCGGCGGCATTCTCTTCGCTCTCTTCGGAGCTTTTTACTACTGGTTCCCGAAAATGTCGGGGAGGATGTACAGCGAGACGCTCGGTAAGCTGCATTTCTGGCTTTTCATCATCGGCTTCCATCTGACCTTCGACTTCATGCATATTCCTGGATTGCTGGGCATGCCGCGAAGGATCTACACCTACGAACCGGGGCGCGGTTGGGACACGTGGAACTTCATTGTGACCGTCGGAGTTTTCTTCCAGGCTGCCGGGATTTTGGTCTTCTTGGGAAACCTGCTCTGGTCCCATTTCCGGGGCAAAGCCGCTGGAAGCGATCCGTGGGACGCCTGGACTCTCGAGTGGTCCACGAATTCGCCGCCTCCTGACTATAACTTCGTGTCGATCCCGGTAATTAAGAGCCGACGCCCGCTCTGGGACCTTAAGCACCCGTCTGATCCCGACTGGAATTACGAATAGCGGGGAAAACTGTGATGAGTGCGACACCAATAACCGTGGCCGAAGGGAGAATTGAGTGGGACCGTCCCGCTCGTGGACGCGTCGGCATGTTTGCTTTGATCGCCGCCGAAGCTGCGATTTTCACGATCTTCCTGGTGGCATACCTTTTCTATATCGGCAAGAGCCTGACGGGCCCCATGCCAAAGGACGTTCTCATTGTCCCGGTCTTTTACACGGTCTGTCTGCTTTCGAGCAGTCTCACAATTCACATGGCTGCAAAGTCTCTTCGCCAGGATAACGTTCTGCGTTTCGGAATCTTGTGGCTCGCGACCATTGCGTTGGGCGCGACCTTCTTGTACGGGACCGCGACGGAGTGGCGCCGGCTGATTTACCACGAAGGATTGACGATCAGTACCAATCTGTTCGGAACAACCTATTACTCGTTGGTGGGGCTGCACGGCTTTCACGTCGTGGTCGGTCTTGTAAGTCTCTCCATCGTGATGGCGTTGACGCTTCTGGGAAGCGTCAGAGCAGAGCACGCTGAGCGTGTCGACGTCTTGTCGCTCTACTGGCATTTCGTAGACGCGGTATGGATAGTGGTTTTCACGGTCGTTTACGTGATTGGACGATGAGGCAGGTACTGGAAGATGAAATCAGAAACACTTGAACGATCCCCGGGGACAGAAAGGGCGCTGAACACGATCGAACTGCCCGCCCCAACGGCATGGCCGATCATCCTGGCTTTCGGTCTTACATTGCTCTTCGCGGGATTGGTGACCAACGCTTCCGTTAGCGTTCTTGGCACAATCTTAACGGTGGCCGGTTGCGTTGGGTGGTTCCGCGAAGTGTTGCCACACGAAAACCATGAAGCAATGCCAATAGTGGAGCGGGAGCCAACTCCAGAAACTCGCCGCCCGCGAGTCGCTCGGGTCGAATGGGAGACCCAGGAACTGCACCGGGCGCGACTGCCGCTGGAGATCTATCCGATTTCGGCGGGTGTCAAAGGTGGCTTAGCAGGAAGTGTAGCCATGGCCATTCTGGCAGTGCTTTACGGAATGATCAGCGGCCACGGTATCTGGTATCCGATCAACCTTTTGTCGGCTGGATTCTTTCCGGCAAGAGTGACCACGGAGCAAATTGCGGCCTTTCATTGGGACGCATTGATCATTGCAATGATCCTTCACCTGATCTGCTCTTCACTCGTGGGGCTTCTCTATGGGGCAGCGCTTCCAATGTTTCCTCGGCACCCGGTTCTGTTCGGAGGTGTGATCGCTCCCGTTCTGTGGTCTGGCCTGATCCATAGCATGCTCGAAGCGCTGGATCCCGTGCTCAAGCAGCGGATTGACTGGCTCTGGTTCGTTATTTCCCAGATCGGATTCGGCATCGTCGCCGGCATCATTGTGTCCAGGCAAGAGCGCATACGTACCTGGCAATACTTGCCCCTCGTGGTGCGGGCCGGGATTGAAGCTCCTGGAGCACTGGACGAAACGAATGGAGAAAGTGGTCGGCAATGAATCATCGACCCATTCTCGTTACCCTCGGGATCGTTGTACTCCTGGCTTGTGCCGCCTGCAGCAGTTCTCCCGGG
>QIAL01000344.1 GCA_003225535.1 Acidobacteriota bacterium | reverse complement strand
GCGCAGTTCCTTGATCTTTGATGAACTGCGGATTGGCAAAGCCGATGGAAACGTGGAATGACCCCGGACCGAACTCCTGGAAGTACGCAGGCTCACCTGCCTTGATGAAGGCTTCGTGATCTTTGCCGCCGTCCAGTGTGTTGGTTTGCAGCCATTCCTCACCGGCCGCAATTCGGTCAGCTGCGGGTGTGGCTATGATGCCGTACCTTCCGGGGGGCATGTTCGCGACGATTGCCTGCCCCGCCAGTGGCGACAGAGTGACGCCATCTGCCTCGTACTTCGGACACACCGGGATTACGCCGGTGATGCCGCCGACATCGTTCGTGGCGCCGTCGAATCCTGTCATCGGGTTTGCCGTGATCGGGCACGCGTCCATCTTCGTGACCGGATCGATGCTTCCCGCCAGCGCGTTCGACAAAGGCTGGTTGAACTCGTCGTAGGTCATCTGTGGGCGCCAATGTGTCGATTCCGCCGCTGGCATCATGCTCGCCGTTGAGCGGATGATCGTCTTCGAACACAAACACTGAGACTTTAGCTGGTGGCTGGTTCTCAGGCTCAACCAGAACCGTTACGGGTGCGAAAGTACCGGTACAAGTTGTTGCTGGAGGCACTGGGGTGCAGGCGTTAGCGATCTGAGCGCCGCCCATGGCATGTCCCGGGTCCATGGCATCGCCCGGCAAGACCGAGATGTAATAGTGCTTGGTCGGATCTAGAACAACCTGGCTGGGATTCAACGGTGTCTTGGTTGATCCAGGATGGCAAATGCCATTGCCTATATCGCACACCGCGGACGCACCGAGCACGGACTGGCCACTTTCGCAGGAAATCGTTCCCGTGCAGCCCTGCGCTACGACTGGCATGTAGCTGGTGTGGAAGTTCGTCCCAAAAATGGCCGGGGTTCCCTGCGGAGTGGCTAGAGGGCAACTCGCCGGCAGGGGGTTCGTTTGGCAATTAGGGTCGACAAAGAAGGTACGGTCTTCCTCAATAATCCACCGGTAGTCCTGATTAGCAAGTGGAGTCTTGCTTTGTCCTTCGACCAGGGTTACTTGAAGATTGCTCGCCGTCGGGAAGACGAGCGTGGCTGTCGCCGCTGAGGCCGCGTTTGTTCCCTGAGAATTCTGGGGCGTAAAAGTCAAGCTGTGCGAGCCCGAGGTGGCAACGGTCGCGGTGAACCCGCCATTCTCATCCATGGCTACTGTTCCGCCTGCCAGAACGGGAGCAGGGGAAGCGGCAATGGTCAGCGGATAGCCGGCTGCGTCCTTACAGAACGCCAGCACGCCAGGAGGCTTGATGCTCAAAGTCGTTGCCACATTCGAGGTGTACGTGGGAGAGGGGACGATGCAGCTAATGCCGCTCGCCGCCTCAATCGGCGCCGCGCCTAGTGTCACCAGAGCGCACGCGGTCGTTGAGGTGTTTGCGCAATACGTAAAGCTGGTCGGAGCCCCGGTATAGGTAAAGGTACCATTCGCGTTGAGAGTCAACCCGGCCGGCGCCGTGCCCGAGACCTGGACGCCGTAAACATTGACGTCATTCCCGATCAGACCCTTGGCTGGATCTGACACCGTTAGGGTCTTGCCCGCAACCACAGCGTTATAAGTATCTGGGTTGGCTACGGCTGCGGCGAGTGAACCGGCGAGTGGCAGTCCCGCACCGTTGATGCTGATGTAGGCCAGCATCCCTGCGTCGCGACTGGTCGCATTGCCCGACAAGCTCCCTTGACGGTCGAAAATCGGGAGAGCCGTCCCGCCAGCGGCAGGTACATTGATCGTTACGTCGTAGGTCTTACCCGGGGCCATGAACACTTCGTTCTGCACTCGGGTTACGCCGGGAAGTGGATTGCCGTCTTCCGCAATCAGACCGAAGCCCGAGATCGCCGTCCCCGTTTGGGCGCCAACAATCGACGGGATGTGCATGCGCAGGCCAGCATTCACCATGCGCACCAACACGGTTCCAGAAGCCACAGTTGCGGGCGTGGTTGGGAACAGCGAACTCGTGGCATTGGTCCTGTCGAATGCAACTCCGTTGATGAGGTAATAAAGTGGCGAGTAGTTCACGGCTGGCGGATAGCATTGATGGTAGGTGCCCGAGCTCGGATTGCCGCAACCGCCTGGTTGCCCCGACCACACCATGGTTTCGCTGAAACCAGCCGTATTGACCGCGGTGCTGACCGCGTTGTTCTGCACGGGGTCGATTTCACTGAACAGGAATGATGCATCCGCGTTGTAAGTCACCGCGGGTGTCGTCCCGACTGCTGGGTAGGCTGTGCCCGCAACAGCTCCTGCGGGCGCAGCCGTAACCACTACCATGCCGTACAGACCCATGGGCCCCTGAATCGACGGGTGCGTGCCCGACTCAAGCAGGTACGTGCCAGGGCGAGGCGTTAACCACGTCAGAGCGGTCGCGGTCGTCGCTCCTGCTGCCACTTCCGTGGAGAACGACTGTACGCGTCGCTCCTGCGGTGGCGGAGTATTCGTTGTAGTGGGGTCCGCGACCGGCCATGTGGCGCCTTGTACGGCGTGATCGGGACTCGCTGTGCGGGTCGGCGTCCCTCCGAGGCCGCCACCCAACTGGCCCACGATGGTCAACGAAGTGGGTACACTGTTGGTCCCGAAGGTCAGACTGTTCGTGAGGTTAATCACCAGGGTCTGTCCCGTGGGCACTGTAATCACCACGGGCGACCAACCGGCCGCCGCGAGATTCGACTTGGCGCAGCTCGCGGTTGAACCAACCACGGCCGTGCCGCAGCTGTAGCCCCACATAGGAACAACCGAGCCATCGGGCAAGGTGATGGTGGTTGGTCCCGCGGTCAGATTGATTTGCTGCTGGGCGACGGCCCAACTCGCTCCAAGGAGGAGAACCAATACCGCCAGTGCCGTTGTTCGTAAAGTCGCTTTGGGACAATTGAATCGCATCGCTCTCTCCTCAGTTCCTCAGTAGTTAGTTGGACTCGTCGATGACAAATTCCCGGGAATCGACCAGCATCATCATCAGCATTCCGCCCGGGAAAATGTTGTTCGTGGTGATTTCGCGCTCGTTGTGCGAGTGCCACATGAAGGCAAAGCCGGCTTCTGAATCGGGTGCATTCGCGACTGTGCCGGAGGGTGGCGTAGTGCCCGTGTTGCCGACGGCGCGGACCGTTGCGTCCGGACCGAGATAGGGACTGCCGCCGAACCAGGCACCGTTCGCTAAGATGTTCGGATCAGGCAGAGTTGCCGGACCGCCACCTGCGACATCGCCGAACGGATGAGTCTGGAGTGGCTTGTTGTGATCCTGGCACCACTCGAAGTAATTGATCGCAGTGGGAGCACCCGTGTTGTAGCCGTTAGCATCAGGGTTGCAAGGCAGGGTGGATCCGGAGGCTGCGTTGTGACCATACGGATCCCAGTTCAGACCTTTGCCGCTCCAGTAGTAGATACCATCCAGCGTGAGGCCTGGAGTCGTAGTCGTGGTGAACAACAGAGGTCCGGCGAGACTGTTTGGATCGGTCGCGCTGAGAATCAAATTGCCATCGCGCGCCAGAACGCGTACGTGGTTGCCGTGCTCGTGGAACGGATGTTGCCAACGCCCGGTGCCAATGACACGCAGCAGCACCAGTTCGCCCGGATGCATGTGCGGGTTGCCGTTGTAAGGTTGGTGTGGATATTCAGGGGCGTAATTGGGGTCCATCAGGTCGGGCATGGAGCGGCCGTTGATCATGAAGTAGGCGGGAACATAAGGCTCGGTCGCAACGGTCATGCAACCAGTGCAGGACCTGGTGGACTGTTCCTCCGCCTGGCGGTGAATCCTGGGATCCATCTCCGAGAACTGGAAGAGGTATTCCCGGTCATAGCAGGCTTCCGGGTGGTTGTAGGCTGCAGCCGCAAGTCGATAATTAGCTTCATTCCAATGGCCTTGCGCCGTCAGGTTTGTGGCGTGGTTCCCCGACGTGCAGGCGCCGGGAATAGCAGAGGGGATGACAATGATCGCCCCATACAAGCCCATCTCAACCTGCAAGTCGCCCTGCGTTCCGCTGTAATAAGCGTGTGTTCCCGCCGCGGTGGAAGGAATAGTGAGCGTGTAGGTCACGCTGCCCCCAGGCGCCGCTTCCTGCGTCAGCAGGCCCGCTACACCGCCCGACGTCGACACTTGAAAGCCGGGGAACAGAGATTAACTGTGACCGTTGAGCTCCCCGATGCGGGTGCCGTGACGATCAAGGTAGGTCCGGGAACCTGCATGGTGCCGCAGGACCCGGTACTGATCGCGGATGGCGCGAAAGTCGGGACAAACCCAGCGGCGCAGCCGTATCCCCACGAGTACACAAACTGGCCGTCGGGCTGAGTCAAGAAAGCCGGTTGTGCCGTCAGGTTAAAGGTCGTACCCGTGATTCCGGGAGCCGCAGCATGGGCCATGGCAGTAAACAACAGGGTCACTGCCACAATCGTTGCGAGAAGCAGTTGTGTTTTCGAGATCGCTTTTTTCATGTTCATCGCCCTCATTGCTGCGCTCCTAATTGATCCGGACTTCGGTCATCAGGCCACCGAAGTTCTCGGCATCGTTCGACAAGTGGTCAAGATTGGGGGTGTAGAGGTAAAACACGCTACCGGAGGGATACTTGCCGGTGTCGCTGGCATCCAGAATCACGTCGAGTGATTCGCCGCCCGCCAACGTGATCGAGTTGGTGTTGTAATAAAGGTTGTTTCCCGCCTGATCGCGCAGCAGCTTGGCATTGAGCGCAATGACCTGCATCGGGATGCCCAGCGAGGCCAGCGTCTGATATTCCGTGACG
Source organism: Acidobacteriota bacterium (assembly GCA_003225535.1). Lineage (GTDB taxonomy): Bacteria > Acidobacteriota > Terriglobia > Terriglobales > Acidobacteriaceae > Sulfotelmatobacter. Next base: position 207 of record QIAL01000344.1, on the reverse strand, counting down.
TCCAGGTCCGCGATGCGCAGGAGCGCCCTTCCGCCGACCGGAATGTTGATGATCGCCGACATCGGCTGCGCATAATGCAAGGAGCCATCCGTCGTCTGCGTCGCCAGCGGCCCATCATGGATGGTGTCGGGATAACTGCGGCCGTTCAGCAAGAAGTACTTGTCCTTCATCTCCGTAAAGCCTTCCGGATTGAAGGTCATGCCGACA
>QIAL01000343.1 GCA_003225535.1 Acidobacteriota bacterium | reverse complement strand
GCCATTTACGTGATGCCGCTCGTCCCAGCCCATGGGACCGGTGACGCGCGTGTAAACCGTCCCCATCCGTTCAGGATGGGAGTAAGGCAAGCTCTTCAGCAGAAGCGCATTGACCACGGAGAAAATGGCTGTATTTGCTCCAATCGAGAGTGCCAGCGTGAGGACCACCGTGACGGTGAAGCCAGGATTTCGCCACAACTGGCGAACTGCAAACCTAAGATTCTGATTGAGTATTTCCACGAAAATACCTTCGGAGATCTACGTTGCGCACTCTCACCGAGTCTCGCATCGGGGCAGCACTTCTACTCTGCCGCCTGCATCTTGTCTTCCGAAGTCCCGCGTTCGGAAAAGCAACAAACGAAGGCGTTTCTACCGTCTGAAAGCTGATCCCTGAATGTCCGCTTGTGAACATTCCTGTGCGCTAGTGGACAGGCTCGGTTTTGGCTGGTGATGTATGCGCGGCGTATTGTCGGTTATTCGGAGGTAGAGGACTCCCTCACTGCAGGGTATGGCTTGATGAACTTGCCCCGGAGGGAGATCCCATCCCGATGTTGTAACGCTTGAGTTTGCGGTAGAGGGTCGCGCGGCTGATACCGAGCATTCTTCCGGCAAGCGCCTTGTCGCCGTTGACCTGTTCAAAAACACGCTGAATTGTGGCGCGTTCGATATCCTCCAGATCGGTTGTGGACAACGGCGTTCGAGGCGCCACCGCAACCGCGGCTTCTGCCAGATCCGGATCTAGAACGGGCGGTTTGTTCGTGTGTACCACAGGGGTGGTCGTCAAACCTGCGCCCGAGGCAATGGCCGGTGGAAGATCACTCAATTCGATGATCTGCCCGTTTCCCAGCGCTACAGCTCTCTCGACGCAGTTTTCCAGTTCCCGCACGTTACCCGGCCACTCATACTGCATGAGCATTTTCATCGCCGCGCTGGAGACATGCTGCTCGCCTCCAGGGGCATAGCGCTCCAAAAACCAGTGCACGAGCATCGGGATATCGCTACGGCGCTCGCGGAGCGAGGGCACGAAGAGCGTAACTACATTCAGACGGAAATAAAGATCTTTGCGGAAGGTTCCGTTCTTGTAAGCGGCCTCGAGATCACGATTCGTGGCAGCAATGACCCGCACGTCGACCTTGATCCGCTGATTACTGCCCACCGGCCGTACTTCCTTTTCCTGCAGGACGCGCAGGAGCTTCGCCTGCAACTCCAGGGGCAACTCGCCCACTTCATCGAGAAAGATCGTTCCGCCGTCTGCCGCTTGAAACAGTCCCTGCTTGGACTTCAATGCTCCGGTAAACGCCCCTTTTTCGTAGCCAAAGAGCTCGCTCTCGATAAGAGTGGGAACCAGAGATCCGCAATCGACCGCCACAAACGGACGGCCGGCAAAAGCTCCGCGAAAATGCATCGCACGGGCAACGAGTTCTTTTCCCGTGCCACTCTCGCCGTAGATCAGTACAGGCGTGCGCGTATCTTTTAAGCGCGCCACCAGCCGCATCACTTCCTGGATGCGCGTTGACGAACCGACAATCCCATGCACAGCGGTTTCCGAATCTGTGCGCTGTCGCAGGAATTCGTTTTCCTCGACCAGGCGGACTTTCTCGGCCATGCGGCGCAAAAAAAGTCGCAATTCTTCCAGCGGCGAAAACGGCTTGGTGATGTAGTCGTAAGCGCCCAATTTCATCGCCTGCACAGCGGTTTCGATCGACCCATGTCCGGTCATCAGCGCCACTTCGGTGCGGGGAAGAAGTTTCTTGATCTTCTCCAGGAACTCCAGTCCCGACATGTGCGGCATCACCATATCGGACAAAATCATGTGCACCGACTGCTCTTCCAGAAGGGCCAAGGCGGACTCGCCGCTCTCGGCTTCCAGGCAAACAAATCCGAGCGCCTCGCCTACTGTTGAGCACAGCTTGCGGATGGTCTGCTCGTCATCGACGATCAGCAGGCGTATGCGGAGATCTTCCTTACCGTTATTCACTACTCGGCCTTTCCAAACGTTTTCGAGATCACATCAATGAATTGCTGAACGCGGAACGGCTTCTCCACGCAGGGAGCGCCCGTCGCGCGCAAGGTTGCCACCGTCTCTTCGTTCGCGATATCGCCGGTAATGAAGACCAGGCGATTCGCCAGATCCGGCCTGTTCTTGGCGATCCAGGCGTGCACCTGTCCGCCGTCCACGCCGCCAGGGGTCCGCATGTCGGAGACGATGCCGAGGAAAGATCCGCCATCCAGCAGCCGCAAAGCATCGACGCCGGACTCGCAGCACACAACCGGATATCCGCTGCGCTCGAGAGCTGCTTGCACGTAGGCCATCACCGCCGGCTCATCCTCGATGAGCAAGACCGGCAAAGCTCGAGGTTTCAAGGCTGGCAGGCTCATGGTTGTGTCACTCCCGCGGCCACGCCTAGAGACGCGGCCTGAGGCGTTGCAGGCAAGCGAACAATGAAGGTCGCTCCCTGGCCCCCGATGTTGTTGTGGCAGAGAATCTCGCCACCGTGTTCTTTCACGATTCCGTAACAGATGCTGAGGCCCAGACCCGTACCCTTGCCCACTTCCTTGGTCGTGAAGAATGGATCAAAAATCTTGTCAGGATGCGAGATTCCATTTCCGTTATCGGAGAAGGAAACCTCGACCGACTCGCCGGATTTGGTCGACATGATCTCAATGCGCGCGGGACGTCCGACCTCGCGCACCGCGTCGTAGGCGTTGTTCAGGATGTTGAGAAAGACCTGCTGCAACTGGTGCGCATCGCCGATCACATCGGGAAGTCCTTCATCCAGATGTTCAACCACATCAACGCCGTGACTATTAAAGTCATAGGAGCGCAACTGAATGGTGCGCCGCAAAATCCCGTTCAGTTGCACAGGATTGCGTTGCGGCGGCATCTGACGGGCAAAGCTGAGCAGGTTTTGCACAATCTGTTTCGTGCGCTGCGCTTCTTGCAGAATCACCCGCAGGTCCTTCCGCGCAGCTTCGGTCAAATCGGGATTTTCCATCAGCAAGTCGGCGAAGCCGAGAATCGCGGTCAGCGGGTTATTCACCTCGTGCGCTACACCGGAGACCAACTGCCCGACCGCCGCCATCTTTTCCGTGTGGAGTAACTTGTCACGCAGCACGGCGGAATCCGTAATATCGGTGAGCACCAGAACGATGCTGGTCACCGTTCCCTGCTCGTCGCGCATCGGGCTGAGGTTCGCTGAGAATTTCCCGGCCGCACCGCTACGTCGCACGATTTCCAGTTCGAGGTTGTCCACTTGCTGACCGTTCAAGGTGCTGTGCACAGCTTCGGCCAGTGCCTGCGCAAAGTTTGGCGCGGCCAATTCGAGCAGCGGACGCCCTAGCAATTCCCGCTGTTCAAATCCGGCATCGAACCAGCGCCGGTTCGCGTAACTGATCAGTCCTGCGGTATCGGCCACCAGAATCAAGCTCTGCGTGTTGTTGAGGATCTTGCCCGAGAAGTCGCGCTCCCGATGCAACTCCGACTGGTAGGTTCGCAAGCCGGTGACATCCAGCATCAGCCCGCGAATCTGCAGCACGCGGCCCTGGTTGTCATACATCCCGAAGGCGTTAATCAGCACGTGAATCAGCGAACCGTCCTTGCGCCGAAGGGTAGCCTCAAAATTGCGCAGGCTGCCCTGTTCCTCCATGACCTTCGCATGCTGCTGCCGCTGCTCGGGAGTGAGATAAAGCTGGGTCGGGATATCGATCTGCAGCAATTCTTCGCGGCTGCCGTAGCCGAGCATCCGTACCATGGCGTCATTGACTTCCACAAATCGTCCGCCCGGCGTGCTGAAGAAGAGGCCTTCCTGAATATTGTCGAAGAGTTCGCGGTACCGCCGTTCCGCCTCGCTGCGGTCGGAGATGTCTTTCAGAACGTGAATGGTCTGCAGGCCTTCCCCGGAGGCGTCGTGCACGCGCGATGTTGAGACCAGGTAGCTGCGATCGAAAACCGGGTGAGCAAACTCGCTGGAGTCATCTCCCATCGAGCGGCAGAAGGGGCAGGCATACGAGGCAGAATCGCTGGTCAACGCCATCAGGGCGCGAATATTGAGCCCGATCAACTCCGCCGGAGGCACCCCAATCATCGCGGCCAGCGACCGATTCACTCGCAACACCTTGTCGGACTGGTCGTGAACGACAATGAAGTCCGAAATGGCATCAAATATTTCGACCCAGTGGCGGTTCGACTTTTCAATCTGGGTGAACAGCCGCGCATTGTCCAGCGCCATCGCTGCATGCCCCGCCATTGTCTCCAGGAAGGCCCGATCCTCGTGGTTCAGGGCTCCCGCGCGGCCGGAAAGACATAGAATTCCGGCAAGTTCCCCATTGGCACCAGTGAGCCGCACCAATGTGCAGTCGGTCCAACCTAGTTTGGCGGCGGGTTCCACTCCCAGCATTTCTTGGGCAGAACCGCACGTCACATTTTCCGAGTTACGAGCAACAAACTCTCCAAGCCTAGCGCCCAGGTCTCGCTCACTCTCACGATCCATGGAGATGCTCTGGGTTTCTCTCTTAACCAGACTCGCCTCAGCTCTTTGTAAAGAGCCGTCGGGCTTTTGTTCTTCGGATAACGGGACGATCTCCGATGTCGAAGGGGATAGCTGCGTCTGATGCAGCGCAGCCGGTTGCCAGCGGCCGTCATGATGCAAAGCCAGCAATCCGCCACTCGAGCTCGTCAGTTCCACCGTGCGGCGAACAAACCGGGACGCAAACTCGGGCAAGTGCAGGCTGCCGTCAATGTCCCGCGCCAGTTCGATCAATGCCTCGGCCCGCCGCCGGTGCTGTTCCGACAGGTGCAAATTGCTGGCAACTTCCAACACGACTGCAGCCTGGTTCGACAGGGCCTGCGCGCGCCTTATGTCCTCTTGTGAAATCCCGGTGCCATCGAGACGATCGAGCAGGCCAAACATCCCCAGCAGTTTGCCGCTGGCTCCGAGGAGCGGCACGGCAAGAAACTGATGCACTTTGTATTTCGAAACGACTTCAACATTGGCGCCTGGAACCCGGCTCGCTTCATCCGTCCAAAAGACCTCTTTGGACCGAAGGGCTTTGGTCGCGACCCCTTCAGGAAAAATCGTCTCAACCCGGCGCGGCTGTCCGCCTTCCACTCCGTAACGCACTTGGAATTGGTCATCCTCCAGCAGGGCGATGAAGCATCTCCCGAAGCCGAGAAACCCTGAAGCTCGGATCACAAACGCCGGTAGAAAACGATTTAGATCTCCGCTAGCACTGAGTTCCAGCGAAATCTCAAGGAGTTGATGAAGTTCCTGCGCCTGGGAGTGTGCAGTGGCATGGAGTTCCGCGTGTGCCACCGCGACGGCCCCAAAGCCGGCAATCGCTGCCACCAGCGCGCGTTCCTCGACCGTAAAGATGCCGTCCTGCCGGGGATAAATTAAGATCGCGCCCTGAGTGCGAGCCGTACGAAAGGGTGCGGCAATAAGCATGCCTGGAGAGACGAGGTTCCCGAGCGAATGCACGTCCGCCCCGATC
>QIAL01000315.1 GCA_003225535.1 Acidobacteriota bacterium | reverse complement strand
TGCCGATCGTGTCTTGCATGTACTCGATCGACTTGCGATACCACTGATTGTTGAAGGACGAGAAATGATGCGCGGAGCTGAACCACTGGTTGTAGATGTCTTCGTGGCAGCGCTTGCAGGAGTCAGACTCCATGAAAAACTTGCTGGGAATTTTCTGCCTGCCGTACACCTGTGCGGAACTGGGGAAGAACGAGCCTTCGGGACCGTCGCCTTCGCCATTCATGTCATCGGGGGGCATGGCCGGATTCTGAATGCGGTTGCGCGATTCCCAACTGCTGCGAATGTAACGCGCTCCGTAACCAATTCCTGCAAACAGCGCGAGGCAGAGCACAACTCGGATGGCGCCCGCGCCCAATCTTGATCCGATCGGAACCCAATCGGAAGATGCACGCGCGCTCAGCCATCCGGCAATCAGCAAGGCCAAGCCCGCCAGTGAAAGGACAATGTGGAGATAAAGCTTGTTCCATTCCGTTCGCGGAGTGCCGGTCTTTATGAGGATGAGCCCAACGGCTGCGCCGGCCGCAATCAAGAACCATCCTGCTCGCGCGGCGAGGGCGCCGGAGCGTAGAACGCGAAACAGCATTGGAACGAGAAGAATGGCGGCGAGCGCGCCTCCGGCGGCATGCAAGAGGACAATGACGGCGTAGAAGATGTTGGCCTGCGGAAATGTGTAGAGGTAGGCAGCAGAGACGGCCAGAAAGGCTATGAGCCAAGACAGAATCCGGTCGCTTCTTTTCCTGGAGTCTGGCATTTCCCGAATGGCGACGGCGAACGGAGATGTTCCCGGCTTCGGCCCCACAGTGAACCGAAGTCTCGCGCTACATAAACTTATACAGTCGTGTGGAGCGGCGGAATAATACAAACATACTAGACCGACGCGGGAAGAGTTGCGGTTGGGTCGGCGCCGCTGACTACGATCACGGAAATCGCCTAGGAAGCAATCCAAAGGCACCACCACGAAGGGCACTAAGGTACACGAAGGAAATCCGAATTTCTTTCGTGAAACTTCGTGTGCTTTGTGGTTTTCTGATTTCTCAGGCGGGCGGGCAATGAGGCTGCAGCTATTGGATTGGCGGCCTTTTCCCCGGTCCGACTTCCCTTTCCAACACAGAGGCCACCGACAAAACCTGTTCTTCTTCCCACGGGCGGCCGACAATCTGTACGCCAATCGGCAAGCCCTCGGGGGATTGGCTCACGGGAACGACGGCGGCGGGATTGCCGAGCAGATTGAACCACTCGGTGTAACTCCAGGCATCGAGATATTCGACGGTTTTGCCGTCGATCGTCCAACTGCGCTCGCTGTGGCGGAAGGCAGGAATGGCGGCAGGGGGACAGAGAAGGATTGGGTACTTCCGCATCTGCTCGAGGAGACTCGCGCGCAACGTGTCACGGCGAATCCATGCGTCAATGACATCTGGCCCTGACAGGCTTGGCTCTGACGCCGACCATTCGAGGAATTGCTTGAGGGTCGGACTCAGATCCTGCTCGCGACCGGCAAACATGGGGCCGATGAGCATGCCGCCAGCTTTGACGAAGAACTTTTTCCAGAGGAGGCGAGCTTCCTCTAGGCCTTCGGGACGAAATGGTTCGACCTGAAACCCGGCGCGGCTCAAGGCTTCGGCGGCAGTTCGAACCGCATTGCGAATTTCTGCAGTTGCGGGCGTGCGGCCATCATCTTCAAAGTAGCCGATGCGAAGATGCCTCAGTTCATCGTTGGTCGGCCAGCGGAGTGGGACTGGCGCTGCAAACGTGTCGCCGTCGTCTGGACCCTGGATGACTTCAAACAGAACTTTGAGATCGGCCACGGTGCGCGCCATCGGGCCAACCACACCGAGCAAAGCAAACGGGCCGCCGGAGGGTGGAAAGTGCCCGGTCGAAGGGATGCGTCCGGGAGTTGGCTTGAGTCCGCAGATGCCGCTGAAGTGAGCGGGAACACGGATCGATCCGCCGCCATCGCTGCCGACGCCTCCAGCGGACATTCCCGATGCGATCGCTGCCGACTCTCCCCCGCTGGATCCACCGGGAGTGCGATCCAGATCCCATGGGGAGTTGGTCCGGCCGTAGAGCAGGTTGTCGGTTTCCCAGGCCATGAGCAACTCGGGCGTGTTGGTGACGCCGAGGATCACTACCCCGGCTCGCCGCAGGCGCTCGACCAACGGAGCATCGTGCGTGGCGACGAGGCCGGCACGGAGGCGCGTGCCCGCTTCGCATTTCATGCCGGCAACTTCGATCGAGCTCTTGATGCTGATCGGGACGCCGTGCAGCGGGCCAAGGACTTGGCCGCTCCTCACGGCGGCCTCGGCTTCTCGCGCTTGGCGGCGGACGGGCTCGGGATCGACATGCACGAAAGCATTCAGCTTGGGATTCAGACGCTCGATTTTGGCTAAATGGGCCTCGGCAAGTTCCACGGGAGAAATTTTCTTCTCGCGGACTTGTCGACTCATCTCAATCGCGGGCAAGAAATTTATGTCGGTCATTACGTTTCTTTGCGTTTTTGGGGGGAGGAATTGTCGCAGAAGGTCGGAAGACGAAAGGTCTAAACGGTGTAAGACCGCTTCCTTGAGACCTTCCACCTAATCAGTGGGTAATCTCCGCCGCTGTAGTCTGGGAATCTTGTGAGCCTCGTTTCAGTAAACGCAGCAGGAAGTATTCGTTGACCGGACGATCATCTTGCATCGCAGGTGTTTCGGGCGATTGGGTAACGAACCTATCCAAAGGAAACTCAACGTCGAGCATGGCGCCGAACTGGCCTTCCGCGGTCGTGGAGGGCCCCCACTCCAACATATCGTCTACGGCTTCACGCGGCATCTGACGCGCCAATTCCGCGGGACTTCGCTGCGGGATGGGTCGATCGCTGGCCAGGAAATGTGCGCCGTATTTTGTAACACCCTGGAAAGCGCGAACGTACGGGAACGATTCCTGCAAAGCTCGCGCGATCGCGGCATGCACCTGTCTGTCGCCACTGGGCAGCCACTGCTGCAAGATCCCACCAGGTTTGAGGCGATGCCGGATCGTCCAGTAGAACTCCTTCGAGTACAACAGGCTAGATCCGGCCGATTCGATCGGTGGCGGAGGATCAATGGTGATCACGTCATATTGCTGCTGCGTGCGTTCCAGATAGCGGCGTCCGTCGTCGATTTCGACGTGGGCGTTAGGCGAGTTCAGAATCTGCGGCGCGTCGGGATGGAAGTACCAGAACAACCGAGGGACAGCCGGCACCAGTTCAACTGCTGTGGTGTCAATGTTCCAGGAATGCATCGAGCGGAACGTCGTGCCCATGCCGAAGCACACGACCAGGCCACTCTGCGGCCGATGATCAAGGAATGCGAGTGGCAGGTGGGCCATCATCTTTGTAACCACTGCAAAACCCGTCATCCCGCGTCCGTTCACCAAGACATCTTTGTTCAGGCCCTCGCCGACAGCCGTCACCGTTGCAGTGTGGTCACGGAGAATCACGCGCTTGGGGAATCGTGATTCATAACTATTGGTTATCAATACCAATCCAAGGGCCAGGAGCGCAAAAACGTAAGAGAGATTGAATTTCCAGACGAGGACGGGTTCCCGTTCTTGATATCCGGCCCACCGACCTGGGTTGAAACTCACAATCAGCCATGGAACTGCGAAAAGGAACAGCACCCAGCGCTCGTTGAGCAAGGGCAGTAAGACGAATCCGGAGAGCAGCGGGCCGAGGATGCAGCCGATGATATTCACCGCATAGGCGCTTCCGGCTCTATCGGGATCACCCTTAGACCAGCGGTCCACTAACATCGGAGTAACAAATCCCAGCAATGCGCAGAACGGTGGAAGTCCGACCAGCACGCGAAGAGCTCCCATGAGATAGCGGAGCTTGGGGGTTGTTTGCGACAAACTCAGGTTTGGGTCGGCAGTAATCAAGGGCAAGAGCATCGAAATACCCACCAAGGCCCAGATGATCGGCGGCACGGTGTTGTGCTCGCTGCTCCAACGGCGATAAAACCATGATCCGAGAAAGGTCGCGACTAGATAGGAACCGAGAACGCATGCGAACGCATAAACCATGGTTCCGACGTACGGTGTGAATTGACGGATCCATACTACTTCGGCACCCATGCTCGCCAAGCCACCGAAAAAGAGCAGGGCCATGAGCCTCCCGGAAGCCATCGTGGCTGGCGTCGACGCAGATTCTGCTACGGGATTCGGCGATGAGGTGCTTTTTGCTGCCGGCCAGCTACGCGATATCATCAGGGCGGTCGCCGCAAGCAGAACATTCAGAATGGCGCCGACTCGCAAGGTGCCGCGAAATCCGCGAAGCTCGATCAAGAACAGCGGAATGATCGTTCCGACGGTCGCACCCAAAACGTTGGCTGCATAGAGATAACTGAAAGAGCGTTGCGATTGTCCGGCGTCGCGGCTGCGAATCGCAAGCATCGCGAGCGGGATGGCCGCACCCATACAGGCGCACCACGGAATCAGCGAAAGCCCGACCCAAAAAGCAGAGGCCACATAGTACCCAGCCGACGAAGAGACGCCAAGGCGCTCAAGCAGGGTCCGGCCCAACGTCAATTCATATGGCACGAGAATGGCCGAGACGCCGATGAACAACTCGCTGAGAGCGTACAGAATGAGCGCAGAATTCTTGAGCTTCTCTGAGAACCGCCGGATCAGATGGCCGCTCCCCCACGATCCCAGTCCCAGGCCAGCCATAAAGACCGAGAGCACGATCGATACCAGAGCGCTGGTCACTCCGAAGCTGGCCATGGCCAGACGAAGCCAAATGATTTCGTAGAGGATGCTGCAAAACCCGGAAATACAGAAGAAGAGAAACAGCCAGCTCATCAAGAAACCTCGGTGATTTTAGCTGCAACTGCGACGACCTGGCGTCTAGGCCAGACGGGCGAGTTGAAGTGCATCCGTCGCTTTCGTGGAACGTCAGTACTTCGTCGGGCCGAATCGTCAATCAGAAGCGGGCAAATAGGCTGGATGACAGCAAGCGCGAAGAGAATTATTGGTTGATAATTGTTGCCGTGTCAAGTTGGCAGAGCAGAATTCAGCGTCTTGCCTGAGCGTTGCCGCACGGCACGATCCAGAGCGGCCTTCTCTTCCGAGGTTAGACACCGGTATGCGCCCTTGCGAAGCGTGCCGAGTTGCAGCGTCCCGATCGACACCCGCAACAAGCGGAGTACTTCGATATCGAAAGCAGCGAGCATGCGGCGAATCTGGCGGTTTTTGCCTTCGTCCAGGGTTATCTCAACCCAGCAGTTCTTTCCGCTTGAGCGGAGAAGGCGGCAGCGTACTGCCTGCAGGAGTTCTCCATCGTCGGCGCGAACACCGCGCTCCAGGGATTCGAGAACTTCGCTGGGTGGAATCGAGGCAATTTGCACATGATAGGTTTTCGGCAAGTGGCTTTCGGGCGCCGTGATGCGGGCTCCCCATTCGGAATTGTTGGTCAGAAGTAATAGTCCTTCGCTGGCTTTATCGAGGCGGCCTACAGGAGCTACCCAGGGAAGTGATTTTTCCTGATCGGAGAAAAGGGTGTATACCGTGTCGCGTCCTTTCTCGTCGGAGGCGGTTGTCACCAGGCCGCGAGGCTTGTTCATCATAAGATAGACATTTTCCGCGGCCTTGATGACGTGGCCTTCGACTGCGATGCGATCACGTTCGATCTGGACCGGTGTCTCTGGATCTTGGCGAGCGGCGCCGTTCAGAGTCACTCGGCCGGCGCAGATCAGAGCGGCAGCCTGCGAACGCGAGCAATAGCCGAGCTTCGACAAGGCGCGCGCCAAACCGATTCTGCGCGAGGTTCTTTGAGGCACGCGTACATACTATTCGAAGAACGAGCGCCGCTGCGCGGCTGGACGGCCGAAGGCGGCCGTGCCCACATGAACTCGGCCTGATGGGCCAATCGCCCCTCCCCCGTAGGAATCGATACGACCTGGACCCGCTTGGTACCATATCTGCAAAGGAGATTTTATGGCTCACCAGCATCCTCCGCGCTTTCTTAAAATTGTGGACGACGCCAAGACCCGGGTTCGCGAAACGAATGTGGACGAAGTGAAAAAGAGGATGGATCGCCGTGACAAGTTCATTCTCGTCGACGTGCGCGAGGAAAGTGAGTACGCCAAGGACCATCTTCCGGGCGCGATTCACCTGGGCAAGGGAGTGATCGAACGGGATATCGAGGCGCGCGTGCCTGAACTGAACGCGGAGATGATTCTGTATTGTGGAGGCGGATTCCGCTCGGCGTTGGCCGCCGACAACCTGCAGAAGATGGGCTATACCAACGTGATTTCGATGGATGGCGGGATTCGGGGTTGGCGGGAAAAAGGGTATCCGCTCGTGAAGGACTGAAACAGTCAACCTCCAAGGCTTTAACCACGAAGGACACGAAGGTTCACTAAGGAACCCAAACTAGAGACACTTCCTCGTGAAACTTAGCGCCCCTCGCTGTGAATCTAGCGGGATTCGCGCCGAATTTATGGTAAGCTGCGCCGTCCCACTATGAACCGTCGCATTTTCTTTTGGTCGCTGACATCGGCGTTAGCCGGATTCCTGTTCGGCTTCGACACAGTCGTTATTTCCGGCGCGGAAAAAACCATTCAGGCGCTGTGGGGGCTGAGCGACAATCTGCATGGCATTGCCATGGCGTCCGCTTTGTACGGCACGGTTGGCGGATCGCTGCTGGGCGGGTGGCCCGCCGACCGCTTCGGGCGCAAGGCTACTCTGCTTTGGATCGGAGTTCTCTATCTGCTCGGAGCCGCGGGGTCGGCGCTCGCATCCGATGTGTGGGTCTTCATCGCTGCCCGGGTGATTGGTGGACTCGGCATCGGCATCTCAACCGTGGTTGCGCCGATGTACATTTCCGAAATCGCACCTCCGCAACATCGCGGACGGCTGGCCGGGATGTTCCAGTTCAATATCGTCTTCGGGATACTGGTGGCCTTCGTATCGAACGCTCTGCTCGCAGGCATTGGCCCGAACGCGTGGCGATGGATGCTTGGAGTCGCGGCGTTTCCCTCTTTGCTATATGCCCTGTTATGCCTTGGGCTGCCCGAGAGTCCGCGATGGTTGCTCACCAAGAAGGGTGACCGTGAAGCGGCTCTCAAGGTGTTGCAGCAGATCGAGCCTGAGCTGTCCAAGGAGGCAATCGCCAGGCAAGCGGATGAAATCATGGCAGCCTCGACGGAACAAGTTTCTTCGGGGCAGTTCTGGACGCGGCGGCTCCGCAAGCCGATTCTGCTGGCATTTCTGATTGCGTTCTTCAATCAACTCTCGGGAATCAACGCGATCCTGTACTTCGCACCGCGCATCTTCGAATTAACCGGCCTCGCTGCGAAAGCGGCGCTGCTGCAGTCGATCGGGATTGGCGTTACGAATCTCATTTTCACTTTTGTCGGCCTCTGGCTGATCGACCGACTCGGCCGGCGCACGCTTCTCTACATCGGCTCGTTCGGGTACATCATCTCTCTCGCTTTAGTGGCGTGGGCCTTCTTCACACAGCATTATTCGATCGTTCCGGGTTGCATTTTCGCGTTCATCGCGGCTCATGCGATCGGGCAGGGGGCGGTGATCTGGGTGTTCATCTCCGAGATCTTTCCGAATCGTCATCGGGCAGAAGGACAGACGCTCGGCAGCTTCACCCACTGGACTTTCGCCGCCCTTCTCACTACGCTCTTTCCGAAGATGGTCGGGGTATTTCCGCCAGGCTATATTTTCTCGTTCTTTGCCGGGATGATGATGCTTCAACTGCTGTGGGTGAGGACGATGGTTCCGGAAACGAAGGGCGTACCTCTCGAGCAGATCCAACGACAACTGGGCATCGAGTAGCGTCACGGCCGCCGCCATTTTCGAAGCTGCTTCCACGCTTGAACCAGTTCCTGCACGGCGCGCGCTGGCGGGAAAGTGTGGCTGTTGACGATGCGGCACTCGCGGTACGCACGTTCGTAGAACTCCCGCACCCCGTGTTCGCTGAGAAGCGACAGATTGCGCATGATCTCTTTCAAATCGCCGCGGGTCCAGATCTCTTCCTTCGTGCCTGAATCCGGGCGGCGGGCCATGACGGTAGAATATATCATATTCGTGTTTTGTTCGCCTTCGTTCGTTCGTTTGAAGGAGGTGAGCATTGCCTGCGCGACGGCGTTTGCAACCGTGCTTTGTGCACGAACCATGCAACCAGAGGAATACAAGGCGGCCGATGCACGTGAGGTTCTTGAGATGGGAATACCTGCGCGCGCCCGATCCACGCGGAGATGGAATTTGAATGCTATAATTTTTGCTTGTGCTTCCCCGCTAATCTCCCTCCGTGGGCGCGTAGCTCAATTGGCAGAGCAACTGACTCTTAATCAGTAGGTTGTAGGTTCGATTCCTACCGCGCTCACCATCCTTTCAATCACTTGCCAGTTGTCGTAAACCTCAAAATTCGAGGTGTGCCGTAAGATGTGCCGTAGCCGAAATCGACTACGCACCGATTTGTGGCGCGCCTGGCGCAGTTTCGTTCATTGCATGCGTACATCAAATATCCGTGCACGACAGAAGGTCTGCGGCGGCACAGAATTCGGTGAAGCAGGGCACGAGGGGCAAATATGACGCTTTGCTTTTCGCAGCAACAGGCAGCCACCGTCTACGCGTGAAGGGAAGCTTGTCGGGATTCGGGAGATGAGCGAGGTTTGAATGTGCACGGTTTGCGGGACGCGAAGGAACTTGAAGCAGCCGTGATGTTTGAGAAACTCGCGCGGTTCGCGAGTAGTATGAACCGAACCATCGCTTCGATGACAGTTGGCATCTACCCCGGTATCGAATCCGGCTCGGGAGGCAATCATGGCAGAGACACCAGAGACGAACAAACCCGATTTCAGAAATGGGTTTCCGATTCGCGATCTCGGCGATGGCAGCATGATATCGGGCCAAGCCGACGGCGAAGAATTGGTTCTGGCCCGCCGCGGTGATGAGGTCTTTGCCATCGGCGCGCATTGCACCCACTATGGCGGCCCCCTCGCAGAAGGCTTAATCGTGGGCGACACCGTGCGCTGTCCCTGGCACCATGCATGTTTCAGTCTCCGGAATGGCGAGGCGCTGCGTGCACCGGCTCTTGATCCGGTCCCTTGTTGGCGAATCGAACGATTGGGCGACAAGATTTTTGTTCGTGAGAAGCTTCCACCACCGACTCCCAAGCGCGCGACGGAGGGTCCAAGCTCGGTCGTGATTGTGGGCGGAGGCGCTGCGGGTCTAGCTGCCGCCGACATGCTGCGGCGAGAGGGCTACGACGGTCCTCTCACCATCGTGAGTGCCGACGCCTCTCCGCCAGTGGATCGGCCGAACCTTTCCAAGGATTACCTGGCAGGCACGGCTCAAGAAGACTGGATTCCTTTGCGACCTCCTGAGTATTATCGTGACCGCCGGATCGATCTTCTCCTTCACTCCCGGGTTTCATCGCTTGATACGAAAGGGCGGCGGATCGTCCTTGAGGATGGCAAGGCGCTCGAATTTGGGGCTCTCCTGCTGGCCACCGGAGCCGACCCCGTCCACTTGCCCATCGAAGGAGCGACCGATTCTCAGCTCCACTATCTCCGTACTTTCGCTGACAGCAAGGCGATCATTGCCAAAGCTAGTTCTGCAAAACGTGTGGTAATCGTTGGTGCCAGCTTTATTGGCTTGGAAGTTGCCGCGTCGCTGCGCACCCGAGGAATCTCTGTAGACGTAGTAGCGCCTGACAGTCAGCCGCTCGAACGCATAATGGGAGCTGATGTTGGCCAATTCATCCGCAAGCTTCACGAAGCTCACGGCGTTACCTTTCATCTGGGAGTCACCGTCAGCGGGGTCAATGGTCGCACAGTCACCTTAACCGACGGAACACATTTGGAAGCAGACTTTATCGTTTTAGGTGTGGGAGTGCGGCCGTCGCTGACTTTGGCCGAGCAAGCCGGGCTCGCGATCGATCGGGGTATCGAAGTCAACGAATACCTCGAAACTAGTACGGCCGGAATCTTCGCAGCTGGCGATGCCGCCCGTTGGCCCAATCCGCACACCGGCGAGCGAATTCGCGTCGAGCACTGGGTGGTTGCTGAGCGCATGGGACAAGTAGCAGCTAAAAATATTCTTGGCCGTCGTGAAAAATTTGACGCCGTTCCATTCTTCTGGAGTCAACATTATGACGTGGCTATCAATTACGTGGGCCACGCTGAGAAGTGGGACGCTATTGAGATTGACGGTAGCCTCGATGCGCGCGATTGTGCCGTGGTGTACAAGAAGGGCGGTCGCACTCTCGCCACTGTAACCATCTCGCGAGATCTCCAAAGCTTGCAGGCTGAGGGCGCTATGGAAACTGGAATACGGCTGCAAAGACGAGAGGTCGCCTGAGCGGCTCCGCGATCAGGTGGCACTTTTAGGTCGTATCATGCTGATCTTTGGAAACAGCCATATTCCCGTTCAATAATGATGATCCGGATCGGCACTGGGTCCATCCTTTTGTGAGTGCTTGCCCTATTTGTCAGAAGAAACAGTTGCTCTGTGATAGTTGAAAAACGTATCGTCTTCTGCGCCTTTGTGTCGAATCAAAAACATGACTTTGGCATCCAACTTCATCGAATAATGCGAAGCCAGCCAGATATCGGTAGTCACGGGGCGTTTTTCAACTTCGAACTGGGTGCCAGGCTCCACCTCTGCGAGGAAGCCTTCGATCCTAACGGGATGAGTTACGTGTGCCTCGACCTTCACCCATTGAAACGTCTTCTCATCAATCCATAGCGTTCCTTCCATTCCTGTCAGCGCTTGGCTATCACGGTTCGGAGGCTTATAGCCCTTGTGCGGTGTCGCCTTAAGCACGTACACTTTGTGGCCGCTGAGCACGTGTTTGCCAACCAGATGAAAATCGAACGCACTGGTCATCTGTTCGAGCATCGTGTGGTCACGCTTTCTATCCGCCTGATACTTCGCGATTCTCTCCGATCGTTTGTCCGGAGATTCATGTTCGCGTTCCGCTAGTGCATGTTGGTATTTCTTCTGTTCTTCCTGTTGTTTTGCAGCACTGAGATTATGTCCGTTCACTGCAATCAGACGTTGATATGGAGAACCGTCCAACATCGTGACCGCGTATGTCTTATCTCCATCTTTTGTGCGGTCGCGCTCAGAATTATCGAAGTCCGGAGCTGCAGCCCAGTCGCGGTTGTTCGCCTCTGCGGATTGACGAATGATGTCAGCCACGTCCTGAGCGGCCATGAAATGAGGGCAGAGTAGAGGCGTTGGTATCATCCACAGAATGTACGCGAATGGTTTGCGACAGATCCTCACCCGCGCCTCGAAGCGAGCCAAACTGCCGCTGCGATGGCCGCCACTCCCGCGCCGATCCAACTCCGGCCAAGACTGGCCCGTAGTTCCCAACTTCTTTCGCGTGCGCGTTGTTCGAATGTGCCGTGAGCACCGTAATCGCCTTTCAGCGGCTGCCATAAGTTGTCTGGCCGGCTGGGATTTTCCGGTTCGCAAGTTTGTTGGGATGCAAATCCAGTTTTCCCCAGATAGCGGTCGAGCAAACCCGGTGCGAGTTTGTTCCCGATGATCGCCTCCACCGTGGGCCAGCCGACATTTACCTCGCGTCGGGTGTGATGTGCCGCCCAGTAGATCGCCCTTTCGCCGACTTCCGGTTGAAAGACCGGCGGGACAGGCTGCGCCTTATGCTTCAGCCGGCTTTTGACCCAACTGAATTGTGGCGTGTTCAACGCGGGCATCTGGACCATCGTGACTCTCACTCTGCTTTTGTCGTGGATCAGTTCGCAGCGGAGGGAATCGGTGAATCCGGCGATGGCGTGCTTAGCCGCGCAGTATGCCGATTGCAAAGGGATGCTGTGATAGACGAGCGCCGATCCCACCTGAACGATGGTTCCACGATTACGCGGCAACATCCGTTTCGGCCAGAGTTCCATAAACGACACCCAAGTATGTGACTTCTGTGACACGCTTATATTCCTCCGGCGACATTTCCTTTACGGGAGAAAAGACGGAGGCCATTGCATTGTTCACCAGATGTCAATCGGTCCGAACTCTTGTTCCACGGATTCGGCAGCCTTCTCCATGGCAGTCGCATCGGCAACATCAAAGCGTAGTACCACTGCTTTACCGCCGGCCGATTCAATTTCTCGTTTGGCAGCTTCAAGTCCATCGACCCCCCGAGCGGTCAAGCCAACTTTCGCACCGTGTTTTCCAAATTCCCGAGCGGCAGCCCGGCCCAGGCCAGCCGATGCACCCGTGATAACGACAACCTCGTTCCTCAATTCACAACCGTCCATTCTGACCGACACTTGGGATCTAGATAAGTTCTCGCACTTGATCGGAAATTGTCGTCAGCGCGATCTTCTTTCTGTTAGGCTCTCCCCGTGCCAGCGATTCGGCGAAATGCAGTGCTTGCTCGGCCTTGACCTTGGCGGGCATGGGCGGCTCGAAGGGATCCACCGCGGCTTGCAGAATTGCAGGACCAGGAGCGGCAANNNNCTTCCAGGCTGAATCCGATGCCGCCGCACGCATGAGCGAACGCAGCGAAGTCGATGGGATGCAGATCAACCCCATACTCGGGATTGCCCAAGAAAACCATCTGCTCCCACTTGATTTGTCCGAGTGTGTTGTTCTTGATGATGACCACCTTGATCGGAAGCTTGTACTTCACTGCGGTGACGAAGTCCGCCATTAACATAGAGAACCCACCATCACCGACAAAGGCGACGCACTGCCGATTGGGGTAAGCGATTTGCGCGGCGATCGTGTAAGGCAGGCCAGGTGCCATGGTTGCCAGGTTTCCCGATAGGGTATGCATCTGGCCGCGACGGGCCAGAATGTGGCGCGCCCACCAGGTTGCTATGGTCCCGCTATCGCAGCTGACGATCGCGTCGTTTCTCAAACGTTTGCCAAGTTCCCATGCGACAACCTGTGGTTTCATGGGTTTGTCTTGCCGTGTGGCGCGCTTTTCCATCAGCTCCCACCAGTCTTTCATTCCTGCTTGGGCAGCCTGAAGAAACTTCCTGTCTTCTTTGTGCTTCAAAAGTGGCATGAGCTCACGCAAAGTATTGCGGCTATCGCCCACCAAACCAATCTCAACCGGATAGCGAAGTCCGATGCGTTTCGGGTCAAGTTCGATCTGGACCCCTTTTGCCTGACCTGGTTTCGGCATGAACTCGATGTACGGGAATGACGATCCGACAATCAGCAGTGTGTCGCAATCCTCCAACGCTTCTTGAGAAGGCCTGGTTCCTAGAAGACCGATGCCGCCCGTGGTGTAGGGGCTGTCATCGGGTACCGCTGCCTTTCCTAGCAATGCCTTTACGATGGGCGCGCCCAGCAATTCAGCGGTCTTTTCGAGCTCCTCGGTTGCGTTCAACGCGCCTCGACCGGCGAGGATCGCAACTTTCTTACCCTGATTGAGAATGTCCGCAGCTCTTTCCAGGTCGACGCGATCGGGAAGGCGTGCGCTGCGCGCATTGACGTCAGAAGTATGGTGCGGGATATTGCGGCTCGAGGCTTGCTTCTTCTTGACTTCCTTTTCCTGGAGGTCTACGGGAAAGGTGATGTGAGCCACTCCCCGGTACGCAAGAGCAGTTCGACACGCCAAGTCAGTAATATTCTCAACATGCGTGGGCCCCATAATACGTTCGTTGAACACGGCGACATCCATGAAGAGTTTGTCGAGCGCTACATCTTGCTGTGTGAATGTACCGATAAGATCGTGAAATTGCAGGCCCGTGATTGCCAAAACTGGCTGGTTGTCGAGTTTGGCATCGTAGAGACCGTTCAGAAGATGTATTCCTCCAGGACCGGAAGTAGCGAGGCAGACACCAAGCCTGCCTGTGAACTTCGCGTACCCGCAAGCCATAAATGCCGCGGCTTCCTCATGTCGAACTTGGACGAAACGAATCTTCTCTTCGTGGGTGCGGAGGGATTCCATAATGCCGTTGATTCCGTCCCCCGGAAGACCGAAGATGACTTCTACGCCCCAATCTAGAAGAGTTTCCACTAATACATCGGCTGCTGTCATAAGTAATCCTGTACCTCAATCAAAACAACGTATCCGTAGTACAGATGCAATCTGAAACATTGTTGTCCATGCCAGTGAAACAATTTCGCGGATTTAACGAGCGAAGAGTCGCTGCCAGATCCATCCACCTTTTGTCTTTTGTGGTACGAACATTTTCTGCGAATTTGAGATTTGTCAGCCCACCTCTTTTGGTGAAAAAGTCATCTCTATCAGTAGATTCCGCTGCAGGATGTCGCGAATCAATACCGTGTTCGCTTGAGCGAACACTCGCAGAAAAGGGATGGAGGTAAGTAGTCACGTTCTCGCGTGTGACGATCGATTCGAATCAAGGTATCCCGTATACGGTGCCTACAGATTTTCCTGAGTCAGACGGTGCTCTGCAGTGGAACTCCACGACCCTGGTATTGGTTCATGCCCACGGCGGCAATAGAGTTGGCCTGGGCTTACACCTATGCCGATACGGTGACCGCGATCCTTATTCGGGACACATTGTCCAAAACGGTGGAAGGCCACAATGCCATGTCGCCGGAGGCGAGCTGGAATGCGATGTTGGCACGCACTCGAAACTTGGGCAGCCCTGGAATTGTTTCCATGACGATCTCTGCGGTCGATCCACGGATACTCCGATGGTGGTTTTGGAGCCGAGTTGCTGCTCCGTATTCCGCGATGAATTACACAACTTGTTCCCCGAGTCAAGCGAAGCGAAGTGGCTGGCCGAAAACACTTTCACGCTTTCGGAATTTATGGAAAAGACAATTCCAGGCTACCAACCGCCCAAAGTTCGTCGTCAAGCCATCGTCCAGGGTCACTGCCACCACAAAGCAGTGATGCGGATGAAAGAAGAAAAATCATTGATGGAAAAGATGCAGCTCGATAATCGCGTACTGGAATCAGGCTGCGGCATGGCGGGAGCCTCGGCTACGAAAAGGACAAATATCAGGTTTCGGTCGCGTGCGGGGAGCGCGCACTCTTGCCTGAAGTGCGGAAGGCTTCAGTTTCGACAATTATTGTGGCCGACGGTTTTAGCTGCAAAGAAAAGATTGCCCAGGAGACAAACCGTCATGCGCTGCATTTTGGCAGAGGTATTGAGGCTGGGTCTTGGAGATGAGGAAAAACCACTTCCAGCCATGTATCCCGAAAGTTATTTTGTGCAACCGCGCAAAGATGCTCAGAAGAAGTCGATGGTGCGTGCCGCCGTTATCAGCGGTCTTGCGCTCGCTACCCTGAGCCTGATGTGGCTAAAGAGCAGGAAACGATGAGTAGCTGTAGGGTTCCTTTGATTCGATTGCTGTTGGTTGAAACGCATGGACAATCATCTGCACAGATCCTTGGCCAAAATCAGTCCTCGCCCAAGAACCATGTCCGCCGACACGTTTGATATCAATTAGTTACATCTCGTTGTTGCCCTGTCACGGCAGATGTCCGAATGACCTTGGAATCTGTTCAAGGTGAGCTTTAGGATCTGATTAGGTGTGCCGAACGCTTGGGGAAAGGGGTCCATTTGCGGTCGCACAATGTACTGGTTCTGCATTGCGAAGTTCAGGGTTTTCCTCAAGACAGTGCGCATCGATCGCAACAAGCTTTCGGAGTAGCATTCCGTCTGTTCGTTAGTTCGCCTACCAGCGCCGAGTCTTGTTAGCAAATTGAATCAGCTAATTGCCGTAGGGAGGCGTCGCGCCACACTATCAAGACTTTTTCTAAAAAAGCGACGTGCAGAAGTTAGATGTTCTTTGGAGTTTTCTCTGCTGACCGGATAAGCGATGAGAAATGCTGCTACAGCGCCGGTTAACATACCCAGCATCGCGCAAACCAGATTCTTGTAAGTGTACGAAAACGCAATTCGAGCAATACTGATCGAATGGAGAGAACCCCTAGTCAACGCCTCCTTTGCGTCCACACCGGATCGGAGGAAGCTCGGAACGACGATCCCTGCGACGACCAAAGTGACCGCGAACTCGACTAGCAGTAGAAGCAGCGAGGGAACGTTTCGCTTACTGAAGTGAACTCTCTTCACATGCAAAACCATTCTCTTGAGAAGCTCGACTCTGGCGACGCTCTTGCAATCTGTCTTCAAGTGCTTTTCGATGTCCAATTGCTTCACCGGACCCATCCGGCTCGCAAATTCGATCGTTTCTTGCATCGCAGAGTGCATCATAATTTTTTCCTCCGTCCTGACCGTTCGATTTCTAACTGCCCCGCTGGCGCCGACGTAGACGGACAACTCGAACTGCACAGACTCCACCGAGTTTCCGATAAAGGGTCCTCGACGCATCCACAGTAGAAGGTGTTCGTCGGTGTCACAATTAGGATTGTCCTTGATTCGCTGAATAACGGTTCCCGATTGCGCATTGAGGTAAGCACCCTAATCTAAGCTCGGTTTGCTCGTGGCGCCGTTCTGAGGTTGCATCGATCGTTCCAACTGACCGAGAGTCGCTGCTCGTTCGTTGCATGTACCAACCAACCACTCAATGTTGTTGTCTTGCACCAAACATCCTCCTCTGGACGAACGCGACGAGACTGGCTCGCAGAGATCAGCGTTGAGTTACGGACGGACCAGGCCAAGGCGAATGGCATAGCGCACCAATCCGGCAGTTTCATGAATATCCAGCTTGCTCATTAGATTTGTCCTGTGAGCAGAGGCTGTTTTCACGCTTATTCCCAAAACAGAAGCGGCTTCTTTGGTTGACTTGCCCTCAGCCACTAATTGAAGCACCTGGCGTTCGCGAGGGCTGATGGGCACAGCCTCAGGCTGAGCACCGCCACGATACGCTTCGATCACGCTCCGGGAAACCTCCGGACTGAGGTAAGTCATTCCGCGCAGGACTTGGCAGATGGCGTCGACCAATTCCTTAGTTCCTTTGGTTTTCAGGATGTACCCAGAAGCACCTGCTTTCAAGGCTTCCAGTATGTATTGATCCTCCATGTACATCGTGAGAAGGATGGTCTTCGTCCCGCGCGAGATTGAGGTGATCTGTCGACTGGCCTCGATTCCGCTGAGCAGCGGCATCGAGAGATCCAAAACGGCTACTTGAGGCTGCAGTTGTTGGGCGAGGCGGACCGCCTCCTGCCCATCAGATGCCTCTCCGACAACACGGAATCCGTGGCGCTCCAGAAGCGCACGAAATCCTTCTCTAACTATCTCATGGTCATCCGCGAGAATGATTTCTACCGGCATATCTAAGTATTGAGTGGCACCTGAATGCATAACTCGGTTCCAAGTCCGGGAGCGGACTTAAGCTCCAGCGATCCCGCGACAGCCTTGATACGTTCCCGTATTCCGAGCAGACCCAGCCCATGTCGTGGCTGTTCCCCGGAAAGCGGTTGAATCTCAAAACCGACACCATCATCCTTTACGGAACAAACGACCATGGCGTCCTTCTCGGATTTCTGACGCTGAACTTGAACGGTCACGTTCGACGCTTTCGCGTGTTTCGTCACGTTGGTCAGCGCCTCCTGAACACTGCGATACAGAGCAGTCTCAACCAGAGGCGACAGTCGTTCGGGAGTCGAGCCTTGTACGACGACTTCTATCCCTGATCTTTGCGTAACTCCCTGCGCCAGAAACTGGAGAGCAGGTACGAGTCCAAGAAGGTCGAGCATCGGCGGTCTCAGTTCGTGAGAAAGACGGCGCAACTGCCCTTCCATCTCCGCTAGCCGGAATCTAACGTCCTCGATCAGAGGTTGCGAACAGGGTGGTAACACGTCAGCCAGGCGTTCCAGGGCAAAGTGTACGTTCGTCAAGAGCTGCCCCGCCTCATCATGAAGAGCGTGAGCGATGCGCTTGGCCTCGGCTTCCATCCCCTCATTCAATTGCCGCAGGGCAGCCTGAGCTTCGTGGTGTCCCCGGTAGGTCATCTCAAAAGGCGACAGGCTTTCGACGAAGAAATTGCCGGCCACGCGCGTCTTACGCACACACTCAAGGGGTTCTTTTGTCCTCTGTAGGACCGCCACCAATGCGTGATGGTAGATACCTGCCACGTCAACCATCGCGGCCCCCTGCTCTAGCGCCCGCCGTCCGAGTTCGTAGGCGCGCTCCAGACCCGCCTCGCGGGGCTTCTTAACGTACTCGCACATAGCTGCCTGATATGCGCGCAGCAGGGATCGGGAACGCGGTTTGGTAGCCGATGCCATCCTCATTTGGAACTTCCTAAAAATCTCGCAACCAGCACCAGAGCATCATCCGAGTCTTTTCCATGAACGGATAGCACGCGATCTGCAATCTTCTGTGGCGACTGGACGACATTCACTTCTTCATGGAAATCGCTGGCCACACCGTCCGTCGCGAACGTCAGAGTATCTCCGGCCTCCACAGGCACTGCGAAGGCGCGCAGGTCAGGTACCTGCCCCCCGATGAAGCCTCTTGCGAGCAGGAGAAACTCCTTTCCCGGTGCAGTTTCGTTGTGCGAACGTACCAACACGCCCTCTACATTGCCGATTCCAAGCCAGGTCATGGTGGAGTCGGTGAAATTGAAAGACGCGATGCTCGCGGCCACGCCGCGGGTACCAGCCAACGTGGATTGGCAACGATTCACCAAAGAGAGCACTGATTCGCCCGCGTGATGTTTAAGAGTCGTCACCACAGTTTTGGCCGCCTCCGCGGCCTCCAATCCGTGTCCCAGCCCATCGACAACCGCAATCAATATGCCCTCGCGAAACGGCTGAATCAGATGCTTGTCCCCTGATGTGCGTTGCCCTCGAAGAGGGCGAGCGGCGACACCACAATCCAAAACGTTCTCTCTCAATCCTTCCATTTCGTGATGCGAACCGTTGTGCCCTGCCCGAGCTTGGACTGAATATCGAACTCGTCCATCAAACGTCGCACTCCCGGCAGGCCCAGTCCGAGCCCCCCGGCAGTAGAAAAGCCAATTTGCAATGCCTGTTCCACATCTCGGATTCCCGGACCGCGGTCCAGAGCAACGATCTGGATACCCCGCCTCGCCGAGTTCGTAATGGGTCGAATCGCGATTTCACCGCTCTTCGCATAGCGGACGATGTTCCGGGCCAGTTCCGAGATTGCAGTGGCGATGAGGGCGAGTTCGGTAAACACAAATCCGACATCCTCGGCTAGTCTTCGGCCTGCTTGCCGGGCCTTGACTATATCGACGTCGCAGCTGATGGGGATTCGCACCTCATCCGCTGCGGGGGGTGAAATCGTCGAGATAGGTGCAAGTTTCGCCGATTGAGAGGTCTTGGGCATTCAGGTAAATCTCCGTCTCTTTTCGCGAAGGACATCGGTTTCGGCAAAGTCCACCATCTCAAGTGCCTTCAAAGACATCGCGCTTAGCCTTTTCCGGTGGTTCGGTTCGTTGTGTTATCGAGTCCTAAACTCTCCCGCTTGAGGATACGAAGATTCGTCAGAGCATCTTCGATAGCGTAACGTTCAGAAAGACAGTCGGAGGTTGGCGACAGAGCCTGGAGGCGCAGCAAAATCGCAGCCTCAGCCGTCGCTAAGCGCTCTTGCAAGATGTTCATGTCGAGTTCAACCAGCGCGTCTCGATAAAGCCGCTGCCACTCTGGTCCTTCAAGGGGTTCCATAACAGGGTTTCGCATGCTCTGACTTTCCGTAATCTGCATCTCCATTTCAGACTCTTTCTGCACAGGTGCAAGTGCGGGTTTGGCACGACTGCAGGACGATCTCACCTAGTTTCATTGCTTCCCGCCTGACTGTGAACCGAGAACGTCATGTAGCGAAATCGTGACGGGCTTGTCATTTGCTCCATGGAACACCAACTCAAGGTCACCAGTGCCTTCTATCTCCTCGCGGAATTCCCCATATTGATTGGTTGTCGCTCGGATAACACGACCGCGCAGGTTGGAAAGCATCAACGGTACATGACTTCCGACGACCTCAGGCTCGCGCAAGTCCAGCAATTGTCCGGTAACGACGACGCTCCCACCAACCAGGGCCTCGATCTGCAGATCAACTTGAAAGGGATCCGCACGATAGAGCATTCGTCTGGTCCCGGCGCCGGCAGATCGAACTCCCTCCAAAGCTGGCTGCAAGAAACTGTCAAAGAGGACTTCGATCACACCGCTTACCTTGCGCACCCGTGCCCATGGAGATCCGGCGAACGCCGCCTTGGCGATTCGAACAGCTTCGTTCGGTGGTTGGTGGCTGGGCTCTGTAGCTGCGATCCGTCGGACTCGGCGCCATCGGGCAATCGTATTCTGGCAGCGCTCGCAGCCGCACTCCAGGTGCCTTTCCATTTCTAGTCTCTCGCTGGGCGACAGAACCTGATTTACGAGATCGATCCCCTCCTCAGTCGTAAGGTGTTTCATTGCTCACTCTCCACTAGATGGTCCGGAAGCTATGCCGCCCCGGCGACTGGCGGAGCTAAGTCCCGTCTATTGAATAAGGGACATCTGGGCTCCGAAAGATATAGGGTGGCGAAAATAAATTTGAAGGGTTCCACATCAATGCGGGAACGGAGGCACGCAGGTTGGCTAATCGATTGTTCTTTCAGTGATTTTTCCGACAAGCACGAACGGGGCCCAGAAGTAAGGATGGGGATTTTCCCGCCTTAGGGTGCGCATCGCGCCTCGCAGAGAGAGTGCCGCATCACCGTTTTGCATGTAACTTCTGTAAAACTCTTGCATGAGTTCCGCTGTGCTGCGGTCGTGAACATCCCAGAGAGAAAGAAGCAAAGTCGTCGCACCAGCGTAGAAGAGGCCCCGCTGCAAGCCTAGCAACTCATCGCCTGCAGCCACAAAATTCATCCCAGTAGCGCAACCGCTGAGGGTCACAAGCTTTGCATTCAGTCGCAATTGATAGAGATCGTATAGGCTTACGTATCCGTCTCCCAGCCGGATGCCCGAGAACATCGGGTTGTCGCTGCGGTAAACGCCATGGGTCGCGATGTGCAGCAAGGCGGTCTCCGGCCCTCTCTCCAGCAGAATTTTGGCGGAGGCTTGCTCGCCGAGGTAGAGTTTGGCCTCTGGCAGCAAAGCCGCAACCGATTGTGCCTCGGTGACAATCTGAGGCGCCCGATCGTCGGGGATCCCAAGAACCAGAGAACCCTTCTTTTCGGCTGCGACCTTCTGCTGGCAGAGAGCAAAGACCGCCGCGCTTGGCGCGTAGGAGACTGCATAACTATCCCCGATGTATTCGTCGCCATTTCGCAGAGCATGGAACGGAAGAAAGTGCAGCGCCCCGTGCGGCACAACGACCAGGCGTTGCTGACGAAGCCGAGGACGCAGTGGCCTCATCAGTTCGGCGTAAAGAGCCTCCAGATGACCAAGCGTCGCGCGCAGCAAGGGTTGTTCAAACTGTCGCGTGTGAGCTGCGCCCATACTGAATTTGGAAATTTGAAACCTGAGCAACTGCAGTAACCGGGTAACCTGGGAAACGGCTGCGAGGGTCGTGATTTCGATGGTTTCGCGCGTGACAACCGCCACTACGAGCCGATCTCCGGCTGAGTAGTATTCGATCAGCGCCGTGTCCATCGGAATAGCGGCCTGCAGGTTCGCCACCGAAAATTGTGATGGTTCTTCCAGACTGACATTCTCCCGTTCGTGGGCGGGCAGCTCGCGCAACGTTCGCAGCAGCTCGTTCTCGCGCTCTCGAGCCTTCCGCTGTAGTTCGTCGATGCGCTGGCGGGACATCTCTTCGGGGCGCAGTTGTTCCAGCTCAATGCGGTGGTAATACCAGTTGAGTTCTTCGCGTAAGTCGCGAATCTTTAGCAGTTCCTTAGTCTGTCCCACGTCGCCGCAGGGCAGACTGCGGCCGCTATGGAAGATCATTCCGGTCATGCTGCGAGATTTCGCAGCTTCCATGCACGCCAGGGCCTCGTTTGCTGAAATTTCCGCGCCTTTGCTGTCGACGTGTAAGTCAACGAGTGCTTCGTAGACCTGCAGCCGGTTCTTTACGAACGAGATCTTAAGTTCCTCGCGATGCAAGTGGGTACGCAGCGTCTCAAGAGCTTTGCGCGCCTCTTGGTACTCTGCACGGGCGGCCGTCCGATCGCCCCGACCTGAAGCAATCTCTCCGAGGAAGAAGTGGGTCTGGTAGATGAGTTCCGGCGTCTGTACGACCGACATTTTCTCGCTAGCCGCCTTTGCTTCGCGTTCCGCCTGGTCAAGATCCCCGATTTGCAGTGCGATGCGAGTCAGCAGAAGACGCGCGAGCACGGCCTTGCCGGGAAGGACAGACTGGTCAAAGAATTGGGCCGCAGCCGCGCCGAGTCGCTGCGCTTCGGTGTACTGCCCTTGGTGAAACAGCAAGACTCCTTGATACAAATCGAGCAGTGAAGACCATACAGCGTTTTGTTCGCAGGCAAAGATCCCTCTGGCTTTCTCGAACCGTTCGATTGCATCTGGCGCTCTTCCTTGCTGGCCACATGCGATTGCCTCGTTCGCCAAAGCTCTTGCGGCGTCATACGCGATCCCGAGCTTTTCGAAACGGAGGAAGCCCTCGCGGGCAATCTCCCTCGCCTCCTCACTGAGGTTCAGTTCCAGATAAATCTCCGACAGGTCCAGATCACACAGGGCTAGACGGTATTCGTCGCCGGACTCCTCACAGGCCCGTTTGGTCGCAAGGAGCATTTCGATCGCACGACTGTATTCGCCGCGGAAGTAATACAGATAAGCAATGTTGTAGTCCGCCTGGTCACGAAGTCGCGGCATGTTGTACTTCACGCACAGTTCGCGAGCTTTTTGATAACAGTCCAGAGACCGGGAAAAATCGTTTAACCCGATCAGGCACATCGCCATGTTGTGCAACGCTACCGCCGAATCTTCCCACTCCCCATACTCAGCCAATGTCTTGTGGGCGCGTTCATAGTGTGCCAAGGCCTCGTCGAGTTGATCCTGCCGATGAAAGATATTACCGACGTTGTTTTCGAGATTCGCAAGCCGCTTGCCCTCACCCAGGCGGCTGAAAATTTCTCGTGCTCTATTCAGAGTGATTGCAGCATCTTTCCACCGTTCCCGGGAAGAGTAGATCTGGTAAGCCTCGTCGTGGAGCCCCACTGCGGCGCGATTCTCGCGGCAAGCGAAGAGCGCATTCGCTTTCGCGCGCAGGGCCAATGCAACACTTTCTTGCTCGCCAAGTGTTTGCGCGATGAGCACTGCCCCTTCTGCAAGGCGCAACGCTTCACGAACG
Organism: Acidobacteriota bacterium; assembly: GCA_003225535.1. Lineage (GTDB taxonomy): Bacteria > Acidobacteriota > Terriglobia > Terriglobales > Acidobacteriaceae > Sulfotelmatobacter. The sequence continues at coordinate 22,555 of QIAL01000315.1, read as the reverse complement.
TCCAAGCGGATCTTCTTAACGACTAACGGGGCTAGCTCCTGTACCACTTCTGCTCGGACGAGCATTGGATTGCGCGACAGGAATTCTTGGCGATCGGCATCATTTTCGAGCTGCGTCAATTCCGGCAGGAGTTCAGTGAGCAATACATCGGCGCGGGCAACAGACATCAGTCGAACCCCAATTCGTCGAGTTTCCGACGCAGCCGTTCGATGCATTTCTGGCGGATGAAGCCGATCGAGCCGGCAGCGAGGCCCAATTCGCCCGCAACCTCACGGTATGGACGCGGGGGTGTCTCGAAAAAGAGAAGGTCAACCAGTCGTCGGCATTGTGGAGTCAATGTCGCAATCGCGTCGCGCAGCATCTGCTCCTCATGGACCTGCTGCATCAGGGTTTCCGCAATCGCGGGCACCTCCGGTTCCGGCACATCGTCCTGAGAATCGCTGCTTACCAATCGCTGGCTCCGACGTTTCCACACATAGCATTGGTGATACGCCACCTGAATCAGCCATTTCGGTAACGCTTGTGGCTCGCGCAATTCCGGGAGGCGTACCAGCAATTCCATGCACGTTACTTGAAACACATCGGCTGCCTCATGGGCGGGCAGCCCACACTTTACCGGGATCGAGTAGATGAGTGCCTTGTACTTCTCGATCAGCAATGACCAAGCCTCCTCGCTTCCCGAAAGACATTCCCGGACGAGACGATCGTCCTGCATGGCCGCGGTGCCTTTCATCATTCCTTCCACAAGCGGAGTCATTTTCGTGCGTTTTCCTCCCCGGTTCTCCGGTAGAGTTGCTCTACATTCCAGAGGACGTAGGGCTCCAGCACCGCGGGATGGAAATTCCCAATGACTTTCTTTGCTCCCACCAGAATGTCAGGACTGGCCAGGAAGATCATGGGCTGATTTTCCGCCAGAATCTCCTGCACCCGGTCGTAAAGCATCTTGCGTTTCTGGAAGCTAGTTGCCGTTAGTTGCGTTTCGAGTAGGCGGTCGATCTCGGCCTCCCATGGCGTGGCCGGATGTGCTTGTTGGGGATTCCAAAGATGGGTAGCGCCCCTGGATAGCCAGACGTTGATGTCGCTGTTCGGATCTGCATCGAAACTCACCAGCCCCAGCACACAGGCGTCGTACTGTTTCGTCTGAGTGATCCGATCAATCAACGACCTGAATTCGAGGGGCACGACCTGGACACGCATGCCAAGCTGTTTCAAGTCATCCTGAATCAACGTCGCCATCTTCGTGCGGTCCGCATTCGAGGAACTCGTCAAGATCGAAAATTCTACCGTCTTTCCATCGGGGTCAACCAGGACCGGCTCTCCGATTGCCTGGTTGGCCCATCTGAAACCGAGTTCGCGCAGGAGTTGCCGCGCGTGTTCGAGCGAACGCTCGGGATGTGCAATTGTTGTGTCTGCCCAGCGGAGATTTCCGGGAGTCACCGGCCCCCAAAGCGCTCTGCCGCGCTTTTGGTACACCAGACTTACGATCGCCTCGCGGTCAACCGCGGCCGATACGGCCTGTCGAAACTTCACTTCGCGGAACCATTTCTGTTTCGTTGCCATTTCAGGTCCGCTCTTCTCGCCCAAGTCGTTCAAATTGAAGAATAGAAAGTTGTATTCGAGGCCGGGACCGGCATCGAGCATCGTGTAAGACTGTTGCTGGCGAGACAGTACCGAGAAATTATCAGCACTGAGCCGGCTAATCATGTCCGTCTCGCCAGACTCAAAGCGCAGCACCTGGGCATCGGCGCTCGGCACAAATAGAAAGACCAGTTGGTCCAGATACGGCAGGCGGTACCCATTCGCATCCCTCTTCCAATAGAAGGGATTGCGTTCGAGAATTAATCGCTGCCCCGCGACGTATTCCTTCACGCGAAACGGGCCGAGCCCTGCCCACTGGCTGGACGGCGCAGAAAGCGATCCCACTTGTCCAAGTTTCCCCTCCAGGTATGGTTTTTCCAGCAAGTGGCGAGGCAAGATCGCCAATGAATCAAAGATTCTCTCGCCGACGCTGTAGGGTTGTGCAAGCCGAAATACCAGCGTGTACAGATCTACTTTATGAACCGCGATGGGTTTGCCGCCAACGATCAAGAGGTCCCGTTGGGGAGAGTGCAGGCTTTCATCTAGATAAACGCGAAAAGTGAACACTACGTCGTCGGCGTCGACAGGTTCACCGTCAGAGAAACGCAACCCGTGCCGCAGCCTCAACGTATACTCAAGGCCGTCAGAAGAGACCTCCCAGGACTTTGCAAGGGCCGGCTCCGTAAGTTGCGTCGAGCGGTTAATATGAACGAGGTCCGCCTGCATGGCGCTGATGACTTCCCGCGAAGGCGCGTCCAGAGCGAGTATTGGGTTCAGCGTTTTCGGTTCCGCGCGCAATGAAACCACAAGACGCCCCCCAGCGCGCCCAGGCTCGCCGGATAGGGCGAGCAAGTCTTCTCTTGGAGCCCCTTGTTGGGAGTGCGCAGCCGCAATTACGCTGACGGTCCCCGCAAGTACGAGAACGAGGCGTAGCCACCTTAGACCCCGACGTGAATTTGCACTATGATTTCTCACCCTATACCTCTCGACTCCAACTACCCATCTTCAGCGAATCCGCCCGCTCCTCTAGGGCAGCGGCAAGGCCGAGGTATCCCATAAAAAATGGCGCCACGGCCAAAGCGGGCAAATACATCCACCAATACGACATCAGCACGCTGTATTGCTGCAGATTTGCTAACAGATTTCCCCAGCTCGCCACGGGTTCCGGCACGCCAAGCCCCAGGAATGACAAGGTCATCTCAGCCAGCACGTATTGCGGGATCAGAATCGCCGCTTGCGTCAGCAACACGCTTGAAGTCTCCGGCAAAACATGCCGCCGAAACAGGTAGCTATCTGACGCCCCGAAGCCACGCGCTGCGCGCACGAAGTCCCGCTCCTTCGCGGACAACACTACGCCTCTAACGAGTCGTGCCGGACGCGCCCAGCCGACCGTCGCGATAACGACGACGATCAGAAGAAAAGCTTCAAGCGGGCTGACGGCGAGAGGGAGAAACGCGCGCAGCGCAAATAGCAGGTAGAGCCATGGCAACGCGAGGAACAACTCGGCAAGGCGCATCAGTACGTCATCTCTCCAGCCACCGTAATAGCCCGCTACCGCACCAATCCCCAGGCCAATGGAAAGTGTGATGCCAGCCCCCAGCAACCCGGCGAGCAGCGAGACTTGCCCGCCGTAGAGAATTCGGGAAAGTTGATCGCGGCCATAGCCGTCGCTACCTAACAAATAAATCCGAGCTCCGTCGGCTCGAAACAGGTGTAGGCGGACAGGCAAGAAGCCCAACAATTTATAGCTGGCGCCAGACGTGAAGAACTTCAGCGAGATTGGTCGGCCCGTGTCTTCGTCATATTGATTGACCGAGCCTTCGCTTGGGCGGAGCGGGTAAAAGAACGGACGCACGTGAATATTGCCTTGCCGGTCCACAAGGTGGAGTCTCATCGGACGTACGTAAGAATGCTCCCGATCCTGTTCCACCGGATCGTAGGGCGCAAAAAAGCCACCGCAGGCAATGACGACGTGCAGTGCGACGAGCACGCCGAGCCATTTGTCAAGTTTGCGATAGCCGGTCATGGTGCGACGGCCTCCCTACGGATCCGCGGATCGGCTCGGTAGAGAAAGAGGTCCGCGATGCAATTCCCCGCCACGAGGAAAAGTGCTGAAAGAAGAATGCCACCGAACACTACATACAGGTCACGGGAAAGTATTGCTTCTATGAGCAACGGACCGAGGCCGGGCCAGCTCATGACGACTTCCACCAGCAATGAGCCGCTTAGGAGCACGCCGATGCTAAACCCAAACAAGCTGATCAGCGGATTGGCCGCCGCGGGAAGAGCATATCGATACAGAAGCCGGCGGCGAGAAATGCCGTGACCTCGAGCCGCGCGCAGAAACGGCGCACCCAGCACGCCAACCATGGCGGCTCGCACATGCCTCACCAGCAGCGGCAAAAATGACAAAACCAAAACGAGAACGGGCAAGAACATGTGCCGGGCAAGATCGTGCAACCGATTTGTCGGCGATAGGACCTCAAAACCGATCGAGACCAGGCCACCGGTCGGAAACCATCCGCTTCGCACAGCGAATAAGAGCAAGCCTAGCGCGAGGGCAAGATCGGGAATTACGAGGAGCCCTGCCGTTGTGGAGGAGATCAAAACGTCCGGGAGACGTCGAACGTGCTGCGCACTCCAGACTCCGAGAGGCAAAGCAAGGGCCCAGGCGAAAAGCGTGGCAGTTAGCGTCAAGAAGAGCGTGTTTCTGGCTCGAACCCACACGAGCGGCCCGACGGGGCTGTTGTAGGAAAAGGAATAGCCAAGGTTCCCGTGCAGGACAGATCTTACCCAACGCGCATAGCGCACTGGCAACGGTTGATCGATTTGATATTGCGCGCGCATGGCTGCGACCGTTTCGAGACTGACCTGGGGATTCAAACGCATCTCGTCGAAATAACTGCCGGGTGCGAGCGATGTGAAAAGAAAGGACAGGATCGATACTCCGCACAGGAGAACAACGGCGTGTGCCAGCCGGCGAAACAAAAAGTGCATTGCAAACGTGAAGCTACGCGAGGGTCGGTCCTTGATCTCATTGCCGGCCTGAGGAAGCTCCGTTTGGTTTCCTGGTCGGACCCCACACAAAACTTTCTCGGGAACGTCTTGTGCCACAATCCGGCCGCGGTCCATCAGCGCCACTTCATCGCTCAGGTGCGCAGCCATTACTGGATCATGTGTGATGAATAGGTACGTCAAACCGAGCGAGGATTGGAGATCCAACAACAAATTGGCGATCTGCGCCTGCACGGAACAGTCCAATGCAGACAAGGCCTCATCGAGAATCAAGAGTCTCGGTTCAAGCATCAATGCCCGAGCGATTGCCAACCTTTGTCTCTGCCCACCGCTGAACTCGCGAGCTCGCCGGGTGGACATCTCTCGATGGAGGCCCACCCGTTCCAAAGACTGGACGGCCCGCTCGCGGACCTCATGATGTTGTCCCCATTTCCGCTGCACTATTAGTGGTTCCGTCAAAATCTCCAAGGCCGTAAACCGTGGATTGATGGAGCGCGCGGGGTCTTGAAAAATAAGTTGGATTTGCGGACGCACAATGCGCAGTTCCTTCTCGTCGAGCGCTGCAACATTGCGTCCTTCAAACCAGATTCTTCCCGATGTGGGACGCTCGAGACATGCCAGACACAGAGCCAGGGTGCTCTTGCCAGAGCCCGAATCGCCGACCAGCGCGAGCGTGGTGCCCGAATCGATCGACAAAGAGGCGCCGTTGAGCGCCGACACCAAGGCTCCCGAGCCCAGGCCTCCTGCGCTCCGGTAACACCTCACGAGATTTTCCACCTTTATAAGTGGCTGCGTAGGCGTGCGCCCGTCCATGTATCAGCCGCCAAAGCAAAAACAAGAAACTGTCCGTCCGTTGCCAACGGACACGGCCGGTGGTTCGCGCTGTCTGCAAGTCTCAAATCGATCCGGGCACCGTGGCTCGAATCGGCATCCATGAGATAGAGAGATAAGGCCGGGTGAGTCCCCTGTGATCACGGGCAGCTTAGTCTTTCGCTTGCCTCGGTCGGTACGTCCAAGGGGCTGCGGTAAACACTGCAGCAGAGCGCCCGTGTATGGATGCAGAGGCGACGCGAGCACGGGGGTCGTTGGACCGATTTCTACGACCCGCCCCGCATAAAGAACGAGCACTCGATCTGCCACGCCTGCAAGCAACAAGGGGCTGTGGGTGATCAGAATGATCGCTAGCCCGAACTTCTGCCTCAGGCTCAAAAGGACGGCAAGAATCTCACGCTCCGTCGTGGCGTCGAGAGATGCCGTGGGTTCATCGGCAACGATCAGGGATGGCCGGCAAGCAATCGCTTGTGCGATCAGCACGCGTTGCCGCTGTCCGCCGCTCAATTCATGGGGATACGAGTCTGCGATCCTTTCGCTTTCTGTGGGAAATAGCTCCGCAAGGATCTGCCCCGTCCTTTCGCGCCGGAATCGTCTCGGCAAACGTTCGTGCCGGCGCAGAATCTCGCCTACCTGATCGCGGATCTGCATGGTCGGGTGAAGCACAATTGAGGGCTCCTGATCGATCATGGCGATGCGCCTACCACGAATGTTCTCAAGCTCTCGACGGTCCAACTGCACCACATCGCGCCCCTCGAATCGAATAATCCCCTGTTGAACTCTTCCATTGGCCGGGAGCAGACGGAGAATCGATGCGGCGAGAGTGCTCTTCCCCGATCCCGACTCTCCGAGCACGCCCAGAATTTCCCCCGGCCCAATGTCGAAACCAACATTCACAATAGCGGGGCACATCTCGTCCGTCTGCGAGAGGTATCCAACAGAAAGATTCCGAACTTCGAGAATGCGCGCCATGTCGCGGACATCAGAAACGAGCACATGCCCCAATTCTCATGCAATGCGAACGGATCGTTGCAAGTGAAAGAACGCCTGGTTGTTGAGGACCGCTTCCGCGGCCGCCAAAATCTCACGACCGCAGCCTTTGTTAACGGCTCCGCTGAAGCCAGCGCTGCGAGCCGCTTCAAGATGACTCCGCGACAATGCCTGAAAAGTAATCAGGAGCATCGGAGGGTGCGGGTTGACTCTAGAAATCTCGCGCGCTGCCTGGAAGCCATTCATAAGCGGCATGCGTAAATCCAATATCACAAGATCAGGCGCGAGACGTTCAGTCTGCTCGATAGCCTCCCATCCATTGACTGCCTCGCCACATACTTGCCATCCTGAGTGACTCTCCAGAAGCTTTCGCAACGATACACGTGCCGTAGAGACATCGTCAGCAATCAATATTCGCACCGGAACATGACCTAAGAAAAAAAGAGGCGAGGATATTACTCTTAGTGAAACTGCGAAGCACTTGCTTAACAAACGATGCTCGTCCAGCATTGATGCCATTTGCCCTTTGTCGGCACAATACAGTTTTTACCGTATGGGTGCCTTCCGTAGTTAGGGTCTCTTCCCTACGCACAACTCGGTAGTTTTTCCTTTGCACCTACAAGGACCTTCCCAATTGATCTGGGTCGATAACTACTGTAGTTTCTCGCACAGGCTCAACTCCCCTGACTGCACGGGGTGTGCGTGGAGTGGCATGTCACGCTTTCTTTGATTGCTGACGTCCGGCGGCTGCGATTTGACTCGATTGCCCGATTTCGCCAGGAGGTGGTTGTCATGGTAGTCGTTGTGAAGAGCAACGTTTCTCCCCGTTTCAAGAGTCAGCAAGACACTGAGTTTACCGCGGCGTTGTTGCGTGAATTGGTCGCTCACCTCCGCCAAAATCGCACCCAACTTCGTCAGGAATGGGCCCGCCGCATCCAGGAGGCGCAATTGCTTACGGCAATGAGCGAGGAAGAGATTTTCGCCGAGGCCACCTCCGTCTATGACAATTACGTCGAAGCGGTGGAGACTGGGACCTTTGAGGCTTTGCAAGCTTACGCCCGCAATCTATCGGAGCGCGTGATTCCACGAGGCGTAGAAACAGACGAAGTTGTCGGGATCGTCTTGCTGCTGCGTGATGTCCTCGCACGCTCGTTGTTTGCCAAATATCAGGATGACTTCGATAAGCTGAACAGCATTCTGGACGCTTATGAACCCGCCGCCAACCGCATCGCAAACACCGTGGCGGTGGGCTTTGTGCAGGAACGTGAACGCATCATTCGCGAGCAGCAGGAGGCTATTCGTGAACTCTCAACTCCTGTTTTGCAGGTGCGCGAACGCTTGCTCATTCTTCCTATCATTGGAGCGATTGATCCCCATCGCGCTCGCCAATTGACGGAGCAGCTTCTGCGGGCGATCCGGACCAACCGTGCCAAGGTTGTGGTGATTGACATTACCGGCGTCGCCGCCATGAACTCCGTCGTTGCCAGCCATCTCGTCCAGACCGTGGAAGCCTCGAGGCTTCTCGGGGCAATGGTGATCGTCACGGGTCTGTCGCCGGAAATTGCGCAGACCCTGGTTACAATCGGCGTGGATTTGGGGAAGATGCACACTGTAGGCGACCTGCAAGGTGGCATCGAGGAAGCAGAGCGGCTTTTGGGCTACAAGGTGATTTCAATTGTGGAAGAGGCTCCGCAGGCATAGGAAAAGCTAGCAATGGAAGTTCCTATTCTCAAACAGCAGCATTACCTGATCGCCACGGTCCAAGCCGCCCTGACGGATGCGGATTTGACCCATCTGCGGGATGCGTTGGTCGAACGAGTCGGGGAGTTTCGTTCTCACGCAGTCATCGTAGATGTGACCGCCTTGGATGTGATGGATTCCTTCGCATCCCGCACGCTCCGAGATCTTGCGTACATGATCCGGTTGCGCGGAGCCGAGACCGTGATCGTCGGTATCCAACCAGAGGTAGCTTTCGCCATGGTCCAGTTGGGGTTGAATCTCGAAGGCGTGGCGACAGCCCTGGACTTGGAGGAGGGACTGGCTTTTCTGAATCACAAAGGGAAATCCCGAGGAGCTGGAAGTAACCTCTCCCGCAATTAACTCGCGGACTCCAAAGGCATTCCTCGGCGAGAACCTAATGTGGGCGCGCCAGGAGCAAATAAAGATGCGAAATTACTGCACAAGATGCAAAGACGTGCTAAGGAACCGAACGTGGCTTGTTGCGGTGCTATTCGTAATGTTCTGGACTGCACCAGCCAAGGCCGACAGCCGAATCATCGTTCGGACGACCCTCGGTCTCCAGGGGCTTCAGCAGCTCTGCAATCCTCTGCCACTCCCGATCTGTTCTGTAGTCGGCAGCCTGGGAGATCCCCTGAACCAACTCTTCCTCGTCAACTCACCGCTGAACGCGAGCATCATCCTCAATATCTTGCGCTCGCTTCCGGGTATCGTAGATGCGGAAGTAGACCAGCTCGTCAGTCTCCTTGGCGGACTGAACAGCGTGACCACGCCACCAGCCGCCCTTTCTGAGTCGACTCTTGTCACGTACTACAATTCAAAAGTTTGGAATGGCTACGTGACTCAACCGGCCGCACAAATAGTTCGCGTGGCGACCGCTCAACATCAGTTTAGCGTTGCCGGCAGCGGAATCGTCGCCGACATCGATACCGGCGTTGATCCCAATCATCCAGCGTTCGCGGGTGTGCTGCTCCAAGGCTACGACTTTACCCGCAATCGGTCTGGTGCCTCTGAGCTCAACGACTTGTCTCCAACCGACTTTCCCAATCTACCGCCCCCTTGCGCGCCCGCGAACTGTCCGCCTGCCAACGTCAATCAAGAAAGCGCGGCCATCCTGGAAGGATGGGCCGCAACTATCCTCGACACCAATCCAAAGTATGCCGCATTTGGCCACGGCACGATGGTGATGGGTGTCATCCACTTGGTGGCTCCAAAAGCACACTTGTTGCCACTCAAAGCCTTTAGTTCCGCCGGAACGGGGAACCTCTCTGACATCTTGCGCGCGATCTATTACGCAAATCAGAACGGCGCAAACGTTATCAACATGAGTTTCGATCTCATGACGAGTTCCACAGAGTTGTCGTCCGCGCTGAATCAGGCCAACAAATCCGGCATCATTTGTGCAGCATCTGCAGGGAATGACGGCAGGGAGGAGGTTGTCTATCCTGCCGCGATCCGAACCGATGTCATGGGTATCGCCTCAACCAGCGACCTGGATACGCGTTCTTCCTTCTCCAACTATGGCAACCAAGTCGTCTGGGTCGCCGCACCTGGAGAAGGGATTGTCACGACGTACCCGTTCAGCACTTACGCCGCTGGCTGGGGAACCTCATTCAGCACGCCCTTCGTTTCCGGAGGGGCTGCACTTTTATTGAACCTGAAACCCGGTACCAACGAATCACATGCCGCCACTGATGTGGCTCATGCGGTCTATGTCGGCCCCAACATGGGTCACGGCCGGTTAGACTTGGTGCGTGCTCTTTCCGCCGCGATGGGCAACTTTTCTATCTCTGTGGCCCCATCGAGCGCGACCATTAACCGCGGTGCAAGTCAAAAACTTACGGTCACGGTCACCGCATTGCAGGGCTTCACAGGAACTGTAAATCTGAGTGTGATCGGCTTGCCAACGCACACGTCGTGGGCCTTTAGTCCGTCGTCGATTGCGGGTGCCGGCACCTCTGTCCTGACCCTGCAAATCGGGCAGTCGGCACCGACTGGGATCTACAAGCTCACGATTCGAGGAAAGAGCGGAAGTCTTGTGCATTCCACCCATGTAACCTTGACGATTCGATAGGCTTCGGCAGGTGCGTCGCCGCTCCGGCGGAATCACTGCGATTTTTGGCCTCAGAACGCCCAAGGGACCGCCGGATATTTCGGCGTTGAGGCCGCTAGCTTTCCTGCTATGAAGCCATTTTATCGTTTTCAGAAGGGCGATGCGGTTAGCTATCCTCGCTGCGCTGAGGCTGTCGTAATTAGGAAGTGGCAGAGGAGTTTGAGCGACCTCTCGTGCAATCGCAGATGCTTCGTTGCCATGGCGCAAGCGCTCGTCCCTTCAGACATGGATGAAGTCATTTCTTGGAAGGTGCTTTTATGACGGCTGAGAAATCTTGCTCGCCTAAACCCTTCTCTATTGCGCGCCTGAAGACTTCCAGTGCGGGCACCGCTGTCTCGAGCGGAACGCCGCGGGTTTCCGCTTCCTTGATTGCGTAACCGATATCTTTCGTCATGAGCTTGAGCGGAAAGTTTGGAGTGAAGTCGTTTGATTCCATGCTGGTCAGCATTCTCTTGATCAATGGGCTGGCCAGCGCACTATTTCCCAGGATGGCGATGCATTTTTCGCGATCCAGACCACCAGCATTCACCAAATTCATGGCTTCCGCAAAAGCTGCAGCTTCTACCCCGCAAACGAAGTTGTTGATCAACTTGATCAGTGCGCCGCTCCCGGTGGGGCCAAGATGCAAGACTTCCCTTCCCAATGCCGATAGAACTTCGCGAGCGCGTGAAAATCCTGCCGACGACCCACCGACCATGAAGAACAACTCGCCGTTTGCGGCGTGAGGCTTGGTTCCGGTCACGGGCGCATCTAGAAACTCGCAATGCTTCTCGGCGGCCGCACGATTGAGCTCTTTCACCCAGCCGACCGACAACGTGCTCGATTCCAGCAACAGCGATCCGGGGACCGCTCCGGCGAGTGCTCCATCATTCCCCAGCCAGATATTGCGGGACGCGGCATCGTCGGCGACCATAGCAATCACAATCTCGGATCGCGCAGCCGCCTCGCGTGAAGTGCTCGCCACGAAAGCGCCGGCACCGGCGAGTTTGGTTGCTTTTTCACGGCTCCGGTTGTAAACCGATACCGGAAATCCCGTGGAGAGCAGACGATTCGCCATCCCTCCACCCATGATTCCCAAGCCTAAGATTGCGACGCGTGGTTTTGACATTCGCTCTTGTCACCCCAACGAATTCACTTCGATCGGCACGGCCTCCGATTTGGACACATGAACCACATTGCGGAGCGGCCGCCCGAATCCTTCAAATGAAACCCGGATCATATCTCCGTTTTCCAGTCGAATTCCAGCTCCAAAGCTCAGGCAGTCGGTTCCGAAGAAATGCACGTGCACATCACCCGGCCGGCGGTGACCTTCGAACTTGAAGTGATGATGCTCGAGATTCCGCAAGCTGTGGCACATTTCCGACTCGCCCGTGCGGAAGGTTCCCGACCAGAGAATACGCCCCTCACGTTCGATTTCCACTTGGATTCGTTTTTTCAAAGCGGTGGTCTGAAAACTCGTTTCCTCCGGCCATTCCCACACGATGTGGGGTTCCATTCGGGCCGACCACATAGAGGCCTGCAATCTCCGCCTCCTCACCGCCGTCTTCTGCGTACCAGGGAATTTCGAGGGCTTGCCCGTGTGCTCGCAGCGTTGTCCCGGTCCCCTTGTAGAACCACTCCGGAGGAACTCCGACCTGCCCCGGATCTGGTCGACCTCCATCTTTACCCCACTGAAACATCTTCATGCTGTCAGTCATCTCGTCCGTGGCTACAGCGTGCATCGACTGCCGGTCCAGTGCACTGCCGAAATGAGTAAGCCCGGTTCCCGAGATCATGCACCTAGTGGGCTCTTCAGGATGATCGATTGGCGGCAGCATCTGCCACTCGGATTTGCCGCTGTACACGAGATCGTATTCCAGTCGTTCGGATGTAAGCCTCTTCTTTACGAGATCACCGAGCTTGGATCCACCAAGGATCGCCGATTTCGCAAGTTCGTAAACCGAAGCGCAGCCATCAAGCACTCGCAGATGAGGTTCTTCTACCAGTGCAACCCGGCGCACGGGGCCTTTTTTCAATTGCACGAGCCGAGTCATCAGATCTGATTCACTCCTTATTCAAGAATCTCGAAGTCTCGCAACTTCGCTTCGTCAATGGTGAGGCCGAAGCCGGGCACATCGTCCGCCAAGTCGATATAGCCATCCTTCGCCTTCGGTTCGCCAGCAAACAGATACCAGAACAATTCGTTCCCGACTTCCACATCCACTATTGGGAAATATTCGGCCATCGGAGAATTGAAGCTCGCCATCACCACGTGATAGTTGTGCATCTGCCCAGCGTGCGGAATGACGGGAATCGCGTGCGCCTCGGCGAGCGCGGCGATCTTGCGCGCTTGCGTGATGCCTCCGACCCGGTTCGTGTCGAATTGGATATAGTCCACCGCGCGCGCCTGCAGCAAATCCCGAAAACCAGACAAGGTGAATTCGTGCTCCCCTCCTGCAATCGGGATCTCGCCATAGGATTTCAACTCGGCGTAGCCCTGAATGTCGTCAGGAATGACTGGTTCTTCCAGCCAGCGCAGATGAAATGGCTCCAGTAGTGGAAGCATTCTCTTCGCATAGTCGAGCGTCCATCCCATGTAGGCGTCAGCCATCACATCGATACCATCTCCAACGGCTTCTCTGACAGTGCGAACCAGATTTACATTGCGCTGCATACCCTCGGCGCCATCAACCGGTCCCCAGCCAAAACGCAGCTTCATTGCCCGGAAGCCCTCATCCTTGTAACGCTTCGCTTCTTTCGCCAACTCGTTGGACTCGCTGGCATAGAGGCGACTCGCATAGACTGGAATTCTTGGTTTCGTCCTTCCACCCAGCAGCCGAAACACCGGTTGCCTGGCCGATTTGCCGAGCAGATCCCACAGGGCAATATCCAGCGCACTGATAGCTACCATCGCAATGCCTTTGCGACCGAAGGCCAACGTCTTGCGATACATGTGCTGCCACAGGAATTCCACGTCCCATGGATTTTGTCCGACCAATAGCGGCTTCAGGTAAAGGTCAATCGTTTGTTTCACGATTTGCGGAGCCAGAGCCGCATTTCCGATTCCGACCAGCCCATCATCTGTGAAGACTTCGACTGCGAGCCAGCCGTGAAAGGTGAAGGTGCCCATCGACGCCTGGGGCAGTTCCAGCAGGTCCATTGGATTCGTGCAGAAGTGTGGTGGCAGGGGAGTGATCTTGCCTCGCCATCGAAACACTCGTGTCCGAATTTCTTTGATCTTCATTGTGCTCCCTGATATCTCAACCGGCGCTCGACGTCCTGAGGCCGAAACGCTGGGATCGCGGCCAGAATCACGGCGAACGCGACCACGTGAAATATTCCCGCCAGTGTGAAAACGGTGGGATACCCTATCCCGTGATCGAGTAAATAGCCGACCAGTTGCCCGAATGCGATTCCGCCCATGGCTCCGCCGAAGCCCACCAATCCGGCTACGGAGCCCACCACTCCACGAGGCAGAAGGTCAGCAGGGAGGACCATAACCAGCGTCGACCAGGATTGCTGTCCGAAATATGCCACGCTAAAAATAGCAATCGCCCAAGACACGGCAACGTGCGGAACCAGGATGATGAGCGGCATCACCGCCGCACTGAGCCCCAGAGCCAGTTTTCTCGCTACATCCAGCGAGAATTGACGCCGCACCAGGTAACTTGAAAACCAGCCGCCGGCTAAGCATCCGACCCCGGCGGCCGCATATGGAATCCACGCGAACGTGCCGACAGCCTTGGTGTCGAAGCCGCGCGCGTCGTACAAATACTTTGGCAACCAGAACAGATAGAAGTACCAGGCAGCATCGCTCAGGAATTTTGCGATGATCAAGCCCCCTCCCCTAGCATCTCGCGACGGTTGGCCTGATCAGCGTGCGCCTCGGGCACAAAATATGAGCGCCGCCACCATGCTGTCCACAAAAGACCGAGTGCTCCCGAAATCAGGAATATCCAGCGCCAGTTCGCAAAGCCAAGAGTGAACGCAATCAATGGCGGCGCAATCACCGCTCCCACCGACGTTCCGGCGTTGATGATGCCCATGGCCGACGCCCGGTCCTGTGCAGGAAACCACTCCGCGACCGCTCTGGTCGCGGCGGGAAAGCCTCCACCCTCACCCATGCCCAGCAGGAACCTGCTTACCGCCAGCATCCCAAAGCTCAGAGCGAGTGCGTGACTCGCGCAAGCCAGCGACCAGAAGATCATGATGACCGTGAACCCCAGCCGCGTTCCAAGAGCATCACTTAACTTTCCACCTCCGGCATACATGAATGCGTAGGAAAACAGAAAGGCCGACTGCAACGTCGAGAACTGTACGTTCGAGAGTGGGATATCTTTCGCGATCGCATTCACTGCGACCGGAAGTGTCTGACGATCCAGATAGCTTATCGCTATCGCCACACCCACCAGTACGGCAATTTTCCAGCGCAACAATCGATCCGCCTCCGAAGTTATCCAGACCCAGGAAATGCAATACTCGGCAGAGCCGAGTTCAGGATGCCAGCAAAGGCGTCCACACCTGCATCGCCGTCGCCGTTCGATTCGACCACGCGTAATAGGGAATGAACGTGAGATCCACGCGACGGGTCTTTACGGACTCTCCGTTGTATCGCGGATAGAGAGTGGTGCCGGATGCATTGTTCTCACGCGCCAGGCCCGGATGATGAAGCACGATGACTCCATCCAGCAGGTCCTTTCTGAATTCACTCTGGAAGTCCTCGCCAGCTTGCTTCCCCGGCCGAAGAGCAACGTCGCTGAGGTCAACTCCTTGAGGCTGATCAAGCCCTTCGAGGCAATAAACGAGCGGGCCTCGTTGAACTGCTACTCGTCCCGTGTCGTCGGCCACGCGTGGATTGGCGGCAAGCACTTGTGGAGTCATTGCAACCTGCAGACGAACGACATCACCGTCTGCCCAACGGCGCCGAATGCTCAGATATTTTCCCGCGGCCGCTCCAGTCCACGCCTTTCCATTCACTTTCACTTCGGCGTTGTCCGCCCAACCCGGGATCCTCAGGAAAACCGTGAACTCCGCCGGCTGCGCAGGCGTGACGGCGAGGTCGACTCCACCATCCCACGGATAGTTTGTCTTCTGAGTTACTTTCAGGCCGGTGCCATCTTCCAAATGCCAGTCGAGTTGCGAATTCTCATACAAATGCACGTAGACTCCGTCACTACTGGTGCTGTAAAGATATCCCGGCAGCGATGCGAAGGTACGCTCAAGATTCGGAGGACAGCAGGTTACGTCGTACCACGGATTGCGGATCTTTTCTCCGGTGGAGGCGTCAAAGGCCAAGGGGTTGCGATAGCAATACATCGCGCCGTCGAGTGACATTCCAGAGTTGATTCCGTTGTACAGAGCTCGTTCGATCACATCGGTGAATTTCGCGTCTCCGGTGACGGCTAGCATCCGCCAGTTCCACATCATGTTGCCGATCGCGGCACAGCTCTCTCCGTACGCACGGAAATTGGGAAGCTCGTAAGCATCACCGAATGCTTCGCCTTCTGCTCTCGATCCCACGCCACCGGTGACGTACATCTTGGTCGAGGTCATATCGCCCCACAGACGATTCAATGTTTGCCAATAGGAGTCGTCGCCTGTCTCCATGTAGTAATCGGTGGCGCCGCAGCAGGCATACATGGCGCGAACTGCATGTCCTTCTAGCTTTGTCCGCGTGGTGAAAGGGGTTCCGCTGAACATGTAAATGGTTCGACGCTCGGGCAGATCGATCCGCTTGTCTCCCTGCAGAACGTAGCCCGCGAGTTCTAGATGCCGCTTGTCTCCGGTCGTGCGATACAGTTCAATCAGGCCCATCTCGATCTCCGGATGTCCTGACACGATAGGCTTCTTCGGAGCCGGACCGTAATTGGGCAACAAGAAATCGTCAACGAAGCGAATCCCCGCATCCAGCAATTTGCGATCACCCGTGGCGCGATAGTACGCAATTGCCCCCTGCAGCATGTGGCCGATGTTGTAGAGTTCGTGTCCGGTGGTCTGCGTTTGGGGTAGCATCCGCAGTGACTTGCGATCTTCCTGGTAGTAGGTGTTCAGATAACCGTTAGGCTCCTGAACTGCGACAACTTCGTCGATCAGCTTTTCCGCCATTTGCCGCAGTTCCGGACGGTCGCCCGATTGCAGGACAAATCCAACCGCCTCAGTCCACTTGTACACATCAGAGTCGGAAAATACCGGACCGATCTGTTGGGCAGTGCTCTTCCCCACCAGGCGACGAAAATTGTTCATGCGGCCGTTGGCCTCGAGCAGTTCATGCATGCTGGGAATAGTCTTGGTGACGTTGATCTCTCGTCGCCGCGCCCAGAATCCGCTCTGGATCGTCACCGCATGCACAGGGATGTCGTGCAACTTGGCATGCGGAGACTTTGCCAAATTTTCTACGCCTTGCTCCTTCCAATTCGGATCGTCGCGCAGCACACTGCTTGGAAGCGTCGGGCCTTTCGCGCTCGCAGCGGCGAGAACGGATTTACCTGCCAGGGATGATACGGCCGCCGCTGCGGCTGCAGAACCCACAAACTGACGTCGCGATATTCCCTTCGTCTCGGCCATGTTTAGCTTCTCCCTTTGCGAGATCCAAGGAATTATAATCCTCCGGTAAGCGTTTACTCATTACTCCATCATCGGAGCACTTTCAAACCATGAAAGCACCTTGGAACCGCCGGCAAATGCTGAAGAATCTGGCCGCCACCTCCGCGGCACTCAGCTTGCCGCGTGGTGCGACCGATCTGAAAACCCTTCTGCAAGAGTCCACTTCCGACCGGGAGATTCAGATCACATCCATCAGTGAACCGACGGTCAAGCTGTCCGTATTGCCCATTACAAATGGTAAGACGGCTCCAATTCCTTTGGATGGATCTCTTGTGCAGACGTCATGGGGTGAGCCCATCGCGCGATTGCGAGGCAAACAGGCGCCCCAAGAACTCAAGGCGGGAGAGTTGAGCGTTCACGTTTCTGCCAGTCCCATTGTCTTCACCATTTCGACTCGGAAAGGCGGCAGAATTCAGCAGCTTGAAGTTGATCCCGAGGGCAATGTCTCCTTTGCAACTGGGAACTCCCCGCTGCTCGGCCTCGGAGAAGGCGGACCACAATTCGACCGCAGGGGCTCAACGGACCCCATGATCAGCGGACAGGGCGGTTATCGTCTTAGAACGCACGGCGGACGCGTTCCGATCCCTTGGATCGTCAGCACCGAGGGCTGGGCGATGTTTTTCCACCAACCATTTGGAACATTCGATTTCACCGTCGCCGCCCTCGACATTTTCTTTGTGCACTCTCTCGATCCTGCGGTCATCATGGCCGAGTACGCGCGCATTACCGGTCACGCGGAAATGCCACCGCTGTGGAGCTTCGGATATCAGCAATCCCATCGCACCCTCGCCAGCCGTGAGGAGATCCTCGCCGAAGCAAAGGTGTTTCGCGAGAAGAAACTTCCCTGCGACGCGTTGATTTACCTCGGAACTGGATTCTGCCCGTCAGGCTGGAATACTGAAAACGGATCATTCTCCTGGAACTCCCAGGTCTTTCCTGATCCCAAAGAGATGATCGAGCAATTGCATAAAGACAATTTTCGGGTCGTCCTGCACGATGTGATCCTGACAGACAAGCTCCGCGGAACAGTCAACGATCCCTGCGACGTGCGTTCGTTCGACGCAGAGGACGCCAACTGCTACTGGGACGCGCACCGCAAGGACTTCGCCACGGGAGTCGATGGCTGGTGGCCGGACGAAGGCGATCCTCTGGATATCGCGTCACGCCTGGCGCGCAACCAGATGCACTGGGAAGGTCCGCAGATCGACCGGCCGAACGAACGACCCTACGCTCTTCATCGCAACGGCTACGCCGGGATGCAACGCTATGCATCGTTCTTATGGTCCGGAGATGTGTATTCCACCTGGGAGACACTGAAGACCCAAGTTCCCATCGCCATCAACACATCGCTCACAGGCATTGCTTATTGGGGTACGGATATCGGAGGGTTCGTTCCGACGTCCGAGTTCAGCGCTGAACTCTACCTACGTTGGTTTCAATTCGGGGCATTCTGCACTCTGTTTCGCTCTCACGGGCGTACATGGAAACTTCGCCTGCCCTGGGGCTGGAACACTGGGGACCCGGGTCCGGTTGAGGTCCGCAACTACGACGGCGCCTCCGTGCCGGATGCGAGCCAGCTCCACAATGCCCAGGTCGAACCAATCTGCAGAAAATACCTCGAACTTCGTTACCGAATGCTGCCGTATCTGTACAGCGCCGTCCGCGAATGTGCCACGACGGGCATGCCCGTGATGCGCGCTCTCTGGTTGCACTATCCCAACGATCCGGTTGCGGTTGCGCGAAACGATCAGTATCTGTGGGGCCGCAGTATTTTGGTGGCTCCGGTAGCGGAAAAGGCAGCAACTGCTAGTTCCGTCTATCTTCCGCGTGGCAACTGGTATGACTTCTGGACGAACGATCGCCTCGAAGGAGGCCGTGAAATCAGGCGGTCTGTCGATCTCGAAACAATACCGCTCTATGTAGCGGCTGGAACGGTCCTTCCCTTGGGACCTGTCAAGCAGCACACGGACGAAAGCGTGGATCAGTCCCTTTCAATTTCGTTCCTTCAACTACCGAAAGGGTGAATGGATGGGAACAAGGCTGATTTGGAACGACGCATCAAGAACACTGACCCTGACTCTTGCCCCCGGATCACGCATGCTGCCGCCTTTGCGGAGAAACATCTCTGTGAACGTACTTGGAGCTCAGAAGAACGTGACTTTCGACGGAAATCTGGCGGACGTGCATTTCTAGCGATCGAGCCTCGATCAGGTCCTTCTGGTAAACGTTTACCATGGCCAACCAGGCGTGATAAGATTATCCGCAGTCGTTTCCCCTTTTCTACTCAATTCCATGGATATTCGAGAGATTGCCCGGAGGGCGAAAGTTTCCACCGCCACCGTGTCTCGAGCAATCAACCGTGTTCCCACGGTAGATCCTCAACTAGCCAAGAGAGTGTGGAAAGTCGTCGACGAGTTGGGCTATTACCCCAACACCCAGGCTCGCGCTTTAGTGCTTGGGCGAAGCCGCATCTTCGGACTGATTGTCTCCGAAATCACGAATCCATTCTTTCCGGAAATTGTTCAGACATTCGAGGATCTGGCGGTCAAGAACAACTACGAGATTCTGTTGACGTCTACCGTGCATGACCCCAAGCGCATGGAATCGTCGGTTCGCAGGATGATTGAACGCCGCGTGGATGGAGTTGCGATTTTGACCTTCGGCATGGAGGAGTCATTAATTGAACACCTTCGCGACCGGAAGGTTCCGCTCGTCTTTGTCGATGTAGGACCGAATATTCCAGGCATTGCAAATATCCGAATCAACTATCTGAACGGAATTCGACAGGCAGTCCAGCACCTGGCTGCGCTGCGCCACACACGAATCGCGTTCATTGCAGGACCACAGCGCCTGAAATCCGCGGGCGCGCGGCGAGATGCTTTCGAGGCCTCCATG
Organism: Acidobacteriota bacterium; assembly: GCA_003225535.1. Classification (GTDB taxonomy): domain Bacteria; phylum Acidobacteriota; class Terriglobia; order Terriglobales; family Acidobacteriaceae; genus Sulfotelmatobacter. The sequence continues at coordinate 2,814 of QIAL01000315.1, read as the reverse complement.
AAAGAGATCGGGCTTTCCCCTGATTTGATCGTCGTCGGGGACCACAGAATGGAGGGAGGGATGAATGCTCTTCTGGAACTGAACAAATTGAGTGACTCGCCGACTGCTGTCCTCTGCTCCAACGATATGACTGCCATTGGAGTCTTGCGGGAAGCATACGATCAAAACATCAAGATACCGGAAGACCTCTCAGTTGTCGGTTTCGACAATATCCATTTGGCTGAGTTCACGATTCCGCCGCTGACGACGGTTCAGATGTCTCAACACGATTTGGCCAAGATTGCCTTCAATGCCCTATTGCAAGAGGTCGAGGATGGATCTTCCTCACCCGAACGGCACAACTATGAACTTGTGACGGGGTTGGTCCTCCGCCGATCTACGGCGCTAGCTCGCAGTAGAAGATCAGCGGCTACTCCGACGCCAAACCGTGTCGCGAAATCACGAAAAACTCCTGCGCCGCAATAGTTGGTGTTGTCCAAGTTAAAGTTTGCTCCTGTGGCCCAATGCTTTTTGAACGTCGCCCCGTTCGAGTCTGCTTATGCGACCCACTGAATCATGGTGTAGGACCGTGCCGGAACTTCGAATCTTGTGCGCCCGTTTGCGGTAGATGGTTTGTCGAAGCTCTGCGGTTTCACTCGCTCCGGCGCGTCGAAACCATTGACGGCCTTCAGGTCGCTCCCGGTCAACACCAGTGAATCCAGCACGCGGCTCTGCGGTTGGTCTTCCCAGACCACTTCGATCGCATGAGCCTTCGACAAGTCCCGGTTGAGAATGAAGAGTGAAGTCCTGCCATCCTCGGTTGTCGCAACTGCATCGATGAACGGGACCGCATCCAGGCCCTTAACGTCGTAGGTGGGCGACTCGACCAACACGTTCAGCACCTTCCCACGCGCATATTGCAGCGCCCATGCGTACGGATAGTAAATCGTCTGCCGGAAGAGCCCATTTTCGTTGGTCATGATGGGCGCGATCACGTTGATTAGTTGCGCCAAACAGGCGACCTTCACACGATCGGCATTTCGCATCAGGGTGTTGAGCATTCCGCCCACCAGCAGAGCGTCCTCGAGGTCATAAATCTCTTCGAGGAGATGTGGCGCCTCTTTCCGGTGCCCATCCGCTGCGTCTCCGCCCCGCGCGCGATACCAGACGTTCCATTCATCAAAGGAGAGCCAGAGCTTCTTTGGCGACCTCTTGTGCCCTCGCACCAGATCGCAGACAGCAAGCGTTTCGGCAATCTGACGATCCATCGTCAGGTTCATGGCCAGATACTTAGCGCTGTCCCCGCCTGTTTCCCCGCCATTTCCGAGGTAGCGATGCAACGACAGCCCGTCCACGTTCTCATAGCATTGCTCCAGAACCTCCCTGTCCCATTCCAGATAAGTCGGCATCAACGGACCGCTTGATCCACAGGCGATCAACTGCACGGACCGGTCCACATAGCGCATCTGGCGCGCCGTATCCTGGGCCTTCATGCCGTACTCGACTGCGGTCATGTGCCCGATCTGCCACGGCCCATCCATTTCATTACCCAGGCACCAGTACTTCACGTCGTAGGGCTCGGCATAGCCGTGCTTCCGCCGTAAGTCGCTCCACTCTGTTCCCTTGTCCACATTGCAGTACTCCAGAAGCGCGGCCGCTTGTTCCGGAGTTCCGGTTCCGAGATTAAGGCCCATGAGCGGCAACGTTCCCGCGGCCTTGCACCACTGCATGTACTCATTGGTGCCAAACTGGTTAGTGTTAATGGAGTCCCAGGCTTTATCGAGCACTCGCGGTCGATCCTGCTTCGGCCCCACGCCGTCGAGCCAGTTGTAGCCGGAGACGAAGTTGCCGCCCGGATATCGAATGATTGGAACACCCAGGGTGCGCACCTCCTGCATCACGTCCTTGCGGAAACCATTCGAATCGGACAACTTTGATGCCGGATCATAGATCCCCTCATAAATCGCTCGCCCTAACTGCTCGAGGAATGAGCCGAACAAGTTTCGGTCAAGGGGAGAGATGCTGCGGCGACCGTCGATCAGAATGCGGGCGGGCTGATCTGCGGAAGATGTCTGCGCCGAGACAAGGCGCCCCAAGAAAGTGCTGGAAGACATCGCTAAAGCGGCGGTAGAAGCCTGTTGCAGGAACTGGCGTCTCGACGGCATTGTTTTCATCCTCCCAGTTTGGCCAGTCAACACAAAACTCGGCCTGCATTTTGGATACTAGTAAACGATTACCCGCAAACCGAATTAATATACGATTTGGCACGCTTGGAGCGCAAGGAGAGAAGCGGCACTTCGCCCCTCTTGCTCGTTTGAAGTTCTGCCCTACTAGCGCAGTCCAGCACTAGACTAAATCTTCCGTCGAAGGCAGAGAATCCGAGGCGACTCATTGACAAAAAAGTACAAGGCTCCTAGCCTCTATTTGTAGTAAACGATTGCTCGCACTGGGGGACCCAAAATATGCCGTCAGGAGTAGATCGTCGAACGTTCCTCAAGGCAACGAGTGCCACTGCTGCGGGCGCCTGTGTCGGGAGCATCCTTCCAGCATGGGCCGCCTCCGACAAGAGCCTAGTAGCCGTGTCCACACCTCTCACGACGTTTGCCTATGGCGACGTCCAGTTGCTCGATGGACCGATGAAGCGGCAGTTCGAAGAAAACCACTCGCGCTTCCTGAATCTTGATGACGATCGCATGCTGAAGGTTTTCCGGCAGGTCGCCGGTCTGGCCGCTCCCGGAGAAGACATGGGAGGCTGGTACGACCTCACGGGATTCAGTCTGGAAGGTAATGACTTTCATGGATTTATTGCTGGTCATACTTTCGGCCAGTACGTTT